>NZ_JBHVVE010000003.1:465200-509974 GCF_042883725.1 Kitasatospora sp. NPDC058184
AGAAGTTCGAGTGGACCGCCGAGGGCCAGCTGCGCAACCCCGCCAGCAACCGCTGCCTGAACGTCGCCGGCGCCGGCCCGGTCTGGAACAACGAAACCCCGATCGTCCTGTGGGACTGCACCGGCGACCCGAACGAGAAGTTCCAGCTCATCGCCGTACAGGCCTGACCGCAACCCCGGATCAAGAGTGGTGGGGTGGCCGTGGCCGGATGCCGCGGTCACCCTTCCGGTTTCGGCTGTTTCAGCGGTGGGCGGCCCGTGGAACGCGCCGTCGCCCCACCGTCGGCGGCGAGGTACCGCGCGGACGTGAGGTCCCGGATGGATTCGCTCCGGGGCGCGGTCCTGCCGCCGTCGTCCTGCCGTCGCCGCCTCGTCGCGCCGGCGGAACCTGGGGCGGAGCCTGTTCCCAAAGATCCGGGCACCATCTGGCCAGGTCAGGAATCGAACGTCGAATCGCAGGGCGGACTCCCGGTGTGCCAGGATCTGCTGCTGTGACCCGCGATCCTCTTGCCGGCCTGGACGATGTGCCCTGGGCCCAACTGCAGCACTCCTATGGCAAGGCCGACGATGTACCCGGACATCTCCGGGCGATGCAGACGGGGGATCGGGAGGGCCCGTACCCGTCGAGCGCGCTGCTCGCGAACAAGATCGTGCACCAGGGCACGCGGTCGCAGGCCGCGGTGCACACCGTCCCTTTTCTCGTGCGGATGGCGCTCGACCCGAGATCGGTCGACAGGCATCGGTTCGTCGGTCTGCTGGTCGCCATCGCGATCGGGCTGGACAACAACCATCTGCCGAACGGCTACAACCCTCGGGAAGACCGCGACTACCTGGCAAGGATGCGAGGCGAGGCCGACGACTGGGCCCGGTGGATCGCCGAGGCCGCGGACGACGAGCAGCGCAAGCAGCGCGAGGAGGGCTGCGAGCAGGTGCTCATCGACGCCGAAGCGGTGGTGGTGTGCTACGACGCCGTGCGGGAGGCGCTTCCCGCACTCGCCGTCCTGCTGGCCTCGAACAGCCCTGAACTGCGCGCCGAGACGGCGAACCTGCTCGCGTGGTTCCCCGAGTCCGCGTCGACGTCGATCCCGCTGCTGAAGGCGTTCGTCGCCGACGAAGCCTCGCCGGGCGCCGCGGCGACGGGCCTGGTCGCCCTCGGGCTGCTCGGCGATCCGGCGGTCGTCCCCTTCGTCGAAAGCTACCTGGACAGCCCCGTCGTCGAACTGCGCTGGGCCTCCGCCTTCGCGTTGACCCGGCTCGGCATCGCCGGCCAAGCCGTCGTCGACGTGCTGGTCCGGGTCGTCGCCCGGCCGCCGGAAAGGACCGCGACGATGTCGTTCCTGAGTGGCTCCTACGGCGGCCTCGCAGTGACGGCCCTGGCCGAGATGCCCGAGGCCACGACGCTCCGGGCGGTCGATGCCATGCTGGCCGGCCTGGCTGACTGCGCGGGCGGCGAAAGGCAGGGCGACAGGTACTACATCACGCACATGCTGTTCACGGCGGTCTTCCCGGGCGAACCAGCCGAACCGCCGCAGTCCTTCGGGGACCTGAGTGACGTGCAGCAACGTGTCGTGCGGTTCGTCGCCGACCAGGACGACGCCGGCTGGCCGTACCACATGGCGGACGCCCTGAACCGGTGGAAGGTGCCGACCGGACACTCCGACCTGCGCGTCTACGTCGGGAGTGTCTAGGGCGTGTCTTCAAACTCGCGTCTGCGGGGCGACGCTCCCCCAGCCTTCGGCCGGGAGGTACCCCCAGGGCACAAGCGCACCTCGCCGCGTTGTCGTCGGTCGCCAATGGCCCCCAGCCTTCGGCCGGGAGGTGCCCCCACCGCAGTGGCTCCCTCCTCCGCCTTGCGATGCACGCACCCCAACGCCGCCCCGCCCGCCCTCCGGGCGGACGACGGGAGTTCGACGACAGGCCCCAGGCCCGCCGACGGGTTGACCTCCGACGCCCGGCGCCGGTGGGACCGATCCGGCAGTGGAAACCGAAGCGCGGAGCTTCGCCTGAGCCTCTGCCCCCATCAGGACAACCCAGGACCGAATGCCTGGAGGCCGCCGTCCCGCGGGGTGATCGACGGCGTCCTGTGGGCAGGGCCGGGTGCCCGCCCTCGTCGACGGACTTGCCGGGCGGCACGGGACGTTCCCACACTTGAGTGATGCGAAGGGGGCGTCATGTGGGTGGTACCGGGCCTGCTGGTGGGGGCAGGGACGGCAGTGGCCGCGACCTGGCTGAATGCCGGCGTCTGGATGGGCAAGCTGTACGGCATCGAACGGCGCGCGAAGGGACGGGAGTTCGACCCCAGCGTGGAGGAAGTGGCCTGCCTGGCGGGCCACCTGGTGGAGCTGAGGCTCCTGAAGATGCACGACGCGGGCCGGATCGTCGTCTCCCGCTCGGGGGACGTCACCGCGACCGTGACCGCGACCGACCCGGAGGACTACTTCGAGGCGGCGGCCGTCCGCAGTCTCGGTCCCACCCGCACTGGTGACATGAGGACGCTGACCATGTGGTTGGACGACGACGCGCCGCCACACGCCGTGCGCCGCCGCCTGGTGGCAGCGGGTCTGCTCCATGACGCAAAGCTCCTCGACCGGGCTTCGCTGGCCGAGGAGTCGATGGTCCTGGTGTCCTTCGTGGTGGCCGCGGTGGGCGTGGCCGCCTTCGTGTACGCACTCGTGCGGGACGAGAGCTGGCTCCTCCCGCTGCTGGCCTTCCCCACGCTGTTCGCGGTGGCCCGGCTGGCCGTCGCGCTGGTGGACATGTACGGGGACTTCAGTCGGCACACCGGGCTCGGCTCCCGGGTGCTCTCCGAAGCCCGGTCGGCCGACCGTCGCGAGCACGGGCCCACGGCCGACCGTCGCGAGCACGCGCCGATGGCCGTGGCCCTGGTCGGGATGTCGGCCCTGCCGGCCGAGCACGCCCTGCGGGTCTGCCTCGAAGCCTCCCGCGCCCGTGCCTCGGCCCGAGCCCGGGCCAGCAGGAGCACCCGCCGCTCCCACAGCGGGGGCAGCTACAGCGGCAGGAGCTGCGGCAGCAACGGCCCGATCGGCTGCGGGACCAGTTGCGGATCGAACTGCGGCTCCTGACCACGGGAGAGTACGAGTCCCCGGCGGTGCTTCCGGGAAGAGCGGCCGGGAGATGTGGACACCCGTCAGCTCGACGCCAGGACGGGCCCGAAGCCCGTTCCGGGGCTCCGCACCTGATGGACCGAACGGGTGCGGTGGCGTGGGCGTCCCACATCGACCCGGGGGCCGGGCGTCTGGCGGATCCACTGGGCCGGGGGTGTGGCGGCCGGGACGGCGGCACGGTCACGGTGCTGCGGGTCGGGCCGTACCTGTGACGCGGTGTCGGCGGGCGGGCCGGTTCAGCGCAGCACCTCCAGCTCCGGCCAGTCGTCGCCGGGCCGATCGAGGAAGCCGGTGGGCCGCCCCGTCAGGTACCGCGCGAAGAAGGCGGCGACGGCGGTGCGCTGGGCGGCCAGGGAGCGCCGGGGGTCGACGGTGCCGATGAGTCCGGCCGCGTCGGGGACCGGGAGGCGGCGGACGAGCTGGGGCAGGAGGACCTGGAGGTCGGTGTACGAGCCGTGGGCGGTGTTGCGCAGCCGCAGGGCGTGCCGCAGGCCGGTGGACGCCGCCCAGCACGAGGCCCAGCTCGGTTCGGTGCGCAGGGTCTTCGTACCGGAGGCCATCAGCAGGAAGGGCTTGGCGAGGCCGCTGTCGGCGACGGGTCCGAGGAGGGCACCGTCGAGGTCGGCCGCCGCGCGGACGCGGGGCTCGTCGTGGGCGAGCTGGGCGGCGACGGAGCCGCCGAGGGACTGCCCGAGCACGCCGGTCCTGGCCGGGTCGGCGGCTTCGGCGAGCCCGTCCGGGAGCGGGCCGGTGCCGGTGTCGGGGCGGTCCCCGCGGGCGAGGCGGTCGAGTGCGCCGAGGACGAAGCGGGCGTCGGCGAGGCGGGCCCGGGAGTGCCCGGCGAGGAGGGCGGCGACGACCTCCGGGGTGAGGTCGTCGGGGAGCGGGAGGGCGCGTTCGACACGGCCGCCGGGGAATTCGACCTGTTCGGCCTCGTACGTGGAGTCGAGGGTGACGACGAGGTGGCCGCGGCTCGCCAACTCCTCGACCAGGGTGGTGCCGAGGGCGCGCGAGCCGCCGTCGCCGGGGGAGAACAGCACCACGGGCAGCCGGCCGGCGCGCCGGGCGACGGGCGCGCCGGTGCGGGCGTGGGTCCTGATCCCCCGCCAGTCGGCGGCGCCGGCGGGGACACCGAGGGCCGGTGCGGAGTGCGCGTCCCAGTCGGCCGCCGCGGCCGGGGGCAGCCAGGGGGCCGTCGGGTGCCCGGCGCCGGGTTCCGCCGGGTACCAGAGGCCGGCCATGAGCTCCCGGTAGGGCTTGGCGGGGAGGAGGGGGTCGGGGCGGCTGTCGTCGACCAGGTGCAGCGCGACGGTGCCGACGGGCCAGGGCCCGGTGGGCGCGGGCAGGCGCAGCGGGACGGGGGCGGCGGGGCCATGTCCCCCGGCCGGGGCGGCGGCCACGGTGGCGAGCGCGGCGACGCCGAGCGTGCCGAGCAGGGCGCGGCGGGTCGGGGGCATGGGCGGGGGCATGGCGCGTACTCCTCAGGTGGTGCGGCTGCGGGGTCGCCACCAGGGTTCCGCCGCCGGGGGGTGCGGGGCGCCCTGCCGGGGGACGATCCCGCCGGTGGGCGCGGGTCGCCCCGGCGCGCGTTCGCTCCTCCGCGCGGAGGAGCCCCCGGTGTCCCGGGGTCTCCCTCGGTGTCCGCCGGCGGGCGGACGCCTTCGCGGGCGCGAGGGCCCTACCGTGGGGCTCCGGCGAGGACGCCGGACGACGCGGACGCGAGGACGGACACGATGACCGAGACCGGCGCGGTACGGACGGGCCCGCCGGGAGCCCTCGCCCGGCTGCCGGGGCGGGTGCCGCCCCTGGTGGCGGACGCCGCGCTCGCGGCGGCCCTGTTCCTGGTGACACTCGGGCCGGGGCGGGTGGCGAACGGTACGGGCTTCGCGCTGCAGACCGCCCTGGTGCTGCCGTTGGTGTGGCGGCGGCGGGCGCCCCGGGCCGCGTTCGGGGCGATCGCCGCCGCGGCGCTCGCGCAGTGGCTGCTGGGCGTTCAGCTGCCCGCCGACGCGGCGTTGCTGGTCGCCCTCGGGACGGTGACCGCGCGGGCGCCGTACCGGTCCGCGTGGGCGGCGGCTCTGGTGGCGGTGGCCGGGGCGGTGCTGGCGGCGGCGCGCTGGGCGCCCGAGGGCCGGTTCCCCGCCTCGGCCGCCGCGATGACGGCGGCGGTCGCCGCGAGCGCGCTGCTCGGGGCGAACGCCCGGATCCGGCGGGCCGCGCGGGCGGAGCGGCTGGCACGGCTGGAACTGGACCGCGACGAGCGGGAGCGCCTGGCGGTGGAGGAGGAACGCGCCCGGATCGCAAGGGAGTTGCACGACAGCGTGACGCACGGCCTGTCAGTGGTGGTGGCGCTGGCGGACGCGCTCGGGCACGCGAGGCCGGCCGACGCCTGCGCCGTGACGGCCCGGATCGCGGAGACCGGGCGGCAGGCGCTGACCGACATGCGGCGGGCCCTGGGCCTGCTCCAGGACGCCGGTCCCGACGCCGGTCCCGACACGGGGCCCGGGGACGACCGGCGGTCGCCGCCGGGGATCGGGCAGCTCAGGGCGTTGTGCGAGCAGATGGAGGCGGCGGGCCTCGTGACCCGGCTGCGGGTGGACGGCGAGGCCGCCCGGGTGCCGGCCGCGGCGCAGCTGACGGTGCACCGGCTCGTCCAGGAGTCGCTGACCAACGCGCTGCGCCACGCGCCGCAGGGGTCGCGCGCCGAGGTGCGGGTGTCCTGCGCGCCGGGGGCGGTCACGGTCGAGGTGACCGACGACGGGCGGGCCGCAGGGACCGGGCGGCCGGGATCCGCCGGGTCCGGGCGGGGTCTCGCGGGGATGCGGGAGCGCGCCGCGGCCTTCGGCGGGGTGCTGGAGGCGGGTCCGCGGCCGGGCGGCGGCTGGCGGGTCTTCGTACGGCTGGATCCCGGGGGCGCGCCGTGAACGTCCGGGTGCTGCTGGTGGACGACGAGGAGCTGCTGCGGCTGGCGTTCGGCATGATCCTGCGCGCCGAGCCGGACATGGAGCCGGTCGGGGAGGCGGCCGACGGGGCGGCGGCGGTGGAGCTGGCGCGGCGGCTGCGGCCGGACGTGGTGCTGATGGACGTGCGGATGCCGGGCACCGACGGCATCGGGGCGACCCGGCGCCTGCTGCGCGAGGTGCCCGGGACGCGGGTGCTGGTGCTCACGACCTTCGACCTGGAGGCGTACGCCGTCGAGGCGCTGCGCGCCGGGGCCTGCGGCTTCCTGCTGAAGAACAGCCGGCCGGAGGAGCTGCTGGGGGCGATCCGCGACGTGGCCCGGGGGGACGCCGTGGTCTCCCCTCGGGTGACCCGGCTGCTGCTGGACCGCTTCGCCCACCGGCTCCCCGCCGCCGGAGCCGGGGGCGGGGGCGGGGGCGACGCGGAGCGGCTGCGCGTGCTGACCGCGCGCGAGCGGGAGGTCCTGTTGGGGGCCGCCCGCGGCCTGACCAACACGGAACTCGCCGCCGCCCTCGGTCTCGCGGAGCCCACGGTGAAGAAGCATCTCGGCCGGGTCATGGCCAAGCTGGGCCTGCGGGACCGGGTGCAGGCGGTGATCTTCGCGTACGAGTGCGGGCTGGTCGGGCCGAGGTAGGCGCGAGCGGCCGCCGTCCGGCCGCCGTCCCCGCGCGCCGCCGCCGGTCCGCCCGCCGGGTCCCCGCGCGCCGCCGCTCGGCCCGTCGGGAGCCGCTGGCGCGCCCGTGGCGAAGCAGCCCGTCCGGGCGCACGGTGTCTTCCCTGCCTTCGGCGAAGTGGTGGGTGGTCAGCGGGAGCACGGCTTGCCGACCTCTTGGATCCTGCCAACCTTCGGGGCGTGTCGGGCCCGTCTATGGCCGGTACCGGTCGGCGAGGTCGCCGTAGCCGCCCGCTGTCCAGACCGTCTTGCGGAACTCCGCGAGGCCGAGCGACCCGGTGCCCTGTCCGGCGGCGGGCGGGAAGTGCGTGGTGCCGCAACGGGCGCAGTACCAGGCCTGGTTCCAGAGCCGTTCGGCCCGGGGCCGGCCTGCCAGGTGCCGCCGCCTGGCGAGGAACAGTGCGGTCGCGCCCGCCAGCAGGGCGATCGCGACGGCCAGGATCAGACACGACCCCCAGAGCGGGACCAGCGCGTCGTTCGCGTCGGCGAGCGCGGCCGCCGTGTGCGTGGCCGGGGAAGCCGGAGCGGCCTTCGGAAGGTCGCCCGGGAGGAGGTCGGTGGGGAAGTCGTTCGGGAACCCCGGGTGCGCGGTCACCCAGTCCGGCGGCGAGAGGTCGGGCTTCCGGGCGACGGGCGCGTCGCGCGCCATGGTCCCCTGGACGAAGGTGAAGACCGCCCCGACCAGCGTCACGAAGCCCAGGGATGCCAGCGTCTGGACCGCCGTGCCGACCGCGGGCGGCGCGGGCGCCAGGGCCCGGCCGAGGGCGGAGACCTCCTCGCGGGTCTCAACGCGGCCGTCGCGGCCGGAGGAGCGCACGGTGACGTTCCGCCGCTCGCCCAGGTGGACCGCCGGCACACTGCGGACCTGGTCGGTCAGCGCGCAGCTCGGGCAGGGCGTCAGGGCACCGGGCGGCGGTGGCGCAAAGACGGCGTCGTTGATCGGCATGTACGGAAATCCCCCCAGGAGCACGACGGTCGGGCGACCGTTCGTATCCGGGTGGACGCAGCCGCACGGCCTCCGGTTGCCGCCGCCCCGACCGCCCCGTGCCCGCCGCTGCGCGTCCTCGGCTTCGGCCTGGGCCGGCTGCCCGCCGGGCGCCCCCCACGGTGCGGCACGGCCGGCCCGGTGGGTCTCACCAGGCGGGGCGCGGATCCAGGGGCGAGGTGAGGGCACCCTCCCCGAAGGCTCCCGCCACCGTCTCCGGCCGCCACAGGTAGCCCGGTGAGGGCGGGTCGGTTCGGGAGGTTCCGAGAGGCACGGGGTTGTAGTACCGCTGGTGGCCGGGGATCGGCACCTCGGTCAGGGCGCCGTCGCGCATCATCCACAGCCCGTAGCAGTCGTCCTCCTCGTCGTGGATCAGCACCTGCACGCTCTCCGGGTGCGGCCACGCCAGGGACTCCAGTTGCCGGAGCAGTCCGCTACGGTGGCGCAGCCCGTAGAACTCGATCACCCACCCGCCGGCGAACAGACCGAGCGGCTTGAAGCGCCAGTGCGGCGAGTCCTGCCGCGTCAGCGGCTCCATGGCCTCGTCCGCGTACGTCGCCAGCACGATCACCTGCGCGATTCTGCTCATGCCGCAGTATCCGCGCGGCCTGTGCGCCCCTGGCAAGAGGATTTCCGTCCCGACCGCGCCCGCGAAGCCGCCCACTTCCTGTGCGCGTGGTCTGGGCGGGGGAGCGGGCCGGTGCGCACGACCGCCGTTCCCGTGTCCACGTCCGCGCCGCGTCGGGCGGCAACGCGGCGGCGTTGCACCGGGAGCCGACCGGACCACCCCGCCGCCCGGTCGGCCCGGCCCGTCGGCCCCTGCGGCCCGCCCCTCTATCTCCAATGACCATTGTTCCTAGAATGGCCGCATGGAGCACATCGAAGCGATCGCCGCCCTGCACGACCCCGTGCGCCGCCGCCTCTACGCGTACGTGGCGGCCCAGGGCCGCGAGGTGGGCCGGAACGAGGCGGCGGAGGCCGTCGGGGTGGCGCGGACACTGGCGGCGCACCACCTGGAGAAGCTGGTCGAGGCCGGGCTGCTGGAGAGCGGCAGCCGCAGGCTCACCGGGCGGTCGGGGCCGGGGGCGGGGCGGCCGGCGAAGGTGTACACGCGGACGCGCGCCGAGCGGGTGGTCTCGCTGCCCGCGCGCGACTACCGGACGGCCGCCGAACTGCTCGCCGAGGCCGCCGAGCGGGCCGGGCTGGACGACGGGCTGCGCGCGGCCGCGCGGCGGCGGGGGGAGGCCGAGCGCGGAGCGGCCGCGCCCTGCGGGGGGCTCGACGAGGCCGTCGCGCTGCTGACCGCCCGCGGGTACGAACCCCGCCTGGAGGAGGGGGCCATTCGCATGCGCAACTGCCCCTTCCACTCCGTCGCCGAGCGATTCCCGCCCCTCGTCTGCGGCATGAACCTCGCCCTCCTGGAGGGACTTCTCGGCGCGGATGGCGCCCTCCATGCCCGGATGGACGCCCGGCCCGGGGAGTGCTGCGTGGTGGTCGAGCCTTCTAAAAACAATATTGATTGACATAGAAAGAAGGCCCGTGCTGGGATGGCGCCATGACCTCCCACCACCTCGCCCAGTTCAACGTCGCCACGCTCCGCCACCCCGTCGACGACCCGCGCATCGCGCCGTTCGTCGATCTGGTCTCCCCGGTCAATGCCGCCGCCGACACCGCCCCCGGCTTCGTCTGGCGGCTCGCCGCGGACGGGAAGGACGACGCGACCGCCCTGCGCCCGGCGGGCGAGGACGTCATCGTCAACATGTCGGTGTGGGAGAGCCGGGAGGCGCTGTGGGAGTTCACCTACCGCAGCGGGCACCTGGAGGCGATGCGGCGGCGGCGTGAGTGGTTCGAGCGGAACGTCGAGGCGCACCTGGTCCTGTGGTGGGTCCCGGCCGGGCACCTGCCGGACGCCGACGAGGCCCTGGAGCGACTGGCCGACCTGCGCGCGAACGGCCCCTCCCCGCGCGCCTTCACCTTCAACTCCCCCCGTACTCCGGACGGAGCCGCACCACACCCGGGCGCGTGAGCGGGCCGCTCCCGCCGACCTGGGGGCCGGTCCCGCGGGCCACTCCTCCGCCACCGCGCCGCGTGCTTCGGAGGCCGCGGCGCCGGCCAGGGCGACCAGCGGCCGGGGGAGGGAGCGCCGGCGTCGCTCCCACGCCCGCCCCGCCCCGTCCTCGCCTGCCGGCGCCCGGAGCGGGCCGGCGGCCGCGGGCGGTGACAGGACCGGCCAGGGGGAGCCCTGGTGACGGAGCATCCCCGGGAAGTCCGCCTCGGCGCCCCGGCCGTCCCCGGCACGCCGCCAGGCCGTACGGGCCCGAGCGCGGGGGGCGAGCGGCTTCCCCGTGCCCGGTGCGCCCCGGTGTGCGCTCCCAGGAATCTGGGATGGGACGGTCCCCGCGCGAATGTGAGAATTTCCTCCACGGTGTCACGTCATGCACATGACGTATCGCTGCGCATCCCTTCCACCGGAGGAGCTCCCCCATGAGTTCGCGCACCAGGCACACCAAACGCACCAGGCACGTCAACCGCACCGCCGTCACCTCGGGAATCTCCGCGCTCGTCGCGGTTGCCGGGCTTGGCCTCGGCGCGGCGCCCGCGCACGCCACCCCCTATCCGCCGACCACCCAGTGCGACCCGGCCAAGGACACCTACTGGGAGGACGTCGACAACGTCAGGGTCGAGCCGACCGTCACCGATTTCCTCGCGGTCGCGGTCGCCCCCGGCACGACGGGCACCTACACGAAGACCCTCAGCGAGGTCGCCACGGTGAGCACCACGATCAACTCCAGCGTCGAGGTGAGCGCCGAGTTCAAGGCGATCTTCGCGAGGGTGAGCGTCAAGGTCGGATTCTCGGTGTCGGACACCAAGGCCACCACCCGGACCACCACCGTCACCGACACGGTGAACTTCAACAGCCCCGGCTACTACGGCCTCTACCGCGGTACCCAGAAGGTCACCGGCGAGTGGGTGCGCTTCATCTGCGCCCGTGACGGCAACATCGGCTACTGGGTCGAACTCAACCCGGGTGGTCCGGGCACCTTCACCACCTTCAACGTCATGGAGCAGGGAACCGTCGCCTGCTCCTTCCCGGAGCCCGCAGGCACCCTTCGAGCCGCCGCCCGCGCGCGGCTCGCCTGCTGATGCCCCCGACCACCGGAGCAGCCAGGCCCGCCCCTTGCGAAAGCGAGTCCACGATGCCTCCTCGCCCGCACCGTCGGCACGCCCGTGCCCGCCGTCCGCTGAACGTCCTCGGCGCGGCGGCCGCCGCGTGCGTCCTGCTGTCCACCGCCGCCCCCGTCGCCTCGGCCGCCCCCTCCTCGGCCGGCCCCCTCGCCGCCGACCCTTCGAGCAACTACCGCTGCGACCCGGGCCTGTACCGGATCAACACGGCCGACGAAGGCCGGCCGCTGACCGTCGCCCTCTCCTCCGGGAACTACGGCACCGTCCTCCAGTACTTCTGGAACAACGAGTCGAACCAGAAGTGGCGCGTCTGCCGGAAGCAGACCTCCGACGGCCGCACGCTGGCCTACCTCCAGGACGCCATGCGGCGATGGTGCATGGCGGTCGACCACTGGGGCCAGGAGAACGGCGCCCTGATCACCACATACGGCTGCATCGACGAGGACGTCCCCGCGAACCAGTCGTTCTGGATGGCGTATGTGCACGGCAGTACCCTGTTCGCGCTCCAGGCCCAGCACTCCGGCAAGTGGGTCGCCGCCGCGAACCACTCCGACAAGGACATCGACCAGATGGTCCAGGACGTCAAGCCGGACCTTTTCCACCTCGTGGCCGTCTGACCATCGGGCGGTGAACTCCTCGACACGGCGGGCGCCCAGCCCGCCGTGTCGGGCCCGCAGGCGGTGACCGCGGCCGGGTCGCCGGCCGCGCGCAGGACCAGGAGCTCCCGGTCCGCCGGCCGCTCGACCACCACGACGACGCCCACCACCCCACCCTCCTCCCCAGCGGGCGCCCGTACCCGGGAACGCCCACCGGGGGAGGAGGACCGCGTCCCGCGGCTTGCCGGACCGCGACGCGGCCGCCGGACCGGTCCCCGCCGCCCGCCCGGGCAGCGCGCTGTGCCGGGTGACAGACTGTCACCCATGAGTGATCATTCCGGCCGTCCGGCCCGGCGCCCGCTGTGGCAGCCGTTCTCCGAGTCCGCCACCGACCAGGCCGTCCCGCAGGCCGGCCGGCCCCGGCTGCTCGCGATCGAGCGGGCCCCGTTCCTGGAGCCCGCCGACGGCAGCGGCATCCCCGCGCGGCAACCGGCGCCCGCCCGCCGCCGGCTCGGCCACGGCGCCCTCCCCGACACGGCGGCCGACGACCGCACCTGACCCACCGCTGAAGGGCGGTGCGATGCCCGAATCCGGTGCCGGCGGTGGCCACGGCTCCGTGCCAGTGGCGATGACGGGACCGCAGGCGAGGTCCCGCGCGGCCGCCATCCGTTCGCGGTCCTGGGTGGCTGCGGCGAGGTTTCGGGCGTCTTTCTCCGCCTCTGTCACCTTCGCGGCCGGTCAGTTCCGGTCGGCGACGCCGGCCTCCAGGACGGAGACCACGGCGAACAGCGAGAAGCAGACGGCGCCGAGGCCGACCAGGACCCGGGCCGCGACCGTCACGTCCGGGTCGGCCGACTCGAACAGGAACGCCGACATGAACAGGCACAGCAGTGTGGTGCCGACCGGGACCAGCGGGGCGCGGCCGGCCGACGGCGCGGCACGGCGCCAGCCGAGGGCGAGTAGCAGCACCGCGCTCAGCACGGTCCAGCACAGCAGACCCAGCCCGATCTGCACGTACCCGGTGGCCAGTTGACCGGGCCGGGGGTCCAGGGCGACGACGACCAGGCCCCCGGTGATGTCCATGGCGCCGAGCACGGCTGCCGGGACGAGCCACCAGACCCGCTCCCGCCGGGTGTAGGTGTTCCGGATCTGCCGCAGCAGGGTGATCACCAGCCCGATCAGGGCGGTGCAGACGATCGCCTGGTCGACCACCACGTGCCCGGCCGTGAAGCGCCCGTCCGAGTCCCCGCCGCCCCCGTTGGCCAGCATGACGGTCGCCCACGCCCAGGCGGCGGCGGCCGCAAGGAGCGGGACCGCCACCAGCGCCCGGGCCGCGGACCGGCCGAACGGCGCGGGCGAGCGCGGCGGGGAACCCTCCGGCAGGACGGCGTTCTGCCCGATCAGCGTGAAGCGGGTGGCGACCGCGGCCACCGACGAGACGCACACGCAGACCAGGCCGATGCCGAGGACCACGCTGCCGGCCACGAAGTCGGCCACCGGCCGGTGGCTCTCCGCCAGCAGGCCCAGCCCGTAGCCGACGGCGGCCCCGGACACCGCGAAGCCGAACGCCGGGTAGCCGATCCGGTCCAACGCGCCGAAACGGCCGGTCAGTTGCCGCACGACGGTCGCCGCGACGGCGAACAGGCAGAGACAGACGGCGGCCAGGAAGACCAGCGTCAGGCCCGCGACCCGGGCGCTCGGCCCGGTGGAGTGCGCGAGGACGTAGCCGCCGAGCGCGGCCGACACCGCGCCCATGAGCAGCGGAATCGCCCGGAGCAGCACGCTCATTCCGTGGTCCACCAGGTCTCCTCGTTCCCTCGCGCTCGCCGGTTCCGGGCGGCAGTCAGTGTTCAGCCCACCGGCTCTCCGGCCGGCACCCCGGCGGCGGGTGTCCACGGATTTCGTCCGATCGGCTCACGGCTGCTCCGTCCCGACTGGATCCCAGCTCACGTGTCCCGCGCCCTTCTCGCTGCCGGCCCCGGGAATCCCGGACCGGCTGGCTCTTCCAGCTCGGGGGAGCGTACGGCGGGACAGTGACAGCCCGTACCGGCGAGCACTTCACCGCGCTGGTCAGGACCACTTGGCAATCGGTCAGGACCGCGTGTCAGAGGACATCGGGCTCAGCCCCGCGCTCGACCCGAGGCCCTGACCGGGTACCCGCCGGTGGCCCTGATCGTCACCGGCGCCGGAGCGATGTCCCGGTCAGTCTTCTAGGTCCGACCAGATGTTGAGACTGCCGTCCTCGACGACCCACTCGTGGTGGCCGAGCCTGCGGCCGATCTCCTCGAACCGGCTCAGCCGCGCCGGGCCAATGGGGATGAAGTACACCTTCATCGCCCGCTCAGGCTCCGGAGGACTCGCGCACCGTCAGGTCCGGCAGGAGGTCCAGGTGGTGCACCGGCAGGGCGGGGCCGGTGGCGGCCAGCCGGCGGACCAGGAGGTCCACCGCGGCGGCGCCTACGGCGCGCTTGGGCGGGGCCACGGCGGTCAGCGGCGGGGCGCCGAGGGCGGCGAACACGTCGTCGTAGGCGACCAGGGCGAGGTCCTCGGGGATCCGTACGCCGCGGGTGCGCAGCAGGGGCAGCAGTTGCAGGGCGTCCTGGTCGTTGTGCACGAGGGCGGCGCGGACCCCGTCGGCGACCGCCTCGGCGAGCCGGGCGGCGACGGAGTCGACGCCGGCGGCCGGGGTGCGGACGTCGATGACGGGTTCGGCGGGCAGGTCGAGGGTGCGGCAGGCGTCGGTGTAGCCCAGGCGGACCTGGTAGGCCGTCCAGGTGTCGGTGCGGGCCGCCAGGGCCACCCGGCGGTGGCCGAGGGAGGTGAGGTGGCGCAAGGCGAGCAGGACGCCGTGGCGGTGGTCGGAGCCGACCGCGTCGAGGGCCGCGGCGGGGCTGCCGGGGGCCGGGCGTCGTTCCAGCAGGACGGCGGGGACGGGGAGTTCGGCCGCCCAGGCGTGGTCCTCGGGGCGGTCGGCGGCGGTCCAGTTCGGGGCGAGCAGAAGGCCCTGGGCGCCGGAGGCGAGGAGCTGGTCGACCTGGACGCGGTCGGCGCTGGCCTCGTAGGAGGAGATGCCGAGGACCAGGTGCGCGCCGGCCTCGGCAGCGGCGGTGCGCGCGCCGGCGATGACCTCGTCGAAGTACTGCACCACGGCGGGGACGAGCAGGCCCAGGGTGGGGGCCTCGGCGGGCCGGGGCGGCACGGGGGCGGGGGCGTCCGCGGGGCCGCCGAAGGAGACGGAGCCGTGGGTGCGGCGGAGCAGGCCCGCGTCGGCGAGGCTCGCGACGTCCCGGCGGACGGTGACGGCGGGCAGGCCGAGCCGCTCGGCGAGGTCCACCACCCGGACGGTGCCCAGGCCGCGCACCGTGTCGAGGATGCGGGCGCGGCGATCGTCCGCCGGGATCGGCATGGCACTCCCTGTCGGTGGGCCGGTCTGTCGAGGTGGACAGGAACCTACCATTCGGTCACCGGGCGGACGGCCGGTGCGGGGTCCCCGCGGGCCCGGGCCGGGGGCCGGCGCGCGCCCGCGGGGCGGGAGGGGTCAGGAGCCGTAGCGCTCCTCGGGGACGGCGGGGCCGAGGTCGGGGCCCTCGACCAGTTCGACGCGGTCGCCCGGGCGGTGGAGTTCGAGGACCAGCAGCTCGTTGGCGCCGGCCCGCCAGAGCGGCGCGGGGGCGTAGAGGGTGCGCTGCGGGCCGCGGTCCCAGTAGCGGCCGAGCGCGAAGCCGTTCAGCCAGACCATGCCCTTGGTGAAGCCGGGCAGGGCGAGGAAGCCGTCGGCGGGGGTGTCGACGGTCAGTTCGGCGCGGTGGAAGCCGGGGCCGTCGGCGGTGGAGGGCGCGCCGAGGGCGAGGGCCGTCAGGTCGTCGAGGGGCAGCGGGCGTATCTCCCAGCCGAACTGGTACTGCCGGTCGACCCGGACACCGCCGGTGATGCCCTTGGGGTCGTGCAGCAGCGGGCCGTAGTTGATCCGGCCGAGGTTCTCGACGAGCAGTTCCAGGACGGCGCCGCCCTCGGGCACCCGAAGCGGCAGGGCCTGTTCGGGGTGGTTGCGGTCGAGGACGCCGAGGGGTTCGCCGTCGAGGAAGACCTGGGCGCGGTCGGCGAGGCCGTCCACCCGCAGTTCACCGTGGGCGAGCGGGCCGCGCAGGCGGGTGCGGTAGTGGATGAGGCCGAGGTTCTGGCCGAGCCGCTCCATCGGGAGGGGCTCGGGGAGGCGGTGCGCGGTGGAGAGTTCGCCGAGGGCGCCGCCGGCGCCGAGCAGCGGGCGGCCGGCGGTGACGGGGGCGCTGCGGGGGGCGAGGCGGGCGGGCAGCGGCGGCAGCGGGTGGGGGTTGGGGCCGAGGTGGCGTTCGATCACCGCGCGGAAGAGGTGGAACTTCTCGGTGAGTTCGCCGGCTTCGCCGACCGGGGCGTCGTAGTCGTAGCTGGTGACGTCCGGCTGGTAGCTCGTGCCGTCGTGGTTGGCGCCGTTCCACCATCCGAAGTTGGTGCCGCCGTGGCCCATGTACATGTTGACGGAGGCGCCGGCGGCGAGCTGGGCGTCGAGGACCTCGGCGGCGTCCTCGGCGTCGCGCACGTGGTGCGGTGCGCCCCAGTGGTCGAACCAGCCGCACCAGTACTCCATGGTGACCAGCGGGCCGACCGGCTGGTGGCGGCGCAGGCAGGCGAGGGACTCCTCGGGGCGGGAGCCGAAGGTGCCGGTGGTGAGGAGTCCGGGCACCCGGCCGCCGAGCTGGAAGCCGTCCTCGGCACCGTCGGCGGTGAACAGCAGGACGTCGACGCCGCGGGCGACCAGGGCGTCCCTCAGATGTTCGAGGTAGGCGGTGTCGTTGCCGTAGCTGCCGTACTCGTTCTCCACGGCGACGGCGACCACCGGGCCGCCGTGGGAGGAGAGCAGCGGGAGCAGTACGGGCACCAGGTGGTCGAACCAGGCGTCCACGGCGGCGAGGAAGGGCGGGTCGAGGCGGCGCAGCCGCATCGCGGGGTCGGCGAGCAGCCAGCCGGGCAGGCCGCCGAACTCCCATTCGGCGCAGATGTAGGGGCCCGGGCGGACGATGACGTCGAGGCCGAGGTCGCCGGCGGCGCGGACGAAGGCGGCGAGGTCGCGGTCGCCGGTGAAGTCGGCGCGGCCGGGGGTGGGCTGGTGGAAGTTCCAGGCGACGTAGGTCTCGACGGTGTTGACGCCCATGGCGCGCAGCCGGGTGAGGCGGTCGGTCCACTGTTGGGGGCGGATGCGGAAGTAGTGGACGGCGGCGGAGACGATCCGGTGCGGACGTCCGCCGCGCAGGAAGGTGTCGCCGTCGGTGGTGAGGGCGGGGTGGGGGGCCTGGTCGGCCATCGGGTCCTCCGCGGGAGGGGAGCGGGAGTGAGGGGGGTGCGGGGACCTCGGTGGGTCCGGGCGCACGGCTGCGCGGGTGGCCGCGGGCGGATCGGCGGCGGCCACCGTGGTCACCCTAGGAGTTCGGTGATCGCACGGTCAATCGATCGACGATCATCGGCTTTATTGATCAATTTCCGATCGAACGATACTCTTCGATCGGAATATCATCGGCTGACCGCTTCCGGACGACGCGTCGGCCGACACGACGGATGGAGGCCGGAATGGCCATCTCGGGGGAAGAGCGCCGCAGGCTGATCGTGTCGGCCGTCGGCGAACTCGGCGGGCGGGTCCGCCTCACGGAGCTGGCCGACCGGCTGGGCATCCCGGCCGTGACGGTCCGCCGGGACGTCGCCGCGCTCGCCGACGCCGGCCGGCTCTCCCGCTCGCACGGCTTCGTCTCCCTGGAACGCCCGGACGACGGCGCCGGGCCGCCGCTCGCCCCCGGCCCCGGGCAGGGCCGCGCCCTCGGCCTGCTGGTGCCCTCGGTCGGCTCCTACTTCGACGAGGTGATCGCCGGGGCCCGGGCCGCCGCCGCGGCCGCCGGGGCCCGGCTGGTCCTGGGCATCGCCCCGTACGGGGCGGGCGGCGACCGGCTACAGGCCGAACGCCTGCTGGAGTCCGGAGCCGAGGGCCTGCTGCTAGCCCCGGGGCTGGTCCCGGGCCGGACGGCCGAGGACTACGCCTGGCTGGACGCCCTGCCGGTGCCCGCCGTGCTGGTGGAGCGCCGTTCCCCCACCCCGGACGGCCCCGGGGCCGGACTGGACACCGTGGCCTCCGACCACCGGCACGGGGTCCTGAGCGCCCTGCGCCACCTGGCCGGGCTCGGCCACGGGAGCGTGCTGCTGGCCGCCCGCGGCGACTCCTGGACGGCCGCCGAGGTGCGGGCCGGATACCGGGAGGGCACCCGGCTGCTCGGACTGCCCGACCTGCCGGCGCTGGACATGCTCGGGCCGGGCAACCTGCCGGCCGATCCCGAGCCGTTGGTGGCACGGATCGCCGAGGCCGCGCGGTCCGGGACCCGGGCGCTGCTCGTCCACAACGACCAGGACGCGCTGCGGCTGGCGCCGCTGCTGCGCGCGCACGGCCTGGCGGTGCCCGCGGACGTGGCACTGGTCGCCTACGACGACGTCTTCGCCGCGCTCGCCGCGCCCCCGCTGACCGCCGTCGCCCCGCCCAAGCACGCGGTGGGCGCGGCGGCCGTCGACCTGCTGCTGCGCCGCCTGGCGGCGGGCGCCGAGCTGCCGGTGCACCGCACGGCGCTGCTCCCGGTCCTGCGCGTGCGCGCTTCCTGCGGGGCCGAGCGGACGGCCCCGCGGACGGGCGCCGCGACCCTGGGGTGAGGGGCGCGGCGCCGCCTCGGCCGGACAGGGCCTGAGGAACCCGTGTGCGCCCTCAGCCCGGCAGCAGTGCGGACAGGTGGCGCGCCCCGCTGCCCAGCCGCGGTGCCAGGGGCGCGGCGCGCGGGTGCCAGGGGGCCTCGTACTCCCAGGCCGCCCAGGTGCCGGGCGGCAGCAGGTGCAGGCAGTCGGCGATCGGCAGCACTCCGGTGCCGAGCGGCAGCGGGGTGAGGTCGTCCGCCGAGGCGACGTCCTTGACCTGCGCGTAGCCGAGGTGGGGGCCGAGCGCGCGGTGGGTCCGTGCCGGGGTCTCGCCGGCCAGCCAGGTGTGCAGCAGGTCCCAGAGCGCTCCGACCGCGGGGTGGTCCACCCGGTTCAGCAGGGGTGCCAGGGCTGCCCCGGCGCGGTGGGAGTCGTGGGTCTCGACGAGGATCCGCACGCCGAGGGCCGCCGCCCGCGGGGCCGCCGCGCGCAGGCGGCGGACCGCGCGCTCGTCGGCCTCGGCCGCCGGGCCGGGGCCGCCGTGCGGGAAGACCCGCAGGTGGCGGCAGCCGAGGTCGGCGGCCAGCCGCAGGTGGGCGGTCAGCGCGGCGAGCACCGGCGCGTCCGGTCCGGGCGCGGCGACGCCGACGTAGGAGGCGAGGGTCAGCGGGAGGACCCCGGCGGTGGACAGCAGGCGGGCGGCGCGGCGGCGTTCGTCCGCGTCCAGCCCGAGGCGGACCGGCTGGTCGTCGGCGCAGCGCAGTTCGAGGCCGTGCCAGCCGTGTTCGGCGGCGAGGGCGGCGGCCCGGTCGAGCGGCGTCCCGGGCAGGCCGAGGGTGGCGAGGGCGAGGGGCACGGCGGTTCAGTCCCCTTCGGCGGGGTGGACGGTGACGGCGGCGGGTGCCAGGCGGATCCGCAGGCCCGGTGCGCCGGCGAGGCGGACGGTCAGCAGGACGGCCTCCGGGTCCTGCCCGTCCGGCCGGGCCGTCAGCTGGACGGTGTCCGCGAGCGCCGGCGGCCGCGCGACGGCGGTGAGCCGGGCGGCGCAGGCGAACAGGGCCGGGCCGTCGGCGGGAAGCTCGCCGGTGAGCACCGGCAGGGCGGCCTCGGGGCCGAACGCGGTACCGCCGGGGACGTGCTCGGCGCCGGCGGTGGTGAAGCCGCGCAGGGCGTGCAGCTCCGAGGCGAGCCCGCCGTCGGCCCGCACTCCGGCACCGGCGCGCTGCCCGGCGCCCCGGCCCGCGACGGCCCAGCCGGTCTGGGTGACCGGGGTGCCGGCCGGCCCGCCGGTGACCAGGTGGGCCCGGAACTCCTCGGCGCCGTGGGCCAGGGTGAGCGAGGTGACGGTGACGCCGGGCAGTTCACGGCCGCCGACGCGCGGGTGCCAGCGGGAGGCGGCCCAGCCGGGCCCGGTGCCGAGCGGGTGGACGCGGCCGCGTTCGGTGGGTCCGGCGTCGGTCAGCAGGGCGAGGTGGTTGTCGGCGGGGCCCTCGAAGGCCGGCCCGGTGGCGGTGGAGTGGGCGAGCCGCGCGTAGTACGGGTCGTCCGGGCCCACGGCGTCGGCGGGCTGGTCGTCGCTGCCGTGGTTGTGCAGCCGGACCAGGCCGTCGGCGGCGGTGGACTGCACCAGCCAGCCGGGCCCGTGCAGGGCGAGGACGGTGTCGCGCTCCTCGACGGGTGCGAGTCCCTCCGGCGCGGTCCACACCGGGTGGCCGGGCGGGAGCAGCAGGCCGAGGAAGGCGCTGCCGGCCCAGTACGGGGAGGCGGGGCCGGAGTAGACCTGGACGAGCCGGAGGTCGGGTCCGTGCCAGCCGAGGGTGAGCAGGCCCCGGTCGTCGACGGCGCCGCGGTCGAGGAAGTGGCGCAGGGCGCCGGAGGCGAGGCGGCGGGTGGTGCCGGGGGCGAGCGGGGTGTGGCCGGTCAGAGCCCCGGCCCAGAGCGGGGCGGTGGCGGCGAAGCGGTAGGTGAGCGAGCGGCCCTGGTGGACGGGCGCGCCGTCGGCCCCGAAGGTGTGGGCGTAGCCGGCCAGATGGGCGGCGAGGCGCTCGCCGTACACGGCGCCCAGGGCCCGGTCGCCGGCGAGGTGGGCGTGCAGGACGGGGTACAGGTGCAGGGCCCAGCCGTTGTAGTGGTCGAAGGCGCGGGGGCGGCCGTCGGTGTACCAGCCGTCGCCGAGGTACCAGCGGTCGATGTGCTCCAGCCCGCGGCGGACGGCGGCGCGGGCCTCGGGTTCGGCGATGCCGGCCTCGGCGAGGAAGCCGCCGACGGACAGCGGGAAGAGCTGCCAGTTGTTGTCGTTGGGCACGCGGTGCAGGGCGTCGGCGAGCCAGCGGCCGACCCGGTCGCGGACGGGCCCGGACAGCCGGTCCCAGAGCCAGGGGCGGGTCAGGCGCAGGGCGAAGGCGATGGAGGCGGCCTCGACCATGGCCTGGCCCCGGTCGGTGATCAGCGGCCAGGACTCGCGGTCGCCGTCGGCGAGGTCGCGCTCGCCGGTGGGGGTGCGGGTGCCGGCGTCGAGTCCGGCGGCGTAGTGCGCCAGCAGGCCGTGCGGATCGGTGCCGCCCGCGCCGGCCACCCGCAGGGCGGCGGGCAGGAAGGTGCGGGCGAAGCCCTCCAGGGCGTCGGAGCGGCGCCCGGAGCGGCTCGGGCGGGGGCCGGGCAGGTCGATCAGCGCCCCGGCGGGACTGGCGTGGGGGAGGACCGCGGTCAGCAGGCCGTCGGCCACCGCCTCCCAGTGCTCCCTGGTCCAGCCGGTGTGCGGGCTGAGGTCGCGGTCCTCCGGGGGCAGGCGCATGAGGTCCTCCGTGATCGGGTGGTGGGCCGGAATCTAGGTAGTGCCTGATCGTTCGTCAAGCTGGAGCGATCAAATGAGCGGCTTGATCGGATTGTGATGTTGTCGCCGTGGCAGCGTATTGCCCCGATTTTCCGGCATTCCAGTGATCGCGAGGGCGGCTTCGGAAGCCCGGCAGGTCGATCATGTCAGATCATTTGATCCAAATCTCTTGACTCCGATCGCCTATCTGCTCAGGATGACAGCCAATCGCCCCCACCCTCTGCGGGTCCCGGCCGGAGCCGACCGTTTCCGGGCCCTGTGCACCCTCGTCCTAAGGAGCCCACCGATGCGCTCGACCCCCCTCTCCCGGCGCAGAGCCCTCCGCACCGCCGCCGCGGCCACCTCGGCCGCGCTCTGCGTCACCCTGCTCGCCGCCTGCGGCAGCAGCGGCGACGGGGCGGCGGCCACCGCCGCGGACGACGGCAAGCCGGTCAGCCTGACCTTCTGGGGCTGGGCGAAGGGCACCAAGGACGTGGTCGCCGCGTTCAACGCGAGCCACCCGAACATCCAGGTCGTCTTCGAGGAGATCCCGGCCGGCGCGGCCGGCGGCTACGCCAAGCTCTCCAACGCGGTGAAGGCCGGCAACGCCCCCGACGTCTTCAACGTCGAGTACCCGCAGCTGCCGGACTTCGTCAGCCAGGGCGCCGTCCAGGACATCAGCAAGCTGGTCGACGGCGACCTCAAGGCCAAGTACCTGCCGCAGGCCGTCGAACTCACCTCGCTCGGCGGCCGCACCTGGGCCCTGCCGCTGGACGCCTCCCCCCAGGTCTTCTACTACCGCAAGGACCTCTTCGCCAAGGCCGGCATCACCGTCCCCAAGACCTGGGACGAGTTCCGCACCGCGGCGCAGCAGCTGAAGGCCGCCCAGCCCGACACCCGCATCGCCACCTTCTTCCCCGACGACCCGACCACCTTCGAGGCGATGGCCTGGCAGAACGGCGCCCACTGGTTCGCCGCCGCCGACGAGGCCTGGAAGGCCGACCTGACCGGGCCGGAGACCCGCAAGGTCGCCGACTACTGGCAGAAGCTGGCCGACGAGGACCTCGTGCGCGTCATGCCGTCCTTCAGCCAGCAGTGGACCGCCTCCCTGCAAAAGGGCGAGACGGCCGGCTACCTCGGAGCCACCTGGGGCGGCGGCGTCCTGAAGGCCAACCTCGGCACCGCCCCCGAGGTCAACGGCACCTGGGCGGCCGCGCCGATGCCCAGCTGGGACGGCAGCCCCGCCAGCGGCATGCTCGGCGGCACCACCTTCGCCGTGTCCAAGGACAGCAAGAAGGCCAAGGCCGCCGTCGAGTTCGCCACCTGGGCGACCACCACCGCGGACGGCTTCAAGGCCCGGATCTCCTCCGGCACCTCCTCCGCCTACCCGGCCGCCACCGAGCTCGTGCCGGCCGCCAAGCAGGCCTTCAACACCGACTTCTACGGCGGCCAGGACCTCTACGCCCTCTACGCGGACGCCGCCAAGTCCGTCAAGCCGGGCTGGACCTGGGGCCCGGCGATGGGCGTCACCAACGGCTCGCTGAAGGACTCCTTCGGCAAGGTCGCCGGCCGGACCGGCACCATCGACGAGTCGCTCACCGCCGCGCAGCAGGCCACCCTCGCCGAGTTCAAGAACCGCGGACTGAAGGTCGCCCAGTGACCACCGGCACCCATCCAGGCCGTACCGCCCGCGCCACCGCCGGCCGGTGGCGCGGGCGGTACGGGGCACCGGCCGTGCTGCTCGCCCCGTTCCTCCTGCTCTTCACCGCCTGCACGCTGATCCCGATCGGCTACGCGATCCGGCTCAGCCTCTTCACCGAACACCGCTCCGGCCTCGGCTTCGGCGACGCCGAGACGGTCTTCACCGGGCTCGGCAACTACACCCGGGCACTGTCGGACGCGGCCTTCCGCGGCGGCTTCCTGACCGCCGCCCAGTACTGCCTGATCTACATCCCGCTGATGACCGGCCTGGCACTCGTCCTGGCCCTGCTGCTGGACTCCACGCTGGCCCGCGCCCGGCGCTTCTTCCAACTGGCGCTGTTCATCCCGCACGCCGTGCCCGGCATCATCGCCGCGCTGCTGTGGATGTACCTCTACACCCCCGGCATCAGCCCCGTACTGGACGCACTGGAGTCCCTGGGCACCCAGCCCGACCCGCTCGGCCACCCGCTGCCCGCCGTCGTCAACATGGCGCTGTGGCAGTGGACCGGCTACAACCTGGTCATCTTCTACGCCGCGCTGCAGGCCGTCGACCGCTCCGTGCTGGAGGCCGCCGTCGTCGACGGCGCCGGGGAGCTGCGCACCGCCCTGAACATCAAGGTGCCGCTGATCCGGCCCTCGATCGCCATGGTCGGCCTGTTCACCGTCATCGGCTCGCTCCAGCTGTTCACCGAGCCGATGATCCTCTACGGCACCTCACCGGGCGTCACCTCCTCCTGGACCCCGAACATGTACGCCTACACGGCCGCCTTCGAACGCCACGACTACGGGCTCGCCGCTTCCGCCTCGGTGCTGCTGGCCCTCGCCGCGGCGGGGCTCTCCTTCGCCGTCACCCGGCTCACCCGGGGCCGCTCCGACCGCCGGCGGGAGGCCGACGCATGACCACCACCGCCACCCGCCCCAGCGGCGCCCCGCCCCGCCGCCCGGCCCGCGCCGCCCGGCCGCGCCGCCCCTGGACACTCTCCAAGACCGCCGTCAACGGCACCCTGGTCCTGGCCACCGTCTACACCCTGTGGCCGCTCGGCTGGCTGCTCACCGCCTCCGCCAAGAACACCGCCGACCTGCTCGGCGGCAACGCCCTGGGCGCCGACAACTTCCGGCTCGGCCAGAACCTGCACGACCTGGCCACCACCGGCGGCGGCATCTACTTCCGCTGGTACCTGAACTCGCTGCTGTACGCCGGGATCGGCTCGCTGCTGTGCGCGCTGGTGTGCGTCGCGGCCGGCTACGCCTTCCACGTCTACCGCTTCCCCGGCAAGGAGAAGGTGTTCGGCCTCGTACTGCTGGGCGTGCTGGTGCCCACCACCGCGCTCGCCCTGCCGATGTACCTGCTGGCCTCCGAGCTCGGCATCGTCAACACCTTCTGGGCGGTCTTCCTGCCCTCGCTGGTCAACCCCTTCGGCGTCTACCTGGCCCGGGTGTTCTGCGCCGGCTACGTGCCGAACGAGGTCCTGGAGGCCGCCCGGATGGACGGCGCCGGGGAGCTGCGGACCTTCTGGTCGATCGGGCTGCGGATGGTGATGCCCGGCTTCGTCACCGTCCTGCTGTTCCAGTTCACCGCCATCTGGAACAACTTCTTCCTGCCGCTGGTGATGCTCTCCGACAGCCGGCTCTTCCCGGTCAGCCTCGGCCTGTTCAGCTGGAACGCCCAGACCAAGGCCTTCCCCGAGTACTACCCGCTGGTCATCACCGGCTCGCTGCTCGCCGTCGTGCCGCTCGTCCTCGCGTTGGTGCTGCTCCAGCGGCACTGGAAGGCCGGCCTGACCGCGGGGAGCGTCAAGTGAGCCCGAACCCCGCCACCGCCGCGACCGGCACCGCCACCACGCCCGCCCCTACGCCCGACCGGGAGACCACCGTGCCCGACGGCCGGCCCGCCAGCCGCCCCCGCGCCGTCCTCGCCATGCACCGCGAGCTCGCCGGGCGCCTGATCGACCCGCACACCATGGCCCGGCTCACCGCCCTGGCGGACCTCGACCCGGCACTCGTCCTTGACGACTTCACCACCCCCGAGGCCCGCGCGGCGCTCGCCGACGCCGAGGTGATCGTCTCCAGCTGGGGCTGCCCGCCGATCGACGAGGAGGTGCTGGCCGCCGCCCCGCGGCTGAGCGCCGTCATCCACGCCGCCGGCTCGGTCAAACACCACGTCACCGACGCCTGCTGGCGCCACGGCCTCAAGGTCACCTCCGCGGCCTGGGCCAACGCCCTGCCGGTCGCCGAGTACACCGTCGCCGTCGTCCTGCTCGCCAACAAGCGGCTGCTGCCGATCCGTGAGGAGTACCGGCGCCGCCGCGCCCCCTACGACTGGCAGCTGGCGTACGGGGCGGCCGGCAACTACCGGCGCACCGTCGGCATCGTCGGCGCCTCCCGGATCGGCCGGCGGGTGATGGAACTGCTGCGCCCGCACGACCTGGACCTGCTGCTCCACGACCCGTACGTCGACCCCGCCGAGGCCGCCCGGCTCGGCGCCCGCGCCGTGGAGATGGACGAACTCTGCGCGGCCTCCGACGTGGTGAGCGTGCACGCCCCCGAACTGCCGGCCACCCGGCACCTGATCGACGGCCGCCGGCTCGCCCTGATGCGCGACGGCGCCACCCTGGTCAACACCTCGCGCGGCTCCCTGGTCGACCAGGAAGCACTGGTGCGCGAGGCCGCCTCCGGACGCCTCGACGCCGTCATCGACGTCACCGAGCCGGAGGTGCTGCCCGCCGACTCCCCGCTCTACGAGCTGCCGAACGTCTTCCTCACCCCCCACGTGGCCGGCTCGCTCGGCGGCGAGCTGCACCGGATGGCGGCCGCCGCCGCCGACGAGCTCGCCCGCTACACCGCCGGGCATCCGTTCGCCCACCCCGTCCTCGCCGAGGACGGACACCGCACCGCGTGACCCCGCGCCGCGCCCCCGTGCCGCGCGGCCCCGCAGCACGCTCCTCTCAGCACGTCCCTCGCACCACGTGCTCCCCGCACCAGCAACGAATCGGAGAACCCCATGCCCCGCAGGGTGATCGGCATCGTCATGAACGGCGTCACCGGCCGGATGGGCTACCGCCAGCACCTGGTCCGCTCCATCCTCGCCATCCGCGACCAGGGCGGCCTGCCGCTCGGCGACGGCGACACGCTGTGGCCCGAGCCGATCCTGGTCGGCCGCAGCGCCGACAAGCTCAAGGACCTCGCCGACCGGCACGGCCTCACCCACTGGACCACCTCGCTCGACGAGGCCCTCGCCCACCCGCTCGCCGAGATCTACTTCGACGCCCAGGTCACCCCCGCCAGGGAGACCGCGCTGCGCACGGCGATCGCCGCCGGCAAGCACATCTACACCGAGAAGCCCACCGCCGAGTCGCTGGAGGCCGCGCTCGACCTCGCCCGCCTCGCCCGCGACGCCGGGGTGTGCAACGGCGCCGTCCAGGACAAGCTCTTCCTCCCCGGCCTGCGCAAGCTCAAGCGGTTGGTGGACGGCGGGTTCTTCGGCCGGATCCTCTCCGTGCGCGGCGAGTTCGGCTACTGGGTCTTCGAGGGCGACTGGCAGCAGGCCCAGCGGCCGTCCTGGAACTACCGCGCCGAGGACGGCGGCGGCATGGTCCTCGACATGTTCCCGCACTGGCGCTACGTGCTGGACGGCATCATCGCCCCCGTCCGCTCCGTGTACGCGCACACCGCCATCCACATCCCCGAGCGCACCGACGAGCGCGGGCAGGTCTACCGGGCCACCGCCGACGACGCCGCGTACGGCGTCTTCGAGCTGGAGGGCGGCATCACCGCCCAGATCAACTCCTCCTGGGCGGTCCGGGTGGACCGCGACGAACTGGTGGAGTTCCAGGTCGACGGCACGGAGGGCAGCGCGGTCGCCGGGCTGCGCGAGTGCCGCTTCCAGCACCGCGCGGCGACCCCCAAGCCGGTCTGGAACCCGGACCTGCCGGCGACCGAGCCGTTCCGCGCGCAGTGGCAGCGGGTGCCGGACAACGAGGAGTTCGACAACGGATTCAAGGCACAGTGGGAGCTCTTCCTGCGCCACGTGACCACCGGCTCCCCGTACCACTGGGACCTGCTGGAGGGTGCCAAGGGCGTGCAGCTCGCCGAACTCGGCCTGCGCTCCGCCCGCGAGGGACGCCGGATGGACGTCCCCGAGCTGTCCCTGTGACGGCCGCCGGCCGCATCCGGGCCGGCCACCGAGCACCCGGCCGCCGGGGAGACCCGAGCGCCCCGCAGCCGCCCGCCGACGAGACGAATGCGCTGACACCATGACCGAGATCCACCTGCCCGGCCACGGCCGGCTCCGGCTGCGCGAGCCCGCCGTCCTGCCCGCCCCGCCCGCCCCCGCCCGCTCCCGGACGGCCTTCGCCGCCGCCCACGTGGTCGCCGACCCGCTGGGCGACAACGCCCCCGGCGCACCCGCCGCCGTCGACTGGGACGCCACCCTCGCCTTCCGCCGACACCTGTGGTCGCTGGGCCTCGGCGTGGCCGACGCGATGGACACCGCCCAGCGCGGCATGGGCCTCGACTGGCCGGCCACCCGCGAGCTGATCACCCGCTCCGGGGCCGAGGCCCGCGCCTGCGGCGGCCTGCTGGCCTGCGGCGTCGGCACCGACCAGCTCGCTCCCGGCCCCCACCCGCTGGACACCGTCCGCGCCGCCTACGAGGAGCAGCTGACCGTCGTCCAGGAGGCCGGCGCGCAGCCGATCCTGATGGCCAGCCGCGCCCTGGCCGCCGCCGCGCGCGGCCCGGAGGACTACCTGGAGGTCTACGGCAAGCTGATCGCCGCCTGCGAGCGGCCGGTGCTGCTGCACTGGCTCGGCGAGATGTTCGACCCGGCGCTGGCCGGCTACTGGGGCTCCGCCGACCCCGACCCGGCCGCCGCGACCGTACTGGAGCTGATCGGCGCGCACGCCGACCGGATCGAGGGCATCAAGGTCTCCCTGCTGGACTCCGACCGGGAGATCGCGCTGCGCCGCGCGCTGCCGGCCGGCGTGCGGATGTACACGGGCGACGACTTCCACTACCCCGAGCTGATCCGCGGCGACGAACACGGCCACAGCCACGCCCTGCTGGGCGTCTTCGACCCGATCGCGGCCACCGCCGCGGCGGCGCTGCGGGCGCTCGACGAGGGCGACCTCGACCGCTACGAGGAGCTGTTCGCGCCGACCGTGCCGCTGGCCCGGCACCTGTTCGCCGCGCCGACCTTCCACTACAAGACCGGCGTGGTCTTCCTCGCCTGGCTGGCGGGCCACCAGGACCACTTCACCATGGTGGGCGGCGCGCAGAGCGGACGTTCGGTGCCCCACCTGGTGGAACTGTTCCGGCTCGCGGACGCCGCCGCCGTGCTCCCCGACCCGGATCTCGCGGCCGACCGGATGCGCCGGCTGCTCGCCGTCGCGGGGGTGGCGGCATGAGCGGCGCCGGCGCGGCGAACGGCCTCGCGAGGCTGTCGCTCAACCAGATCACCACCCGGGGCTGGAGCCTTCCGGAGGCCGTGCGGGGCTGCGTGGACGCCGGCATCCCGGCCATCGGGCTCTGGCGCGACAAGGTCGCCGAAACCGGCCTGGCCCGCTCCGCGAAGCTGTGCCGGGACGCCGGACTCGCCGTCAGCAGCCTCTGCCGGGGCGGCTTCCTCACCGCCGACGGCCCCGAGCGGCGCCGGGCCGCGCTCGCCGACAACCTCCAGGCCATCGAGGAGGCCGCCGAACTCGGCACCGACACCCTGGTCCTGGTCGTCGGCGGCCTGCCGGCCGGCAGCCGCGACCTGGTCGGCGCCCGCGCCGCCGTCGCCGACCTGCTCGCCGAACTCGCCACGCACGCGGGCGACTTCGGTGTGCGACTGGCGATCGAGCCACTGCACCCGATGTTCTGCGCCGACCGGGCGGTGGTCTCCACCCTGGCCCAGGCGCTCGACCTCGCCGCCCCGTACCCCGCCCGGCAGGTCGGCGTCGTCGTCGACAGCTACCACGTCTGGTGGGACCCGGCACTGCCCGAGCAGATCGCCCGCGCCGGTCGAGAGGGCCGGATCGCCTCCTACCAGGTGTGCGACTGGACCCTGCCGCTGCCCGCCGACGCCCTGCTCGGCCGGGGCCACGTCGGTGACGGCCACATCGACTTCCGCACCCTCACCGACCTGGTCACCGCCGCCGGGTACGAGGGCTGGATCGAGGTCGAGATCTTCAACCAGGAGATCTGGGACACCCCGGGCGAGCTGACGCTGCGCACCCTGATCGAGCGGCACCTGACGCACCTGGCCTCGCCGTGAGAGTCGTCGTCGCGCCCGACTCCTTCAAGGGCACCGTCACCGCCCGGGACGCCGCCCTGGCGCTGGCCGCCGGCTGGCGCTCGGTGCGGCCGGACGACGAGCTGCTGCTCCGTCCGATGGCCGACGGCGGGGAGGGCACCCTCGACGCGCTCGCGGCCGCCCTCCCCGGCGCCGTCCCGTACCCGGTCCCCGACTGCACCGGCCCCGACGGGGGGCCGGTCACCGGCCGCTACGCGCTGCTGCCGGACGGCACCGCGCTGGTCGAACTCGCCGACACCGGCGG
This sequence comes from Kitasatospora sp. NPDC058184, assembly GCF_042883725.1. Lineage (NCBI taxonomy): Bacteria > Bacillati > Actinomycetota > Actinomycetes > Kitasatosporales > Streptomycetaceae > Kitasatospora > Kitasatospora sp. NPDC058184. The sequence continues at coordinate 494,471 of NZ_JBHVVE010000003.1, forward strand.
CCTGCCGCTGCTCGGCGGCGCCCTCGCCCCGCTCACCGCCGGCACCCGCGGCACGGGCGAGACCATCGCCGCCGCACTGGACGCCGGCGCGCGGCAGGTGACCGTCGCACTCGGCGGCTCCGCGTCCACCGACGGCGGCGCCGGGCTGCTGGCCGCCCTCGGCCTGCGGCTGCTGGACGACACCGGCGCCGACCTCCCGGACGGCGGCGGCGCCCTCACCCGGGCCGCCCGGCTCGACCGCACCGCCCTGCGCGCCGCCCCGCCCGGCGGCGTCCGGCTGCTGACTGACGTGACCAACCCGCTGCTCGGCCCCACCGGGGCGGCCGCCGTCTACGGGCCGCAGAAGGGTGCCGACCCGGCCCGGATCGCCGTCCTGGAGGCGGGGCTGCGCCGCTTCGCCGACCTGCTCGGGGGCGACCCGGCCCTCCCCGGCTCCGGCGCGGCCGGCGGCACCGCCTACGGCCTGGTGACCGCCTGGGGTGCGCAGGTGGTCCCCGGCGCGGCGGCGGTGGCCGAGCTGACCGGCCTCGACGAAGCCCTCACCGGGGCCGGCCTGGTGATCACCGGCGAGGGCCGCTTCGACCGCACCAGCCTGCTCGGCAAGGCGGTCGGCGAGGTCCTCGCCCGCGCGGAGCGGGCCGGCGTCCCCGCCCGGGTCGTCGCCGGGGAGGCCTCCGACCCCGGTGCGCTCACCCTCACCGGGCTGTCCGGGGACCCGGCCGACGCCCGCCACCGGGCGGCCCACTGGCTCACCGCCGCCGGCGCCCGACTGGCCCGCGCGGCGCCTCCTTTCACCGTCTGACGACGTGGAAGGCCTCCCGCGATCCGGACCACGCGGCCGAGAAGGCCCGCGCCGAGCACCTCCACCCGAGCACCTCCACCCGAGCACCTCCACCCGAGCGCCGACGGCGAGGTCATACCGAAGACGCCCACCGTCGTCCCGCCCGGCCCCCACCTCCCAGGAGGAGCTCCCCCCATGACCGCCGCGCCGAACCCCGCCCTGCTCTCCCGCCGCCGCCTGCTGCGACTCGCCGCCATCGGCACCACCGCCCTCACCCTCGGTGCCCTCCCCACCCCCGCCACGGCCGCGGCCGACGCCTACGACACCCTGCGCCTGCGCTGGCTCGACCTGCTCACCGGCACCGGCTTCGACCCGGCCACGGCCCCCTACGCCACCACCCTCGCCGCCCTCGGCGACCGGGCCCGCACCCAGCTCCAGGCCATGGCCCCGACCTCCACGTCCCTCTGGCCGGACCTCCCCCTGGGCACCGCCTCGGCGAACGTCACCGCCTCCCACACCCGCCTGCGCACCCTGGCCATGGCCTGGGCGCAGCCCGGCACCGGTCTGACCGGTGACCAGGCCCTGGCCACCGCGATCACCACCGGCCTGAACCACCTCAACACCACCACCGGCGCCTACACCCCCACGGCCACCGCCTACGGCAACTGGTGGGACTGGCAGATCGGCACCCCGCAGGCCCTCCTCGACACCTGCGTCCTGGCCCACGACCTCCTGCCGCCCACCCGGCTCTCCGCCCTGCTCGCCGCCGTGGACCGCCAGGTCCCCGACTCCCTGGTGTCGAGCTACACGGGCACCAGCACCGGCGGCAACCGGGTGGACCTGTGCCGCGTCCTGGCCCTGCGCGGAGTGCTGGGCCGTACCTCCGCCAAGCTCACCACCGCCACCACCGCGCTCTCCCCGGTCTTCCCGTACGTCCTGGCCGGCGACGGCCTGTACGCCGACGGCTCCTTCGTCCAGCACACCTGGGTGCCGTACACCGGCTCCTACGGGGAGGTGCTGCTCGGTGGCCTGAGCAGGCTCTTCGCCCTGCTGGCCGGTTCCGCCTGGCAGATCTCCGACCCGTCCCGGCAGAACGTCTTCGACGCCGTCACCGACGCCTACGCGCCCTTCCTCTACAACGGCCTGGTGATGGACGCCGTGAGCGGGCGGGCCGTCAGCCGGGGCCGCCAGAGCGGCGACCAGCTCCAGCTCCAGCAGGACGACCACGTCCGGGGCCACACCCTGATCGGCCACATCCTGCGCCTCGCCGACTCCGGCGCCGCCCCGGCCGCCCAGTCCGCCGCCTGGCGCTCCGCCGTGAAGGGCTGGCTCACCCGTGACCACTACCTGCCCTACCTCTCCAACGCCTACCTCGACGTCCCCGAGCTCGCCCGTGCCCAGGCCCTCCTGAACTCCGCCACCGCCGCCGCCCCCGAGCCGCTCGGCGCCCGGGTGTTCGCGATGGACCGCGCCGTGGTCCGCCGCTCCGGCTGGGCCGCCTCGCTCAGCCTCTGCTCCGCCCGCACCACCTTCTACGAGACCGGCAACGGCGAGCACCTGCGCGGCTGGCACACCAACAACGGCATGCTCTCCTGGTGGGGTGCCACCTTCGGCAACGGCCAGTACTCGGACGCCTTCTGGCCCACCGTGGACCCGTACCGCCTGCCCGGCACCACCGTCTCCGCCAAGCCGCTCGCCGACGCCGCCGGCGGCACCTGGGGCGCACCCCGCCCGGACTCCACCTGGGCCGGCGGCGCCACCGACGGCACCTACGCCGCCGTCGGCCAGGACCTGCGCGGCCTCTCCTCCACCCTGACCGGACGCAAGTCCTGGTTCCTGCTGGACGATGCGGTGGTCTGCCTCGGCGCGGGCATCAGCTGCACCGACGGCACCCCGGTGGAGACCGTCGTCGACAACCGCAACCTCGGCCCCGCCGGCACCCACGCCCTCACCGTGGACGGCGCCGCCCAGCCCACCACCCTAGGCTGGTCCCAGCGCCTCGACGGCGCCCGCGCCGTCGCCGTCGCGGGTTTCGGCGGCTACGTCCTGCCCGCCGGCACCACCCTGCGGGCGAAGCGCGAGGCCCGCACCGGCAGTTGGCACGACATCAACACCGGCGGATCCACCGAGCAGCTCACCCGCCGCTACCTCACCCTCTGGTTCGACCACGGCACCAACCCCACCGACGCCGGGTACGAGTACCAGGTGCTGCCCGGCGCGACCGCCGCGGCCACCGCGGCCCGGGCGGCCGCCCCCACCGTCACCACCCTCGCCAACTCCCGTACGGTCCAGGCGATATCCGACTCCGCCTCGGGTGTCACCGCCGCCAACTTCTTCGCCGCCGGCACGGCCGGGCCGCTCACCGCCTCCGCCCCCTGCTCGGTGCTGGTCCGCGACACCGACAGCACCCGCACCGTCACCGTCGCCGACCCCTCCCGCCGGGCCGCCACCGTCACGCTCACCCTCGCCGGCACGGGCCGCCCCACCGAGGCCGCCGAAGGCGTCAGTGTGCTCTCCACCGAGGGCGCGGTGACCCTCCTGGTGGAGCTCGGCGGCACCCAGGGCGCCGGCCGCACCATCACCCTCACCACCGCCTCCGGCGCCCCGGCGACCGCCACCGCGACCCTGCTCGACCCCACCCAGGACAGCTACGTCCGCGACGGCTCCTACGCCACCACCAACTACGGCACCGCCACCACCCTGACGGTCAAGAACACCAACACCACCGACAGCGGCTTCAGCCGGCGCGCCCTCCTCGCCTTCGACACCACCGCCGTCCCCGGCACCGTCCGCCGCGCCGTCCTCTGGGTCCACGGCGCGGTCGCCGACTCCGGGGGCACCCTCGCCACCCTCCAGGCCTTCACCACCGCCCCCACCCCCTGGACCGAACCCGCCGTCACCTGGGCCAACGCCCCCGGCCTGGCCCAACCCCTCGGCACCGGCCGGATCTCCACCACACCCGACTGGATCCCCCTCGACGTCACCCCCGCCGTCACCCCGGGCAACCCCTCCCTCACCCTGGCCCTCTTCCAGCCCCTCGCCACCGTCGGCCTCGCCGTCAACCTCGACGCCCGCAGCCACACCACCTTCCACCCCGTCCTGGAGGTGATCACCTCCTGACCGGCCACCGCCGCACCATCGGGTCGCGGGACCGGGCGCGGGCATGGACCACCACACCGGGACCAGACGCATCCATGGACGACGAGACGCTGCTGCGGGGCCGGGCCTACGGAACCGACCACGACGACCCCGTCCCCGGCCCGCGGCCGGGGTGTGTGTACTGCGAGCTCGTCGGCGGCCCGCTCGACGGCCTGCTCCTGGACGTCACAGGCTGGGACACGGAGCAGCTCGCCGACGGTGCCGCGCTGGCCACCGAGATCGGCCGGTACGGCGCCGGCGGGCGCGCCCGCTACGGGCCCCGCCCCGGGGATCCGTTCCGCTGGGACGGGCGGGCGACACCCCCTGACAGCGCGAGCCGCCATCCGGTGCGGAGACCACGGCTCCGCCGCACCGGTTCCCTCCCCGTCCTCGTCCGCCCGCGCTCCGGCACCGGCGATGCCGACTCGGTGTCAGCGGCGGGAACTAGTGGCGGCCGTCTCGTCGCCGAGGTCCGGGCGGGCCCTGCCGGGTGTACGTGTCAACCGGCGCGCAGGCCCACCGCCAGGGTGAGTTCGAGGATCCGGTCTGGCGAGGCGAGATCCGGGAACAGTTCCCGCAGTTGCGACATCCGGTACCGGACCGTCTGAGGATGGACGAACAGCGCCGCCGCCACCTCGTCCCGCCTGCCCTGGTGCAGCAGCCACGCCCGCAGCGTCTCCTCCAGCCGCCGTGCGGTCGCGGCGGGCACGGTCCGCAACGGCGCGAGGGCCCGGTTGCGCAGGTCGGCGAACGCGTCCATGTCGGCACTCAGTACCAACTCGGGCAGGTGGTCCTCGGTGTCGCGAATCCCAGCAGAGTCAGAGGAGAGGGACCACGCACGGACGGCTCGTGCGTACGAGGCGGACGCACGAGCCCATGGCCGTGCCGGGCCGACCACGGCGGTGCGGTCGGCCAGCTGCCGCAAGAGGTGGGGGCGGTCGGCGTCGGGGACGAGCAGCACTCCGGTGGCGTCGGGCAGATCGTCGAGGACGAGCGTGCTCGGGTCGAGCGCGCGGTAGGCAGGCCGGGCCTGGGAGGCAGGTAGCAGGACCGCGGTCAGCGAGACGGGGGGCTGCCACCCGGCTCGTTGAACAGAGTCCAGCAGTACGTCCGGGCTCGCATCGGCGAGGAGGTCGCGGGCCAGGTGTTCCAGGTGGCGCTCGTGGGCCCGGCCCCGGGCGGCCAGTTCGTCGGCGTGGCCGGCGGCGCTCGCGGCGGAGAGCTCGTCGATGTAGGCGAAGGTCAGTTCGGCGAACTTGGCGACCTCGGCGGCGGGCAGACCTGCGGGTACGGCGCCCGCTGCCAGGCACCGCCATGCCACCCGGGCGCCGACGCGGTAGGCGCTGAGCAGCGCGTCCATCGAACGGCCGTCGCGCACCTCGCCGCGGCCCAGCTCGTAGGCCGCGTCACCGGCGTCGCCGGCCGTGGCGTTCCCGCCGGCGAGGTCCAGGTAGTGCCCCAGGGCGGTGCGCACGGCCCGGCGGATGGTCGCGCCCATGCGGCCCGAGAGCGCGTTGGCATAGGGCGGGACCTCGTCGATGATCGCCCGGACGACCTCGTCGGCGGTGGCCGCCAGCGCGGACCGAAGCGCGGTGACCGTCGTCCCGTCCAGGACCGGTTCGCCGGCCCTCCTGATTGCATGGCTCACGTTTTTGTTCCCTACGAACAATTCGGCCGACCAGATTCACGCCCTACGGTCAGGACTTTACGCTCTGAGGCGCAGCAAGCTGGAACCATGACGAGTACAGCCCTCCGCAGCAGGGCGTGGAAACTGCTGGAGATGGTCACGACGCCGCTGCTGCCGTCGGACTACCTCGACCTGGTCAGCCCGCTGCGGGCCGGCGCCGACCTACGGGGGCGCATCGAGGCCGTGCACCCCGAGACGGGTGACGCCGTGACCGTCGTGATCAGGCCGGGACGGGGCTGGCGCGGCCACACGGCCGGCCAGTACGTGCGGATCGGCGTCGACGTCGACGGGAGGCGCCTGTGGCGCGCCTACTCCATCACTTCACCAACAGGGCGCCGGGACGGTCGCATCACGATCACCGTGAAGGCGGTCCCGAACGGCAAGGTCAGCAACCACCTCGTTCATCGGGTGACACCGGGCACGCTGATCCGGCTCGACCAGCCGGCCGGTGACTTCGTGCTGCCGCGCGCCAAGCCGGCCAAGGTGCTCTACCTGACGGCCGGCAGCGGCATCACGCCCGTGATGGGCATGCTGCGCGACACAGAGATCGACGACGTCGTCATGGTCCACTGCGCACCACGGCCGCAAGACGTGATCTTCCGCAACGAACTGCACGACCTGGCCGCGAACGGGAAGCTGCGCCTCACCGAGGTGCACACCGGCACGGACGGCAGGCTCGACATCACCCGTCTCGGCGAGCTCGTGCCCGACTGGGCCGAGCGCGAGACCTGGACCTGCGGGCCCGCAGGCCTGCTCGACGCCGCGGAGGAGCACTGGACCGAGCACGACGTCCAGGAGCGCCTGCACACCGAACGGTTCCACCCCCGCATGGTCGCCGGCGACGACGGCAGCGGCGGTGGCGAGGTCACGTTCAGCGCCACCGGCAAGACCGTCCACGCGGACGGCGCCACGCCGTTGCTGGACATCGGCGAGGAGGCCGGCGTGCTCATGTCCTCCGGGTGTCGCATGGGCATCTGCTTCGGCTGCGTCACCCCCCTCAAAGCGGGTGCCGTCCGCGACCTGCGCACCGGTGAGATCACCGAGGCCGAGCCGGGTGTCCTCATCCAGACCTGCGTGTCCGCCGCGGCGGGCCCCTGCGACATCGAACGGTAGGAGCACCTTGACCGCCATCGACCCCACCGCCCACCTGACCGCGGAGCAGATCGAGGAGCTCGGCCGCGAGCTGGACGCGATCCGCGACGAGGTGATCGCCGACCGCGGCGAGAAGGACGCCGCCTACATCCGCAAGGTCATCTCGGTGCAGCGCAAGCTCGAACTGGCCAGCAGGGGCGTGCTGCTGTTCTCGATCTTCCCGCCCGCGTGGCTGCTCGGCACGGCCGGCCTGTCGGTGGCGAAGATCATGGAGAACATGGAGATCGGCCACAACGTCCTGCACGGCCAGTGGGACTGGATGCGGGATCCGAAGATCCACTCCACCACCTGGGAGTGGGACCACGTCTCGCCGGCCGAGCAGTGGAAGCACTCGCACAACGAGCTGCACCACACGTACACCAACGTGATCGGCAAGGACAACGACCTCGGCTACGGCATCATGCGCGTCGACGAGGACCAGAAGTGGCACCCGCTCCACCTCGGCCAGCCGCTGTGGAACCTCGTCAACGCCTGCTTCTTCGAGTACGGCATCGCGGCGTACGACCTCGAACTCGGCAAGAACCTGCGCAAGCACCGCCGCGGGAACCCGGAGTTCCGCGCGCGGGCCAAGGCCGTGGGCCGCAAGATCCGCAAGCAGGTGCTCAAGGACTACGTGATCCACCCGCTGCTGTCGGGTCCGTCGTTCCTCACCACGCTCGCCGCCACGTTCACCGCGAACCTGGTCCGCAACATCTGGTCCCATTCGGTGATCATGTGCGGGCACTTCCCCGAAGGCGTACGGGTCTTCGAGCGCCGGTCGATCGAGGGCGAGACGCGCGGCCAGTGGTACCTGCGCCAGATGATGGGCTCGGCGAACATCAGCGGCAGCAGGGCCATGCACTTCATGACGGGCAACCTGTCCCACCAGATCGAGCACCACCTGTTCCCGGACCTGCCGAGCAACCGGTACGCCGAAGTCGCGGTGAAGGTGCGCGCGCTGTTCGAGAAGTACGAGCTGGAGTACGTCACCGGGCCGCTGCCCAAGCAGGTGTTCTCCGCGTGGCACAAGGTCTTCCGGCTCTCCCTGCCGAACAAGAAGCCCAAGACCAGGACGCCGGACCGCGAGAAGGAACTCGTCACGGCCTGACCCCCGGTGTCGGCTGTCCGGGCGCGACCGCGAGGACGCGCCCGGCAGCCGAGTCGGCCCGACCCGCTGGCAGGCCGTCGGCGGGCTGCCAGCGGCTGGGAAATCGCGCCCTCCTCCTGTGCCCGCTACCCCCTTGTCGCCCCGGCACGGGTGGAGCTCCGTCGGTCCCGGTGATGAAGCTCCACCTCCGGGTGCCGGGACCTGGTCTCCGGGTACACCCCGCTGCCCGGCCAGTCCACAGGGCCCGGACACCGCCTGGTCCCGCCCGGCCGCTGCCCGGACCACCCCGCCGTCCCGGCCCGCTCTGGTGCAGCTGCGCCGTCCGGCCGACGCCCGGCAACCGCCTCTCCTCCGGCCTCGCCGTCCTCCAGGTCCAGGTCCCGGCCACAGGCGAGGACGGCCGCCGCGAACTCGGTCAGGTCCCGGTTGCCGGTGCGCGTGGCCAACTCGGCCACCCACGCGGCGGCCCCCGCGGTCGCGTGCTCGGCCGCCCGTAGCGCGGCGGCGAGCTCGGCGCGCTGCCGCTCCTCCAGCCGCTCGTCCTCGGCCCGCCGCTCCGGGTCGGGCTGCGTCTGGGCGGTGAAGGCGGCCCGCTCGAGGGCGGATGAGGTTTGAGGGGGGTGTAGTTGAGGTGTGGGGTGGTGTGTGGGCTGGGGTTTTGTGGGTGGAGTGAGAACGGGTGTGTGGGGGTTGGTGGGCTTAGGTGGTGGTTGTGAACTGGGAGTATCGCTGGTTTTGTGAGTGTGGTGGCCGGTGTTGAGGGGTGTGGGGTGTCCTAAAGGCTGCTTCCACGTTTTGGCTGGTCAGGGCTGTTTTTCCTGGTCAGGTGGGGTGTCGTGGAGACTGTCCGGGGGCCCGCTGGTGGGCTGTTCTCATTGATCTCGGGGTGTTCTCGGCTCATCTCGGGTACGGGGGTGATGGCGCCGGGCCGCGTTCTCGCTGTTTCTGAGGGTTTCTCAGCCGGTTTCGGTGGCTGGTGTCCCCGCCTTCATCGGGTCCGTCCGCGGGGGCGGGGTGTGGGGTGGGTTTCGGCGAGGTGGTCCAGGCGCACCGCATCGAGGGTGGTTTTGGTGATGCGTTCGGTGCCGTCGAGGATCGCGGTGAGGGCGGCTTCGCGGATGAGGCGGTTAAGGCTGCCGATACGCCCGGCGGTGCGTTGGTGGAGGTAGGGGGCGTGGCGGGACAGGGTGCCGGGCCGGTGCCGCCGGAGGTCGAGGGCTGTTTCCATGTCGGTGACGAGGTCGGTGAAGGGGCGTCGGGTGCCGAGGCGGGCGGGTAGGGCGCCGGTTTCGACGAGGCTGGCGCGGGCGGCGAGTTGAGCGCCGCGGACCCCGCTGAACAGGGGTGTGGTGGTGACGTTGATGCCGGCGTAGACGAAGGTCGCGCCGATGCGTTCGGTGAGGTCTTTCAGCAGGTCGGCGGCTTCGGCGCCGGTGGTGGTGCGGGGGTTGAGGCGGTGGATCTCGTCGATCAGGACCAGGCGCACGCCGGCGGTGTTGTAGGTGTGGGTGACGGCGTGCATGAGCTGGGCCTGGGTGGTGCGCGTGGTGGTCGGGATGCCGAGGTAGCGGGCGAAGCCGGCGGTGAGGGTCTTGGCGCTGGCACCGGGCGGCACGAGGACGTAGGCGACGGGCACGGCCGGCTGCCCGTTCCCGGGTGGGGCGGGGTGTTGTCGCCTGTGGGCGAGGTGGCAGGTGCGGCCGACTTCGAGCAGGGCGGTGGTCTTCCCGGTGGCGGCGGGCCCGGTGAGGATGAGGCTGGGGCGGGCGGTGGTGCGCTGATACCTGCCGAGGAGCATCAGGCGGCGCACGCTGAGGGCGAGGGTGTCGATGGCGGGGGTGCGGACGGTGACGAACGCGGAGTGGTAGGCCAGGCGCTCCTCGATGCTGCGTTCCGGCTCCCCGGGCCCGGGTGGTGCGGGGGCGGGGGTGGTGGCGAAGGTCTGGAAGCCGTGCCAGGTGTCGACCGCGTACGGCGCCGGCTCTACCGGCCCCGTCGTGGTGTCGGTGGTGTTCGACTCCGCTCCCTGCTTTGTCTGCGGACAAACCGGATTGTCCGCCGCTCACCTGGCCCTTGGCCGTTTCCTGTTGATGGACAACCAGGGCAGCTCCCATGGTGGGATCTCCACCGAGTCCGAGAGGCCGGACGGCTCTCGACCACCTTCGGAGAAAGGGACTCCCACGTTGAAGATCTCCACCTTGCTCCGTACCCGCGCGGCCCGGGGTGCCGCAGCCGCGCTGGCGGCCGCGACGCTCGCCCTCACCATGGCGGCCCCTGCCAGCGCGGCGGGCGGTGAATCAGCGCTGCAGAACATAAAAACCAGCCGCTGCATGGATGACAGTGGCGCGTACGGGCTGCGTGCCTTCGGCTGCAACAACTCCGACTTCCAAAGGTTCGAATTCTCTCAGCATTCGGATGGTAGCTACGCGCTGCGAAACGTGAACACCGGGCGCTGTATCGATGACAGCTTCGCCTACGGGCTGCGCGCTTTCGGCTGCAACAACTCCGACTTCCAGCAGTGGTTGCCGATCAACCCGTGGACCGGCGGTACAACCTTCCGGAACAACGCCACCGGGCGCTGTATTGACGACAGTATTGACTACGGCCTGCGCGCCTTGGACTGCAACGACACCTTCTTCCAGCGCTTCTACTACGTATAGCCCTAACCCCATCATAGGAACGGCTACTCCACTCCTGTGAGTGGCCTGCCTTTCGTCCTACCACCTTCCGTCCATTTCACCATCGCGATGTGCCCGAAAGCTGGTCCAACCGGCTCGGGCTTCCCAGCAGAGAGGAGTCTTTTCATGAAGCTGAACAGCCTGATTTCAGCTCGTATCGCCAAAGGGGCAGCGGTCCTCGCAGTGAGCCTTGCCGCCGTCATGGCCGGCAGCGGGAGCGCCGATGCGACTGTGACATCAACTCACAACTTCGAGAACGCGTCCACCCGCAGGTGCATGGACGACAGCCAGGCCTATGGGCTTCGGCCAATAGGGTGCAATGGCGGGCCCTACCAGCAGTGGACGGCGCCGGACTGGTGGACCACCGGGAAAGTCGTCAATTCGGTCACAAGTAACTGTCTCGACGACAGCCTCGCCTATGGTCTGCGTGCGATCCCGTGCAATGGCTCGAATTTCCAGTACTGGCACCGATACATGGTGGCAGATGGAAACACGAGGATCAGTAACTCTGCCACAGGTCGCTGCCTTGACGACAGCATCGATGGTGGTCTCCGCGCGTTCCCGTGTAACGAACTGGAGTGGCAGGGCTGGTTCTACTTCTGATCATCCCCGCTGGGACTACCAGGCCAGCGGACCACGCACGGCATGCGGCGCTCCCGACCTGGCCTGGTCGGGAGCGCCGCTGGTTCTGGGCCGGGCCACCATTCCACGCATGACCTGGAGACATGGCCCATAGGCCCGTTCGAGCTCCCCGAGAGCTTTGCCGCGATGACCGACGACGAGCTCCCCGCCCTCCGCGAAGCCACCGTTACGGCGTTCGATGCCCGGGACGGCGCCCCGGCCGAGGAGCTCCCGCTCGACCAGGTCGGCCTGCTTCTTGTGCCCGGCCTGGCGCAGCATCCGTACGGCCTCGGCGAGCATTCGGTCGGCGCCGCCGGTCAGGTCGGTGAGCTCCGCCATCCTGCCCTTGATCTCGACGACCTCCCGCACCGGCAGTACCAGGCCCGTGTCCCATGCGTGGGTGCGGGCCTGGAGTGAGGTCGCGTCGAGGAGGTCGGCCAGGCGCTGGGCGGGGTCCGCGGGCGAGGGGTCGGGGACGGCGGCGAGCGTCATCGGGACCGCTCGTCGTGGTGGGACGTGGTGCCTGCGGCGGGGTCGACCAGGTGCAGGATGTCGTTCGCGACGACCCATCCGGCCGCCGCGTTCGCGGAGCTGGCCAAGGTCCTGCCCGTCTACGGCACCCGCGCCTACATGGCCGCGCAGGACGTCCGGGACAAGGCCCGCTGGCCGCACCTGAACGAGCACGAGCGCCTCATGGCCCGCTCGCGCGAGCGGATCGACCGCTGGGACCACGACGAGGACCCGGACGACGCTCCCGTCCCGGCCGAGCAGCCGCCCGCCCCCGCCTCCACTCCTGAGCCGGACGCCGGCCCGGTGCCGGCCCAGAGGTCGGCGACCAAGGCGGCCGAGCAGGCCCGGCGGGAGGCCTGCACCGACCCCGAGCACCGCTTCGACTTCCCCGACCTCCTCGACGACCTGGAGCCTACCTTCAGCCCCGGCTGGGAACTCGGCTCCTGGCTCGACCCCGCCGCCCAGGGCGTCCTCCAGCTGCGCCTCGACAGCGAGCCGGTCGGCTGGACCGCGCCCCTGCCCGACGGACCGTGGGGCCAGGCCGGCTGGACCGCCCTCCTCCACCAGCCGCGCGGCACCGCCAGGCTCCTCGTCGACCACTTCTCCCGCCCCAAGACCCACCCCAGCTCCGACCTGGCGCTGGACGCCATCCTGCGCGCCCACCAAACCACCCGCCCGGCTCCCGCCCGCTGACCCGGCCTCACCAGGGTGCAGGGCCTCCATGGTGAGGCCGGGCAACAGTCCCCAGCAACGCCTGCCGCGCACCCCGCAGCCGGAGGTGTCTACGGGCGGAGCCAGTCGGGGTCATGGGAAGGACAGCGGTCGAGGTCGCAGACGGTTTCGGAGTTGGCCTGGCAGTGGGCGGTGGGCCAGTACAGGGACTCGCACGGGCCTGGGTCGACGGGTGTGCCGTCGGTGGGCAGCAGACGTTCGCAGTAGTCGCAGCGCAGGGCGGCCTGTACACCGTTCTCCTGCAGCCTCCTGAGAGCGGCCATGGCCACCTCGAACGGGAGGTCGGCCTGGGCGGTGACGGGTGCACTGTCCAGGAGCTTCCGGCTCTGCCACAGGCTCAGGCCGGTGACCATGCGGATCGCCCTCAGCGCTCCCGGCCCGCTGTAGGCCGCCCCTGTCAGGACCACCCTGAACCCCGGATCCTCCACGGATTTCCTCCCCCGGCTGACGTGGCACCGTGAGCCCAGTCAACCCCCTGCAGCCGCCAGAAGGCCACCAAATTCAGACGCCGCCGAACCCTCTTGCGCCGAGGACTTCGGCTACGAGCTCGACCGTCCGGGCCGCTGGGGCCGCCATGGGAGGGGACACCATCATGCTTCGCAAGCTCGCGACGGCAGCGGCTGCCACGGCGCTCGCCGCGTTGGCTCTGGCCGCGACCGCGCCGGTGGCTGCGGCCGACACCGCCACACCGCAGCCGTCTGTGGACCGCATCGAGGTCGGGATGCTCTTCAAGGGTTACGACAAGGCGGTAGCGCTATGACTCCGACCACGACACCGCCCTCCAACACGCGCTGCGCCGTGAGCGCCACCGGCGCGATGTCGCCGACTGCGCCGCCGAAGCCGCCTTCCAGGCCCGCCAGAGCGCCGACGCCGCCCACCGCTCCCTCGCCGGCGCCGCCGCCCAGCCCCTCTACACCGCCCTGGAACGCGCCGGCCTCCACCTGACCGACGACGACCACCAGGCCGTCCGCGAACTCACCCGACGGCTCGACGCCGCCACACTGCGCCAGGTCATGGACTGGCTGGAGCGCACCCGCGCCGGCGCCCGCGCCCTGCACGGCACCGCGCAGGCCCCGCCCACCCGTCCGAGGGTGCGCCGCGGCCAGTTCTGACCGACCGTACGGGCCCCCGGGCCCGCTGTCCGTTCCGTTGCGCGCGCCCCGGCCGGAGGCCACCGGCCGGGGCGCGCCTCTTCGTGGTCGGTGCCGCTGTCCACAGCCGGCCCCGGCCAGGGTGGCGCCATAACGACAGCTCGCCGCCGTCCCGTCTCCCGGGGAGGCCTCGGCGGCCTCCCCGGGTGGCCGTCCCGGTGCTGTCGCGTTGTCTGTCGCGCCGGGGTGGTGTCGTGTGGTGTGACGTGGGCGGATACCCCTGTTCCCCTGTGTGTGGTGGGGGCGCGACAGGTGGGCGCGACAAGGGTGCCGGGCGGGGGCCGCGGGGGAGGTTCGGGTGGTGGCCTGTAGCCGGTGTCGACGGCCGCCGGGTGCGGGTGGTCCGGGCCGCCGTCCTGGTTGCTGTCCGGGGCGGCGGGGTGGGGTCGGGGTGGTGGCCGCGGGGAGGGCCGGCCTTCCCGGGCGGTTTGGTCCTGGTGGTGGTGCTCGGCGGCCGGGTGGCCGACGCGGGGTGCAACGCGGGGGCGCAACGTGGGGTGCAACGCGGTGTTGCGGTGGGGTGCGACGCGGGGCCGTGTTGCGGGTCTGAGCTGGTGTTATGTGGCCAGGGGGCGGGGGTGGGTGGGCGTGTTGCGGCTCGTGTTGCACCGGGCCGCGCCCGTCGGCCGGCCTCGGCGGTTCCCGCCCGCCTCGCCGTCCTGCCCGCGTCGCCTGCCTGCCCGGCCCGGTGCCGCGCCCCGCCGTCCCGCCGTTGGGCCCCGGCCCTGGCCGCCGTCGTCCTGGTCGGCCGTCAGGCCGTCCCGCTGCCGCTCGACGTGGCCGTCCTGCCCGCCGGCCTCGGCGGCCCGCCGCCGCCCGGCCGTCCCGCTGCGCCCGTCCCGGCCGTCCGGTCGCTGGCCCGTGCCCGTCCTGGCTGCCCGGTGCTGCGTCCCCGCTGCGCCCGCCCTGGTGGCCGTCCTGGCTGTCGTCCTGGTTCGGTGTTCGGTTTGGTGTCGCCGTTCCAGGAATTGCCCGGTTGGCGCTGGGCGGGATTTCCTGGGCGGTCAGGAAGGGCGGTCGCGGTGTCGGCGTGGAGGGCCGTAGGCCCCTTTCCGGCGTACCTGAATTCGATTCCCCGCCGCTGCGCCCCGAAAGGGTTTCGGATTGCCCCCAGAAAGGGAGCTGAAGGGAACTCGCATTCCCGCCGGAAGTGCGGCCGGATAGGGCCGGAATGGACGGTCGCCGCAAGGCTGCCTGTTCTCCTACGGCACCCGCCAGGGAACCGGTGGGATAGAGGTGTGCGGAAGCGGGGGAAACGCTCCCGGATTCGCTTCGGATTCCGGTCGGGAGTCTGTGGTTGGGGGCCCGTCAGGGGCCGCTGTGCGGGGCGCCGGTGAGGGCCCGCCACCGGGGTCGGGGGAGGCCCGGGCCGGACCGGAGACCCGAAGGCGCCCTCCGAGGGCCGCAGGCCCCGCTCCGGGGGGCGGAGGATGGGCCGTCAGCCCAGCAACCGCACGGCGGACCGGCCATCGGCCGGGACCGGGGGAGGCCCCACGGGGGGCGGGGTTGTGACTGATACCCGAAGTCCGCGACACATCGTCAACGCCGAGGGCCGCAGGCCCCGGCCGGCACCCCCGTCCGACCGGAGGGATGGGCCGCTACCCGAATTCCGCGTCACATCGTCAACGCCCACCCCCGGGCGCAGCCCGGGAAACCCCGCCAGCAAACCGGCCCGCAGGGCCGTGAAAACACCGCCCCAACAAGACCGGAAAGTCGACCGATTGACGGGCCGCAGGCCCGGGACAATGCCACGACAAGGCGGAGCGCAGCGACGCCAGACGCCCACCATCAACCACCCGCACAACCCCACGGATTCGCCGCAGGCGAATACCCCCAACCCCGCACCCACCCGCCGAGGCGCAGCCGAGGCCACACCACCCACGGTGACGGCGCAGCCGGCACCCCCCCGGCTGACGCCGCGTCAGCGGCGCCCCGGCCGCCAGGCCGGGGATAAGGCCCTTTAGGGC
>NZ_JBHVVE010000004.1:0-473579 GCF_042883725.1 Kitasatospora sp. NPDC058184
CAACACGACCCACCCCCACAGACAGTCAACCCGCCCCGACCGGCAGACACTTACTGTCCCACGCCCAACCCAACCGACTTCGCCAGCAGAGTCGCCGGGTCGACTTCCTGTGCCCGTGCGGGCGGGGTGGGGACAGCGGGGTGGTGGCTTCCCGGCCCGGCCCGGGGCGGGGGTGCGGGGGTAGGTTCGGGGGGTGACGACGAATGCTGTGCCGACGGAGACTCCGGGCGCGAAGTTGATCCTGCTGACCACCACCCACCGGGTGGCTCCCGGCCTGCTGGCGTGGCCGGCGTGGGAGGCGTTGCGGTCGGCGGGGCGGGTGCTGGTGGGGGACGAGGGGCATCCGCAGGTGGCGGCGGTGCGGCAGGCCGGGGTGGTCGTGGAGGCGGTGCCGGCCGGGTCGGCGCCCGCGTTGGCGCGGCTGCTGACGGGGCAGCCCGCGGGGGCCGGGCCGACGGTGTGGCTGGGCAGCCCGGACGGGGACCCGGGGCTGACCGACGCGCTGGCGCGGCTGGCGGTGGAGCACGCCGGCGAGGTGCCGGAGATCGAGGTGCTGCCCGGCTCGTACGACCTGCCGGGGTCGCGGCTGCTGGACCTGGTGACGGTGATGGACCGGCTGCGCTCCCCGGGCGGTTGCCCCTGGGACGCCGAGCAGACGCACGAGAGTCTGGTGAAGTACCTGGTCGAGGAGGCGTACGAGCTGGTCGAGGCGATCGAGGCGGGGGACCGGGAGACGCTGCGCGAGGAGCTGGGCGACGTCCTGTTCCAGGTGTTCTTCCACTCCCGGATCGCCGAGGACCACCCGACGGAGCCGTTCACCGTCGACGACGTGGCCGGGGACATCGTCGAGAAGCTGATGTACCGGCACCCGCACGTGTTCGGGAACGTCGAGGTCGAGGGCGCCACCGAGGCGGAGGCGAACTGGGAGCAGCTGAAGGCGGCCGAGAAGGCGGACCGCGAGTCGGTGCTGGACGGCGTGCCGGCCGGGCTGCCCTCGCTGGCGTACGCGGCGAAGCTGGTGTCGCGGGTGCGCCGGGCGGGTTTCACGGGGGTGCCGGACGAGGCGTACGGGCTGCCGGCCGAGCTGACGGCCGATTCGGCGGGCCGGCTGCTGCTCGCGGTGGTGCAGCGGGCGCACGACGCGGGGGTGGACGTGGACGCCGCGCTGCGGTCGGCCGCGCGCGGTTACCGGGACGCGGTGCGCGCGGCCGAGGGCCTCGGTCCGGTCGGGGAGTAGGCGCTCAGGCCGCCGTGGCGGTGCGCTCGGGGCGCCGCTGCGGCGGGACGAGTTCGCCGATGGCCTCGCCGACGAGGAGGACGAGTTCGGCGAGCCGCTCCAGGTCGAGGTGGTCGGGCAGGTCCGCCAGCGAGATGATCCGCTCGCCGTCGGGGCCGGCCACGGCGAACAGGTCGATCGGCCCGAGGTGCTTCTCGGCGGTGTCCACGAGGGCGGCGACGTCGCTGGGGCGGCGGATGTCGCCGCAGACGCCGACGACGGGGCAGCCCGGCCGGTCGAGTTCGGCGGCGAGGTCCTCGGCGATGCCGGCGTACTGGTCGGCGATGAGCATTCCGGCGGTGCCGGCGGCGGCGAACCGGCGGGCGAGGCCCGCGCCCGACCCGCCGTCGAGGACCGCGATGACGACGACTGACCCGCTGACCCGCATGGTCTGCTCCTCCCTGTGGGCGACACCGCACCGGCGCCCACGCGTACTGCGGAGGATCGTAGGCACGTCCTGACCCTCCGCAACAGGGATTACCCCTCAGGTGACCAGGCTCACGCCCGCCCCGCGGCCAAGAGTCGGCCAAGAGCTGTCCACGGACCGGCCACGGACCGGCCATGGAGTGTTGGCGCGCCCGACGCGTCCGGTCGCGGAAGCGCGGCGGAGGAGTGGCGGGGAAGCGGCGCCCCGCCGGAGGGAGGGCGGGCCCGTCGCACCGGATACGGTCGGTCCATGCCAGCTCAGCCCGTCCCCGCCCGGCCCGCCGCCCCGTCGTCCGACGCCCCCGCCCCGCAGCTGTTCACCTGGGAGTTCGCCGCCGACCCGTACCCCGCCTACGCCTGGTTGCGCGAGCACTCCCCGGTGCACCGCACCACCCTGCCGAGCGGGGTGGAGGCCTGGCTGGTGACCAGGTACGCGGACGCCCGGCAGGCGCTCGCGGACAGCCGGCTGTCGAAGAACCCGGCGCACCACAGCGGGCAGGCGCACCGCACCGGCCGGGTGGGCATCCCGGGCGAGCGGCAGGCGGACCTGATGACCCACCTGCTGAACATCGACCCGCCGGACCACACCCGGTTGCGCCGGCTGGTGTCGAAGGCGTTCACCCCGCGCCGGGTGGCCGAGTTCGAGCCGCGGGTGCAGCAGCTCACCGACCGGCTGATCGACGGCTTCGCGCAGCGCGGTTCGGCGGACCTGATCCACGAGTTCGCCTTCCCGCTCCCCATCTACGCGATCTGCGACATGCTCGGGGTGCCGGCCGAGGACCAGGACGACTTCCGCGACTGGGCAGGGATGATGATCCGCCACGGCGGGGGCCAACGCGGCGGCGTGGGGCGGGCGGTGAAGCGGATGCGGGCGTACCTGCTGGAGCTGATCCACCGCAAGCGGGCGGACCTCGGGGACGACCTGATCTCGGGCCTGATCCGGGCCGGCGACCACGGTGAGCACCTGACCGAGAACGAGGCCGCGGCGATGGCCTTCATCCTCCTGTTCGCGGGTTTCGAGACCACCGTGAACCTGATCGGCAACGGCACCTACGCGCTGCTGCGCAATCCGGAGCAGCGCCGGCTGCTGCAGGAGTCGGTGGTGCGCGGGGAGAGCGCGCTGCTGGAGACCGGGATCGAGGAACTCCTGCGCTACGACGGGCCGGTGGAGCTGGCGACCTGGCGGTTCGCGACCCGTCCGCTGACCATCGGCGGGGTGGACATCCCGGTCGGCGACCCGGTGCTGGTGGTGCTGGCCGCGGCGGACCGCGACCCGGCCCGGTTCGCGGCGGAGAACACCCTGGACCTGGCCCGGAAGGACAACCCCCACCTGGGCTTCGGGCACGGCATCCACTACTGCATCGGCGCTCCGCTGGCGCGGCTCGAAGGGCGTGCCGCGCTGGCCACGCTGCTTTCCCGGCTGCCCGATCTGCGGCTCGCGGAAAGCCCGGAGAATCTGCGCTGGCGGGGTGGTCTGATCATGCGTGGCCTGCGCGAACTCCCGGTGGAATTCAGTCCGGAGAGCCGTTCCCCGCACGCCCCTCCGCACCCCGTTCCGGATGCCTCTTCGACGCCTCCGACCTGCTGAGATCGCGCTGACGGGACGTCGCCGATCGCCCGCCGACGGGGGTGTGAACACCCATCAATCCGGACATAACGCCGCTGTTGGTAGGCGATCGGACACGGGCCGTAATTGTTGTGTGATATCGGTGATATGAGCTTGTGATTGGTCTGATGATCTGTCTACTCTCCCTGGAGTTCGCAGCTGCGGACCTCGTACGCGGAACGCCGAATCCTGCCCGCCGCGTCACGGGAAACCGACCAGAACCCTGGGCAGGGGCGGGGGAACCAGGTTTGTTGCCGTCTCCCCACGGCTTGGGGTGAAGCCGCCCGAGCGGAATCGTTTCCGCGTACGGCGGCCGGGCCACCTCCCGGTCCGAACCCGACAGCTCACCTCGCAGGCGTACGGAGAGGGACCTCTTCATGCTGTTCGTTGGAACTGGCCGTCACCGTCGTCGCACCCAGGCCGAGAAGGCCATCGCCGTCGCCGGTGTGGCCGGCGTCGGACTCGCGATGCCGCTCCTCACCGCCACCGGCGCCTCCGCCGCCCCGGCCTCCACCTGGGACTCCGTCGCCCAGTGCGAGAGCGGCGGCAACTGGAGCATCAACACCGGCAACGGCTTCTACGGCGGCCTCCAGTTCACGTCCAGCACCTGGAAGGCGTACGGCGGCACCGCCTACGCGGCGCAGGCCAACCAGGCCAGCAAGGCCCAGCAGATCTCGGTCGCCGAGAAGGTGCTGGCCTCGCAGGGTCCGGGCGCCTGGCCGGTCTGCTCCCAGAAGGCCGGTCTGACCAAGGGCGGTGCCCCGGCCTCGGTCGACACCTCCTCGGACGCCAAGCCGCAGTCCGCCCCCAAGCAGCAGGCCCCGAAGCCCGCCGCCAAGCCCGCCGAGAAGCCGGTCGCGCAGAAGCCCGCCGCCCAGAAGCCGGCCCAGAAGCCCGCCGCGCAGCCGGTCCAGCAGGTCGCCCCGCAGCAGCAGGCGCAGCCGCAGACCCCGGGCTTCTCCGGCAAGGCCGGCTGGGACGCCGACGCCAAGGTGTACTGGTACCAGAACAACGGCGGCTGGTACTGGACCAGCCACCAGAGCGTCTACCAGCAGTACGCCGGCCAGGCCGCCGCCCAGCCGCAGTACGCCCCGCGCGCCGCGCAGCAGGCCCCGCAGGCCGCCGGCCACGACTACACCGTCCGTGCCGGTGACACCCTGTCGACCATCGCCGCCGCCCAGGGCGTGTCCGGCGGCTGGAGCGCGCTGTACGAGCAGAACCACTCCACCGTCGGCGGCGACCCGAACCTGATCATGCCCGGCCAGGTGCTGCACCTCGGCTGAGCCGCCCCGCCCGACGCCGGGACCGCCCGCGGCCGGCAGCACCCCGAGACCGGGGTGCCCGCCGGGGCGCCCGCCGCCGCGCCGGAGCGCTCGGCGTCGACGCCGCTCCACCCCGCCGTCCGAAGGGGGCCGGTCCTACCGGTCCCCTTCGTCCGCATTCGCCCGCTCCGGTGGGACAAGCTGGGACAAGCAGGTGAACTACCGGTGGGTAGCAGGGCCACACGGTGAGACGGGACCGAGGCCGACGCGGCCACGGCAGCCCGGGCGGTTAGGCTCTGGTCGTAACGACTCCGCAATCGTCCTGCTGGCAGCACCACCGTCAGACCGGACCCTGCTCTCGCAAGGAGATGCCTCGTGCCGTCCATCGATGTCGTCGTAGCCCGTGAGATCCTCGACTCCCGCGGCAACCCCACGGTCGAGGTCGAGGTCGGCCTCGACGACGGCAGCACGGGTCGTGCCGCTGTCCCGTCGGGTGCCTCCACCGGTGCCTTCGAGGCGCTGGAGCTGCGCGACGGCGACAAGAACCGCTACTTCGGCAAGGGCGTCGAGAAGGCCGTCCTGGCCGTCATCGAGCAGATCGGCCCGGAGCTGGTCGGCTACGACGCCACCGAGCAGCGCCTGATCGACCAGGCCATGCTGGACCTGGACGCCACCCCGGACAAGTCCTCGCTCGGCGCCAACGCCATCCTGGGCGTCTCGCTGGCCGTCGCGCACGCCGCCTCCGAGGCCAGCGACCTGCCGCTGTTCCGCTACCTGGGCGGCCCGAACGCGCACGTCCTGCCGGTCCCGATGATGAACATCCTCAACGGCGGGTCGCACGCGGACTCCAACGTCGACATCCAGGAGTTCATGATCGCCCCGATCGGCGCGGAGTCCTTCTCCGAGGCCGTCCGCTGGGGCGTCGAGGTCTACCACACGCTCAAGGGCGTGCTGAAGGAGCGCGGCCTGTCCACCGGTCTGGGCGACGAGGGCGGCTTCGCCCCGAACCTGGACTCCAACCGCGAGGCCCTGGACCTCATCGTCGAGGCCATCGAGAAGGCCGGCTACGTGCCCGGCCGTGACGTCGCGCTGGCCCTGGACGTCGCCTCCTCCGAGTTCTACGAGGACGGCGCCTACCGGTTCGAGGGCAAGGACCTCACCGCCGCCGAGCTCATCGAGTACTACGCCGAGCTGGTCGCCGCCTACCCGCTGGTCTCCATCGAGGACCCGCTGGACGAGTCGGACTGGGCCGGCTGGAAGGCCATGACCGACAAGCTGGGCGACAAGGTCCAGCTGGTCGGCGACGACCTGTTCGTCACCAACCCGGCCCGTCTGGCCCGCGGCATCGAGACCGGCACCGCCAACGCGCTGCTGGTGAAGGTGAACCAGATCGGTTCGCTGACCGAGACCCTGGACGCCGTCGAGCTGGCCCAGCGCAACGGCTACCGCTGCATGATGTCGCACCGCTCCGGCGAGACCGAGGACGTCACCATCGCCGACCTGGCCGTCGCCACCAACTGCGGCCAGATCAAGACCGGTGCCCCGGCCCGCTCCGAGCGCGTCGCCAAGTACAACCAGCTGCTGCGCATCGAGGAGATCCTCGACGACGCCGCCGAGTACGCCGGCCGCGGCGCCTTCCCGCGCTTCCGCCACGAGGGCTGAGCGCTCCCGGTAGCGCACGCCTGACCGGTGCCCCGCCGTTCACCCCGTAGGGTGGACGGCGGGGCACCGTCGCGACCAGGAGGGGATACGGGAGATGGCTGGCTGGAGGATCCCGGGCTTGGCGGCCCGGCCCCGGTTCACGAGCCGGGCGACCGTCCTCGTCCTGGTGCTCTGCTCGCTGGTGGCGATCCTCGCCTACCCGACGCGGCAGTTCATCTCCCAGCGCGCCGAGATCTCCGCCCAGCGGGCGAAGGCCGACCACGCGCGCCAGCAGGTCGAGCAGCTGCGCCGGGAGAAGGCCCGCTGGCAGGACCCGGAGTACGTCAAGGCGCAGGCCCGCGCCCGGCTGCACTACGCGGTGCCGGGGGAGACCCCGTACATCGCGGTGGACCCGGCCGGCCAGGCCTCCGCCAGGACCTCCTCGTCCGCGGGCGGGGCCGCCTCCGGGCCGAACGCGGCGCCCGGCGGCGCCGCCGGCCAGGCGAAGGCCGCCAAGCCCTGGTACGCCAGCATCTGGGACTCGGTGGACGCCGCCGACACCGCCGCGGCGGCCCCCGCCACCCCCCTTCCCCTCCCACCGTCCCCCGTTGGAGACACCTCCCCCCATGACCACTGAGAACCACCCCACCGTCTCCGACGCCGACGTCGCGGCCATCGCCGCCCAGCTCGGCCGGGTGCCGCGCGGCCTGCGCGGCGTGGCGCACCGCTGCCCCTGCGGCAACCCGGACGTCGTGGAGACGGCTCCCCGGCTGCCGGACGGCACGCCGTTCCCCACGCTCTACTACCTGACCTGCCCCAAGGCCGCCTCGCTGATCGGCACCCTGGAGGCGGAGGGCGTGATGAAGGACCAGAGCGCCCGGCTCGCCGAGGACCCGGAGCTGGCCGCCGCCTACCAGAAGGCGCACGAGGACTACATCGCCCGGCGCGACGCGATCGAGGTGCTGGAGGGCTTCCCGAGCGCCGGCGGCATGCCGGACCGGGTGAAGTGCCTGCACGTGCTGGTCGGCCACTCGCTGGCGGCCGGCGAGGGCGTCAACCCGCTCGGCGACGAGGCGATCGGCATGCTGGAGGACTGGTGGGCCAAGGGCCCGTGCGTCTCCCCGGCCGAGGTCGAGGCGGCCGGTGAGCGGGTCGCCCGCAACCGCGCCAAGGAGCAGGACCACGAGGCCGTGATCGCCGCCAAGCAGCAGAAGGCCGCCGAGCGCGCCGCGAAGAAGCGGGCCGCCGAGGACGCCGCGGCGGAGCGGGAGTCCGAGTGAGCGCGACCCGGGTGGCCGCGATCGACTGCGGCACCAACTCGATCCGCCTGCTGGTCGCCGACCTCGACCCGGAGACCGGGGAGATCACCGACCTGGACCGCCGGATGATCGTCAACCGGCTGGGCCAGGGCGTGGACCGGACCGGCCGGCTGCACCCGGACGCGCTGGCCCGCACCTTCGCGGCCTGCCGGGAGTACCAGGAGGTCATCTCCGGCTTCGGGGTCGGCCCCGAGCGGGTCCGCTTCGTCGCCACCAGCGCCTCCCGGGACGCCGAGAACAGCGACGAGTACGTCAAGGGCGTGCGCGACATCCTGGGCGTCGAGCCCGAGGTGGTGAGCGGCGAGGAGGAGGCGCGGCTGTCCTTCGTGGGCGCCACCAAGGAGCTGACCGGCGGTCAGTTCCCCGGCCCGTACCTGGTGTTCGACCTCGGCGGCGGCTCCACCGAGTTCGTGCTCGGCACGGACGACGTGCAGGCGGCGCGCTCGGTGGACATCGGCTGCGTGCGGCTCACCGAGCGGTACTTCGGCGACGCCGAGCTGCCCTCCGAGGCGCAGGTCGAGGCCGCCCGGGCGCACGTGCGGGCCGAGCTGGACCGGGCCGAGGAGGTCGTCCCGCTGACCGGCGCGGCCACCCTGGTGGGCCTGGCCGGGACGGTCACCACGGTGTCGGCGATCGCCCAGGGCCTGCCCGGCTACGACTCGGCGGCGATCCACCACTCGCGGATCAGCCGGGAGCGGGTCGCCGGGATCGCCCGGGAGCTGCTGGCCGCCACCCACGCCGAGCGCGCGGCCATCCCGTCGATGCACCCGGGCCGGGTGGACGTGATCGCGGCCGGGGCGCTGGAACTGCTGGAGATCATGGAGCGCACCGGCGCCGCCGAGGTGGTCGTGAGCGAGCACGACATCCTGGACGGAATCGCCTTCGGTATCGCCTCCTGACCCCGTGCGGGGCTTACCCGACCGGCCCCGGCACCCCTTTCGGGGGGCCGGGGCCGGGGCGCGCCCGAGCGCGGGTGGGAAAGTTCGTGAATTTCTTCACATGGGGATCCGGCCATTCGCCGCACCGGCCCGCCCACTACGTCCGAAATGTGGGACCGAAGGCCCGTCGGCCGGGTGGCCCATGGGATCGCAGGTCAGGCCTCGTTTGAGGTTTGAAAATCGAAATCACGTGCGGGAACCCGGGCGTTGTGCGGATCGTTGCTGCTCAGGCCGGTGGTGCTCCGCCGTGCGTTCGCGCGGGGCCGCCCAGGGGTGGGGGCCACCGCGCCGGGCCCGGTTTTGCGGCCGCGCAGTGTAGCACGGGGGGTCCGTCAACTTGTGACCGGGCTCACGAAGGCTGCTCCGGACGGTGCTGGATACTTTCGGATATGAGCACCACGGAGCGTCCTCGCATCCTCATTGTCGGCGGTGGTTACGTCGGCCTGTATGCCGCGATGCGCATCCTCAAGAAGATGCGTTACGGCGAAGCGACCGTCACGGTCGTCGACCCGCGGTCGTACATGACGTACCTGCCCTTCCTCCCCGAGGCGGCCGGCGGCAGTGTCGCGCCTCGCAACCTCATCGCGCCGCTGCGCAGCACCCTGAAGAAGGCGGAGGTGCTGACCGGGTCCGTCACCGGCATCGACCACGCCCGCAAGGTTGCCACCATCCAGCCCGCGGCCGGTGACAGCTACGAGCTGCCCTTCGAGTACCTGGTCGTCGCGACCGGCTCGGTCTCCCGCACCTTCCCGATCCCGGGTCTGGCGGAGAACGGCCTCGGCATGAAGACGGTCGAGGAGGCCATCGGCCTCCGCAACCACGTCATGGCCCAGCTCGACAAGGCCGAGTCCACCACGGACGAGGACATCCGCCGCAAGGCGCTGACCTTCGTGGTGATCGGTGGCGGCTTCGCCGGCATCGAGACCGTCGCCGAGGTCGAGGACATGGCCCGCGACGCGGCCAAGCTGTACAAGACCGTCAGCCGCGAGGACATGCGCTTCGTGGTGGTCGAGGCGGCCAACCGCATCCTCCCCGAGATGGGCCCGGACCTCGGTCTGTGGACCAAGGAGAAGCTCGAGGAGCGCAACATCGAGGTCTACATCGAGACCTCGATGGACTCCTGCGTCGACGGCCACGTCATGCTGAAGAACGGCATGGAGATGGACGCCTCCACCATCGTGTGGACGGCCGGCGTGAAGCCGAACCCGGTGCTGGCCAACTTCGGCCTGCCGCTGGGCCCGCGCGGCCACGTCGACACCGCGCCGACCCTCCAGGTCCAGGGCTTCGACTACGTCTGGTCCGCCGGCGACAACGCCCAGGTGCCGGACCTCGCCGCGGGCGAGGGCGCCTGGTGCCCGCCGAACGCCCAGCACGCCAGCCGTCAGGCCGTCGTCCTCGGCGACAACGTGATCTCCGGCATGCGCGGCTTCCCGCAGAAGGAGTACAAGCACAAGAACCTGGGTGCGGTCGCCGGTCTCGGCCTGCACAAGGGCGTGGCGATCCTCTTCGGCAAGTACAAGCTGAAGGGCCGTCCGGCCTGGTGGTTCCACCGCCTGTACCACGGTGCGATGGTGCCGACCTTCAACCGCAAGGTCCGCGTCTTCACCGACTGGACCCTCGCGATGTTCCTCAAGCGCGAGATGGTCGGCCTCGCCCAGATGGAGAAGCCGCAGCTTCCCATCCAGGAGGTCACTCCGCCCACCAAGCCCGTCGAGGCCGCCAAGCCGGCCGCCGACAAGGAACTCGCCAGCAAGTAAGCGACTGAGACCCCGGTGTGGGAGCACCGGGGTATGAGTCGGAGGCTCTCCGCCCGGCAGCGTTGCCGGACCACGACCTCCGTGGTGCTCAGCCGGCCGTGCGACCGGGCGGAGTACAGAAGTAGAAGGTCCCCTGCCGAACCCTCCGGCAGGGGACCTCTCTCGTTGCGGGACCGGTCAGTCGGTCTTGATGCTCTCCAGGATGTCCAGCTTGGACGCCCGGCGGGCCGGCCAGATCGCGGCCACCAGGCCGACCACCCCGGCCAGCGCCAGGAACAGCGCCAGCTGGCCGAACGGCAGGACCGTGGTCAGGCCGGAGAGGCTGGACTTCAGGGTGCCGTTGATCGCCCAGGCGATGAAGCAGCCGAGCAGCAGGCCGATGCCGGCGCCGAACAGCGAGATCACCACGGACTCCAGACGGACCATCCGCTTGATGCCGCCGCGGTCCAGGCCGATCGCCCGCAGCATCCCGATCTCGCGCTTGCGCTCGAAGACCGACATCGCCAGCGTGTTGACCACGCCCAGGATCGCGATCAGGACCGCCATCCCCAGCAGGCCGTACATCAGGTTCAGCGCGAAGGTGATGGTCTGGCTGAACTCGTCCCGGACGTCCTGCTTGGACTTCACCTCGATCACCGGGTTGGCGCCGGTGGCGTCCTTGAGGGCCTGCTTGAGGCCGTCGGTGGCGCCGTCCTTGCCCTTGACCAGGACGTCGGAGATGTACGGCTTCGGCTCGTGCTTGGCGATCTCGCTGTTGGCCAGCATGACCGGGCCGAGCATGCCGCCGGTCTTGTACACGCCGCCGACGGTGACCTTGCCGGTGGACTCGTCCGGGTAGGCCACGGTCAGCACCGAGCCGGTGGTGACGTTCAGCTTCTTGGCGGCGTCCTCGTCGAGCAGCAGCTGGCCCTGGCCGAAGCCGGCGGTGGAGCCGCTGGTCAGCTCGACGTCGGCGAGCTGGTCCAGGACGGCGGCGTCCAGGCCGTTGACCGTCCTGCTGGTGCCGTCGAGCTCCCAGTACGCGGTCGTCATCGCCGAGGAGGCGGCCACCCCGGGGGCCTTGGCGATCTGGGCGGGCACCTGCGCGGACAGGCTCATGCCGTTGGCGGCCCCGACGATGAAGTCGGCCTTCATCGAGCCGGTGACGGCCCGGTCGATGGTGTCGTTGACCGAGGCGCCGATCACGGTGAGCCCGGTGACCAGGGTCAGACCGATGGTCAGCGCGGCGGCGGTGGCCGCGGTGCGGCGCGGGTTGCGCACCGCGTTCCGCTGGGCGAGCCTGCCCGGGGTGCCGCCGAGCCGCAGCAGCGGGCCGACCAGCGCGACCACCGGACGGGAGAGCAGCGGCAGCAGGACGAACACGCCGATCAGGGCCAGGAAGGCGCCCAGGCCGACCGGCAGCCGGCCGCTGTCGTTGCCGGTGGAGGCGCCGTAGCCGATCAGGGCGAGGCCGCCGCCGGCGAGCACCGAGCCGATCGTGTTGCGGACCACCAGGCTCTTCTGGGAGACCGGCTGGTCGCCGCTGCTCATCGCGGCCACCGGGGCGATCCGGGAGGCGCGCATGGCGGGCAGCAGGGCCGACGTGACCGTCACCAGGACGCCGACCACGACCGTCACCACGACGGTGAGCGGCTTGATCACCAGCGAGCCGTTCGGCATGTTCTCGTTCATCGCGCCGATCAGCGACTGCATCCCGGCGCCGATCCCGATGCCGGCGGCCAGACCGGCCACCGCGGAGACGGTGCCGATCAGCAGCGCCTCGATCAGCACGGACCGGGTGACCTGCTTGCGGCTGGCACCGATGGCCCGCATCAGGGCCAGCTCCTTGGTGCGCTGGGCGACCAGCATGGTGAAGGTGTTGGCGATGATGAAGATGCCGACGAAGAGCGAGATGAAGGCGAAGACCAGGAGCATCGTGCGCATGCTGCTGGTGCTCCTGGTGATCATCTCCTGCTCGTCGGCCTTGAGCTTGGCGCCGGTCTCGATGTCGAACTGGTGGCCGGAGGGCACCACGGGCTGGGCCTGGGCGAGCAGTACGTCCTGGCTGGTGCCGGGCTTGGCGGTGAGCACGACGCTGCTGTAGCGGCCGGGCTCCAGCAGGGTCTGCTGGGCGGTGGCCCGGTCGAACAGGGTGAGCGAGCCGCCGGTGTTCACGACCGGGTCGTCGGTGGTGAAGATCCCGGTGAGCTTCGCCTCGATCACCGGTCCGTTGGCGGCGACCCGGACGGTGTCGCCGACCTTGTAGCCCGCCTTGTCGGCGGTCTTGCGGTCGAGCGCGACCTCCTTGGCGGCCTTCGGGCCCTGGCCCTCGGCCATCGGGTAGCGCGGGTCCTTGCCGTCCTGGCCGGGTGCGAAGTTGGCGCCCTTGGCGGCCCAGACCTGGCCGATCAGGTTGCCCTTCTTGTCGGCCACGCCGGTGAAGCCGCTGACCACGCCGCGGGCGCCGGCGGTGCCCGGCAGGGCGGCCAGCTGCTGGACGGTGGCGTCGGTGAGGGTGGCGGAGCCGCCCTCGCTCTTCTGCCGGGCGGAGGCGTTGGAGCCGGCCGCGCGGTCCACCACCTGGACCGAGACGTCCGAGTAGCTCTTGGAGTTGCTGTCCCGCATGGCCTTGCCGAAGGTGTCGGAGAAGACCATGGTGCCGGCCACGAAGGCGGTGCCGAGCATGACGGCCAGGGCCGTCATCAGCAGCCGGCCCTTGTGGGCCAGCACGTTGCGCAGTGCGGTGCGATACATGGGGTGTCCTGGGAAGGTCGGTGAGCGGGCTGCGACTGCTGCGCCGGACTAGCTGGTGCGGCCCTTGGCGTCGAAGCGGCGCATGCGGTCCAGGACGGTGTCGGCGGTGGGCTGGTGGAGCTCGTCGACGATGCGGCCGTCGGCGAGGAAGACGACGCGGTCGGCGTAGGAGGCGGCGACCGGGTCGTGGGTGACCATGACGACGGTCTGGCCGAGCTCGCGCACGGAGTTGCGCAGGAAGGAGAGGATCTCGGCGCCGGAGCGGGAGTCGAGGTTGCCGGTGGGCTCGTCGGCGAAGATGATGTCGGGCTTGCCGGCCAGGGCGCGGGCGCAGGCGACGCGCTGCTGCTGGCCGCCGGAGAGCTGGGAGGGGCGGTGGCTGAGGCGGCCGGAGAGGCCGACGGTGTCGACGACGCGGTCGAGCCAGGGCTTGTCGACCTTGCGGCCGGCGATGTCCATGGGGAGGGTGATGTTCTCCAGGGCCGTCAGCGTGGGGAGCAGGTTGAAGGCCTGGAAGATGAAGCCGATGTGGTCCCGGCGCAACTGGGTGAGCTGCTTGTCCTTGAGGCCGACGAGCTCGGTGTCGCCGATGGTGGAGGAGCCGGAGGTGACGGTGTCGAGGCCGGCCATGCAGTGCATGAGGGTGGACTTGCCGGAGCCGGAGGGGCCCATGATGGCGGTGAACTCGCCCTGGGGGAACACGACGCTGACGTTGTCGAGGGCGACGACGCGGGTCTCCCCCTCCCCGTAGACCTTGTTCAGGCCGGTGGCTCGGGCGGCCGCCAGGCCGGTGCGGACGGCGGTTGCGGTCGACGTGGTCACGGGGACTCCTAGTGCTCGCGGACTTGTACCTCCATGCTCCGCGACGTGATCATGGTTCTGCGTCGCTCCGCCGGACGGTTGGTCCTACCACCGCTGGGCGTAGGGGCGGGCGACCCCCTCCTCCTGCGGTATGACGTGAACCCTGAGGCGGACGGGTGGCCGGAACGGATATCCTTCGTGGCCGAATCCCGGACAGTTCGTCAGATGGCAAGGAAACATGACAACTTCCGGGGCTGGGAACATGCGAAAGGGTGATCCGGGAGACTAGGCTCAGGGGGTCCCACAGACGCCCGGATGGTGGAACGCAGACACGGGCAGCTTAAAACTGCTTGGCCGCGAGGCCGTGCCGGTTCGAGTCCGGCTCCGGGCACCGATCACCCGGCGGGGGCGCGACGGCGTCCCCGCCGGTCGTTGTTCACCGGATCCTCCTCGCGGCGTATCCCGAAATTTTTGCCAAGCCATTACCCTTGTGCATGGGCGGTGCAGTGCCGCCACGGAGGGAATGAGCAATGAGAAGCAGCAACCCGGTCTTCTCGCGGGAGGGGTCCTTCACCCGCGACTCCGGCTACGCGGGGTTCGGTACCGCGCAGGCCGGGACCCAGCACGGCCAGAACCAGTACGGCCAGAACCCCTACGCGGGTACGCCCTACGCCCAGCAGCAGCCGCAGGGCCAGCCCATGACCGACGAGCAGCTCTACGAGCTGTACAACGGGCCCTCGGCGGGCCCGGCGGCCACCGGGCGGATGACGCTGGACGACGTGGTCGCCCGCACCGCCATGACGCTGCTGACGCTGGTCGTCGCCGGCGCGGTGGCCTGGTTCGCGCTGCCGTTCGAGAACTTCGGCTTCGCGATCGCCGCCAGCCTGGTGGCCATGGTCGTCGGCCTGGTGGTCTCGTTCAAGCGCAGCGTCAGCCCGCCGCTGATCCTGACCTACGCGGCCCTCCAGGGCTTCGCGATGGGCGCCGTCTCGCACGCCTTCAACACCATGCTGAACGGCATCGTGATCCAGGCGGTGCTGGGTACGGCGGCGGTCTTCGGGGCGATGCTGTTCGCCTACAAGAGCGGCCGGATCCGGGTCACCGCCCGGTACCAGCGGATCGGCATCGCGATCGCCCTGGGCTTCGTGCTGCTGATGATGGTCAACATGATCGCGATGGCCTTCGGCGCCGACATGGGCCTGCGCTCCGGCCCGCTGGGCATCGTGGTCGGCTTGGTCGGCATCGGCCTGGGCGCCTTCTTCCTGTCGCTGGACTTCGCGGCGATCGAGGAGGCCATCGCCCAGGGCGCCCCGCAGCGGGAGTCCTGGCGGGCCGCCTTCGGGCTGACCCTGTCGCTGGTCTGGATCTACATGGAGATGCTGCGGCTGATCGCGATCCTGCGCGGCGACGACTGACGGTCCCTTCCTTCGTGAACCACTGCCGCCGGGCCCCGGAGCGACTCGCTCCGGGGCCCGGCGGCTTTTCGCCTAGGCTCGCTGCCATGCATGACGTAGAGCCCCACGACGTAGCGCCCCTGGACGTGGATCCCCTGGTCGAAGCCGTCGAGTCCCTGGCGGATCGTTTCCGCTCGCTGCCGCAGAGCAGGCTGCTGGGCGCCGTGCCCGGGTACGGGTCGCGGGCGGCGGCCGCGCTGGAGCTGGCCCGGCGGCTGGTCGCGCTGACGGCGGCGGTGGAGGGCGGCCCGCGGCGGGAGTTCCCGGACGCCGGGGCCTTCGCGGTGGGGGACCAGCTGGCCGTCGCCGGGCACGACCTGGCGGCCGCGCTCACGGGGCTGCGGGAGGACGCCCCGGTGGGGCTGCCGGAGGGGCCGGCGGCGGCGGCCGCGGTGCTGGCCCGGGCGGTGGCGGCGGCGCGGGAGACGGCGGCGCTCTGCGGCTGAGGCCCGGAGGAGTCCGGACACGCCGAAGGCCGGCCGGGTCGGTAACCCCGTGACCCGGCCGGCCTTCGGCGCGCTGCTGCTGGTGAGCCGGTGTCAGATGCTGGCGACCACCCGGTCGGCCAGCACGTAGACGGCCTCCTCGTCGGTGGAGAAGGTCAGCGAGTACGAGCCGGAGAAGCGCGAGCCGCCGAGCAGCCGGACGTGCTCACCGGCGCGGACCGCGTCGATCAGCCGGTAGGCGGCCTCCCGGTCGCCCGGGGCCACGCAGAGGGTGGTGCCGTCGGCGAAGGCGTACACGTCCAGGGTGCCCAGCGGGCCCGGGCGGACGTCGACCAGGGCGACGGCCTCCTCGGCGAGGGCGGCCAGCCGGCTGTCCGTCCACTCCCGGGACGGCGCCTGGCTGGGCACGAAGTCGGGGTGCGAGGGGTGGCGGCGCGGGTCGGGCGCGGCGACCGGGGCCTCCTCGACGGCCTGGTCGGCGTCCAGCAGCCCGGCCTCCAGGCCGGTGGCCAGCAGGTCGGCCTCGCGGCGGGCCCGGGCGTCCTTGGTCTCGCCGGCCGGGTGGCCGGGGCGCAGCGGCACGCCGCCCTCGCCGCCGGGCTCGGCCGGGGCGGAGCCGCCCTCGTTGATCAGGTCCTCCAGCGCGGAGCGCAGCGCCTCGCCGAACTCCGGGTCCATCGTCCCGGCGTTGTCGACGGCGTCCTGCGGGCCGGTGGGGCGGGGGAAGAAGAGCGGCCACTCCTCGGTGCCGGAGAAGGTGCCGGAGAACGGGGAGTCGAACAGCGGCGCGTCCTCGGCCGCGCGGGCCTCCTGCTCGGCCCAGAACGCCCGGGCCTCCGTGATCTCCCGCTCGCGGTCGGCGGCGAGCGCCTCGGTGACGGCCCGGCGTATCGCGGCCTCGTCCACGGGTGCGGGCGCGGACGGGGCCGCGGCCCGTGCGTCCAGCCGGCGGGAGAGCCCGCGGAGGTGGAGCAGCACGGCGGTCGACACGGCGATCAGGATCAGCAGCAGGATGGTGTAGACGGCGCTCACGGAACGTACTCCTAGCGAGGAGCGGAACGGGGTTACGTGTCCACACTGCCGCATGCGGGGCTGTTACCGCAGGGGCGAATGTCCAATTCATCCCGGACTTTCGCTCTTGTCCCCAAATTGTTAGGTAACACCGTTCTACGCAGTGGAGTTGATCCGCTCCGCAGTGTCGATTTCCGGGTCGAAAACGAACGAAATGAGGGCCGGATCGACCTCTCGGTGTGATCCGGCCCTCAATTACGCTGCGTCACTCCAAATGGGTGGTCCAGACCCTTCGGAGGGCGCCCGGAGGGTCAGCTGAGGCGCTCGATCACCATCGCCATGCCCTGGCCGCCGCCGACGCACATGGTCTCCAGGCCGAACTGCTTGTCGTGCCACTGCAGGGAGTTGATCAGCGTGGTGGTGATCCGGGCGCCGGTCATGCCGAAGGGGTGGCCGACCGCGATCGCGCCACCGTTGACGTTCAGCCGGTCCAGGTCGACGCCGAGGTCACGGTAGGACGGGATCACCTGGGCGGCGAAGGCCTCGTTGATCTCGACCAGGTCGATGTCACCGATGGTCAGGCCGGCCCGCTTGAGCGCCTGCTTGGAGGCCTCGACCGGGCCGTAGCCCATGATCTCGGGGGAGAGCGCGCTGACGCCGGTGGAGACCACCCGGGCGAGCGGGGTGATGCCCAGCTCGCGGGCCTTGGTGTCGGACATGATCACCAGCGCGGCCGCGCCGTCGTTCAGTGGGCAGCAGTTACCCGCGGTCACGGTGCCGTCGGGGCGGAACACCGGCTTCAGGCCGGCCACGCCCTCCAGGGTGACGCCGGCGCGCGGGCCGTCGTCCGTGCTGACCACGGTGCCGTCCGGGAGCGTCACCGGGGTGATCTCGCGCTCCCAGAAGCCGGCCTTGATGGCGGCCTCGGCGAGGTTCTGCGAGCGGACGCCGAACTCGTCCTGCTCGGCGCGGGTGATGCCCTTGAGCGCGGCCAGGTTCTCGGCGGTCTGGCCCATCGCGATGTAGGCGTCCGGCACCAGGCCGTCCTCGCGCGGGTCGTGCCACTCGCCGCCACCCTCTTCGGCGCGCTTCTTCGTACGGGCCTGGGCCTCGTCGAAGACCGGGTTCATGGTGCCCGGCAGGCCGTCCGAGGTGCCGTTGACGCTGCGCGAGACGGTCTCCACGCCGGCCGAGACGAAGACGTCGCCCTCACCCGCCCTGATCGCGTGCAGCGCCATCCGCGTGGTCTGGAGCGAGGAGGAGCAGTAGCGGGTGATGGTGGCGCCCGGCAGGTAGTCCATGCCCATCTGGACGGCCACGATGCGGGCCAGGTTGTGGCCCTGCTCGCCGCCGGGCAGGCCGCAGCCCAGCATCAGGTCGTCGATCTCGCGCGGGTCGAGCTGCGGGACCTTGGCCAGGGCGGCCTGGATGACGTGGGCGGTCAGGTCGTCCGGGCGGACGTCCTTGAGCGAGCCCTTGAAGGCCCGGCCGATCGGCGAACGGGTGGCGCTGACGATGACGGCTTCGGGCATGGCGGGCTCCTCGCTGGGTGACGGCGGACCTGACGTCCGGGAGGAAAGTTACCGCCTGGTAGATCAGGCGTCACCCGCCCCAGCGTGTGAGCTGGCCGACGTATTCCCGGGGCCCCCGTCGGGGGTCGTACCAGCCTCCTTCCCGCTCTCCGGGCCGGGCAGACCGATCCGCAGCCGGTGCCTCAACTGGGCCCAGCGGCGGCCCGTGCCCTCCGCCGGTACGGCCGCCACCTCGGTGCCCTCCCGACCGGCCGCCGTGGCGGCCGCGACCGCGACCGGCAGCACCGCGCCGCCCGGGACGGCCGTGGCAGGACGCTCCTCCTCCGGCCAGAGCCCGAGCGCGGCGCAGACCGAGGGCAGCACGGCCATCGCGGCGGTCGCGTAGCCCTGGGCGGAGGGGTGGTAGCGGTCGGCGGCGAACATCTCCGGGCGGGCGGCGAACTCCGGGCCCAGCAGTGAGCCCAGCGAGACCGTCCGGCCGCCCGCCTCCACCACCGCGATGGTCTGCGCGGCGGCCAGCTGCCGGCTCAGCCGGCGGGCCACCCAGCGCAGCGGCGGCCGCACCGGCTTGATCGTCCCGAGGTCCGGGCAGGTGCCCACGACCACCTCGCAGCCGTTGGCGCGCAGGGCGGCGACGGCCTCGCCGAGCTGGCGGACGGCCAGCTGGGCCGGGCTGTGCCGGGTCACGTCGTTGGCGCCGACCATGATGACGGCGACGTCCGGGTGGTGCGGCAGGGCCTGCTCCAGCTGGCCGGAGAGGTCGGCGGAGCGGCCGCCGGAGCGGGCCACGTTGACCAGCCGGACCGGGCGCTCGGCCACCGAGGCGAGGCCCGCGGCCAGCAGCGCGCCCGGGGTCTCGCCGGCCCGGGCCACGCCGAGGCCGGCGCCGGTGGAGTCGCCGAGGACGGCCAGCACGAGCGGGGCCTGCGGGTCGGCGGCGCGGTCGGCGAAGGCCTCCCCGTAGACGCCGTCCGCCTTGGGCGGGACGGTCTCCAGGACGCCGATGGCCTGGATGGCGAGTCTGCTCTCGGTCACCAGCAGGCCGACGACGCCCACCCCGAGCAGGCCGAGGCCGCCGCCGCCGTACGCCGCCGCGGTGGCGATCCGGCGGGCCACCCGGGCCCGCGAGTCCCGTGCCCCTGGCATCCGGTGCCCCCTTCACGTGCTCTCCTGCCGGCCCCTCCGGGGCCACGGCCATGCCTGCACAGCGCTCTTACCCGTGCGGAGGGCGGGAGTACCGGGGGTGCCGCTGGGGGTGGGCCATTGGGGGAGGGGTGCAGGAGGGGAGCCGCGGGGCGGGTGCCACGCCCTACGCTTTGCAGTACCGAACTCCGCAGTACCGAAATCGCATGCCCACAGACCGGGAGGATCCCCGTGCGGTACCACAACTCGATCATCGACCTCGTCGGCAACACGCCGCTGGTCAAGCTGAACAAGGTCACCGAGGGCATCAGCGCGACAGTGCTGGCCAAGGTCGAGTACTTCAACCCCGGCGGCTCGGTCAAGGACCGCATCGCGATGCGCATGATCGAGGCCGCCGAGGCCTCGGGCGCCCTCAAGCCGGGCGGCACCATCGTCGAGCCGACCTCCGGCAACACCGGTGTCGGCCTGGCGATCGTGGCCCAGCAGAAGGGCTACAAGTGCATCTTCGTCTGTCCTGACAAGGTCTCCACCGACAAGATCAACACCCTGCGCGCGTACGGCGCCGAGGTGGTCGTCTGTCCGACCGCCGTCGCCCCGGAGCACCCGGACTCCTACTACAACGTCTCCGACCGCCTGGTCCGGGAGACCCCGAACGCCTGGAAGCCGGACCAGTACTCCAACCCGGACAACCCGGCCTCGCACTACCACTCCACCGGCCCGGAGCTGTGGGAGCAGACCGACGGGAAGATCACCCACTTCGTGGCGGGCGTCGGCACCGGCGGCACCATCTCCGGCACCGGCAACTACCTGAAGGAGGCCTCCGGCGGCAGGGTCAAGGTGATCGGCGCCGACCCGGAGGGCTCGGTCTACTCGGGCGGCACCGGCCGGCCGTACCTGGTCGAGGGCGTCGGTGAGGACTTCTGGCCGACCGCCTACGACCGCGGTGTCGCGGACGAGATCGTCGCGGTCTCCGACAAGGACTCGTTCCAGATGACCCGCCGCCTGGCCAAGGAGGAGGGCCTGCTGGTCGGCGGCTCCTGCGGCATGGCCGTGGTGGCCGCGCTGGAGGTCGCCAAGAAGCTCGGTCCGGACGACGTCGTCGTGGTGCTGCTGCCGGACGGCGGCCGCGGCTACCTGTCGAAGATCTTCAACGACGACTGGATGGCCGACTACGGCTTCCTGCCCTCGGCCACCGACGAGGCGCACATCGGCGAGGTGCTGGCCCGCAAGGAGTCCCTCGCGCAGGGCGGCGTCCCGCAGTTCGTCCACATGCACCCCAACGAGACGGTCGCCGAGGCGGTCCGGGTGCTGCGCGAGTACGGCGTCTCGCAGATGCCGGTGGTCTCCCCGGGCGCCGGCCACCCGGACATCATGGCCGGCGAGGTGATCGGCTCGGTGGTGGAGAAGCTGCTGCTGGAGGGCATCTTCGCCAAGGACATCGAGCTCACCGACACGCTGGACAAGGTGATGTCCAAGCCGCTGCCGGTGGTCGGCTCGGGCGAGACGGTCACCAACCTGATGACCGTGCTGGAGAAGGCCGACGCGGCCGTCGTGCTGGTGGAGGGCAAGCCGCAGGGCATCGTCACCCGCCAGGACCTGCTGGGCTTCCTGACCGGCCGCGCCCAGCACTGACCCGGCGTCACCACCGCCCCCCGCGGATGGATGCGGAGGATTCGTCCACGGGGGAAGTGGTACACCGGCGTCACCTGTCCGCAGCACGTGGTTAACACGGCTCGGGCATCGTGGTGGTCAACGGCAGGACGCCGAGTGAGGCGACGGCAACCGTCCGGGAGCGGCTCCCCGGCGACCGCGGTCGGCTCCGGACACATCGGGTGGCCCTGACCCGGCCGCTGTGTCCTCCCGCCGCGGGAGGCGCCGTCGTCCCGCCCCTGACCGGCCCCGGCCGGTCGACAGGGTGCGGCGGCTCCCGCGGCAGCACCGCGCCGCACGGCGCGTGTCCCGCGGCTCCCGGGTGGGGGAGCCCAGGCGGGGAACGGTGGGGCCGGTCCTTCTCCGAGGGACCGGCCCCTTCCGTTCGCGCCGTCGCACGTTCCGTTCGCGCCGTTCACGCCGGGCGCGCGGGGTGCACTCCGAGCGGCCGCCCGTGCGCCGCGCCGGGCGCGCCCGTCCCGTACGCTCGCACGCATGACCAGCACTGAAACGACCGACCAGGATGCCCCGCGCTATGTCCGGGTGAAGATCGAGCTCATCGCGGAGATCACCGACGAGGGCGCGCTCAAGGCGGCCGCCCTGGAGGCCGTCACCGCCGACGAGTACCTCGACGACGAGGAGCGCGCCCAGTCC
The DNA here is from genome assembly GCF_042883725.1 of Kitasatospora sp. NPDC058184. NCBI lineage: Bacteria > Bacillati > Actinomycetota > Actinomycetes > Kitasatosporales > Streptomycetaceae > Kitasatospora > Kitasatospora sp. NPDC058184. The sequence continues at coordinate 21,650 of NZ_JBHVVE010000004.1, forward strand.
GTCGAGGCCATCGAGGTGGACCCGTCGGGTTCGCTCGCCCACTTCATCGACCCCGTCGCGCTGCTCGGCGACGTGCCCGGCGTGGAGCTCGCCTCGGCGACCTGGGAGTCGGCGCAGACCGAGTTCGACCCGGACGACGAGGAGTGGGACGAGTACGCGGTGGAAGGCTCCGCCGAGTAGGGCGGGGAACCGTCGGGTGACGGTCCTCACCGTCACCGCCCGTGAACGCCCGGTCCGCTCCGCGGGCCGGGCGTTTTGTCCCTGTTCGTCGGGAAGTTGGGTCATCTCATACGATCGCTTACCCTTCGGTGATGGAACCGTGAACGGGCGTATTGCGTTTCTGTATCCGTAATGCCCGGGATGATCAGCAGGGAGACGCGACGTGACGGCACGGGACGGTCAGGGACGGGCGGCCGGAAGCAGCTGGAGCCGACGCGGGGTCCTCGCGGGCCTGATCGGAGCGCCCGTCCTGCTGCTGACCGCCTGCAACGACAACAGCGCCAACAGTGCCAGCGGCGGTAGCGGCGGCTCCGGCGGCGCGAACGGCACCCCGGCCTCCGGCGGCACGGGCAGCAGCGCCCCCAAGACCTCGGCCGCGGTCATCACCGTCACCCCGGCCGACGGCGCCGCCTCCGCGAGCTTCAGCGAGCCGGTCAAGGTCGCCGTCGCCAACGGCACCCTGACCAGCGTCAAGGTCACCGACACCGCCGGCAAGGAGCTGGCCGGCCAGCTCTCCGCCGACGGCACCGGCTGGACCTCGGCCGCCGCCCCCGCCAGCGGTACCAAGTACACCGTCGCCGCCACCGCCCTCGACAAGGACAAGCTGGAGGCGGACTCCAACGCCGTCTTCACCACGGCGACCCCGGCCAACACCTTCGTCGGCTACTTCACCCCCGAGGACGGCTCGACGGTCGGCGTCGGCATGCCGGTCTCGATCAACTTCAGCAAGCCGGTCACCGACCGCAAGGCCGTCCAGCAGGCGATCACCGTGATAGCCGAGCCGGGCGTCGAGATCGTCGGCCACTGGTTCTCCAGCACCCGCCTCGACTTCCGGCCGCAGGAGTACTGGGCCAAGGGCACCAAGGTCACCCTCAAGCTCCGGCTCAAGGACGTCGAGGGCGCCAAGGGCGTGTACGGCACCCAGTCCAAGGACGTGAGCTTCACCATCGGCCGGGCCCAGACCAGCGTCGCCGACCTCGCCGCCAAGAAGCTCACCGTCACCACCGACGGCCAGGTCAGCGCGGTCTACAAGATCTCCGGTGGCTCGCCCGAGCACATGACCTGGGGCGGCAAGATGGTGATCTCCGAGCAGTACACCCAGACCCGGATGAACTCGCAGACCGTCAACCTGGGCAGCGAGTACGACATCGCGGACGTGCCGCACGCCCAGCGCCTCAGCACCTCGGGCACCTTCATCCACGGCAACTACTGGTCCTCGCCGTCGATCTTCGGCGGTCAGAACACCAGCCACGGCTGCATCGGCCTCCGGGACGCCCAGGGCGCCCAGGACAGCGGTACGGACGGCTTCAAGTTCTACAAGTCCTCGATGGTCGGCGACGTGGTCGAGGTCGTGAACTCCGGCGACAAGACGGTCGCCCCGGACAACGGCCTGAACGGCTGGAACATGGGCTGGGCCGCCTGGAAGGCCGGCAGCGCCGTCTGACCCGGCCCCGCACCCCGACCGGCTGGACCCCGGTCGGAAGACCCACCAGTCGGAAAAACTCCCCGGGCGGACCGAACCTCGCGGTCCGCCCGAGGAGTAGGACGGGTGTGAAACGCGAGCAGAGACAGCGGCAGGACGACGAGTTCAGCGAGTTCGTCGCCGGGAGCGGTCGGCAACTGCTGCGGCTGGCCGAGCTGTTGACCGGCGACCCGGACCGGGCCAAGGACATCGTGCAGTCGGCGCTGGAGCGCGCCTACCTGCACTGGCACCGGATCACCGGGGACGACCCCACCGCGTACGTCCGCCGGATCGTGGTCAACCAGCACCGCGACTGGTGGCGCCGACTGCGCAACCACGAGCTGCCCGTCGAGCACACCCCCGACCGGCCGCTCTCCGACGACCTCGCCGAGCGGCAGGCCGAACGCGCCCTGCTGCACCAGGCGCTGGGCACCCTCACCCGCCGGGAGCGGACGGTCGTCGTGCTGCGGTACTACGGGGACCTCAGCGAGGCCGCCGTCGCGGCCGAACTGGGCATCGCCCAGGGCACGGTGAAGAGCACGCTGCACCGGGCCATGTCGAAGCTGCGCGCACTGCCCGAACTCGCCGACCGTTCCGGCGTGACGGCGAGTCCCACGACGCACATCGAGGTGACGGTATGAGCTTCGAACACCGGCTCGGCGAACTGCTCAAGGACCAGGACCCGTACGCGACCGGGCCGGACCCGGTGCCGATCATCGCCGCCGCCCGACGGCGCCGGGCCAGGCGCAGAGCCGGGACCGCCGCGGCCGCGGTCGCGGTGGCGCTGGTCTGCGGGGCGACGGCGGTGACGGCCGGCAGCGCCCGGCACGTCGGGCAGGTCGCGGGCGAGGCGGGGGCGGCGTTCAGCCCCGTCGCCGTCCCGAGCCCCACGCCCACCGCCACGCCGAGCCCCACGGCCACCGCCACGCCGCTGCCGCTCTCGCCGGTACGGCAGGTCGGCCCGGGGCAGCGCATCGAGATGGCGGCCGGCGCCCGGATGTGGGTCAGCCCGTTCGAGAAGTGCGACAACTACCAGACGGACGGCTCCGACTCCGGCACGGACTGCCGGGACGTGCGCAGCGACAACCTGGAGCACGACAGACCCGCCCTCTACGCCCAGTCGCACGGCGACCGCGACCGCTTCATCGTCGCGAGCTTCTACCTGGGCCCGGTCGCCCCGGCGAGGATCGTCGCGTTCACGGGGGGCAGGGCGACCGTCGCCACCCTGGTCAGCACCGTCGGAATGCAGCGGTGGATCGGCTACTACGTGGTGCTGCCGCCGCTGCCGGAGGCGGATCCGGCCGCCCACCGGCGTCCGGTGAGCCCGGCGATCGCGGCGTACGACTCCGAGGGCAGGCTCCTGGCGGAGCTGCCGGGCACCACCGCCGACGGCGCCGACGAGCGGGCCCCGCAGCAGCTGTGACCCGGTCCGCCCGCAGGTCCGCCCGCAGGTCTGCTCACAGCTCCGCTCACCGCTTCGCGTAGTCCGCGAAGCCCTGCCAGTCGACGATCACGCAGGGCTCGTCACCGACGGTCCAGGCGTCGTGCCCGGGCGGGCAGAGCATGAAGTCGCCGGGGCCCACTTCGGCCTCCTGGCCGCCGTCCATGACGATCCTCATCCGGCCGGAGAGCACGTACCCGGCGTGGGCGGCCTGGCAGCTCTCGGTCCCGGCGATCGGCTTCACGTGCTTGGACCACTGCCAACCCGGTTCGAACACGGCCCGGCCCACCGGGCCGCCGTCCAGGTTGACCAGCCGCAGTTCCCCCGTGCCCTCCTCGAAGGGGCGGACTTCCTCGGGATCGTCGAAGTTCCGCTGGTAGAGACCGGACATGGCGCACTCCTCTCCCGCGAGGACCGCCCGGCCGCCAGTGGGTGGCCGGGCCGGCCCTGCTGGCCCTTCCAGTCTGCGCCCGGATCGGGGATCGGTCACGTTGGGTGGTCGATCCCGGGGCGGGGCCGGGCGGGCCGGGCGGTCCGAGGGGCGCCCCGGGGCCGGAGGTCAGTCCCGGGTGCGGGCCACGCCGATCGGGCAGGAGGCGCCGGTACCGCCGAGACCGCAGTAGCCGTTGGGGTTCTTGGCCTCCGACAGGTACTGCTGGTGGTACGGCTCGGCCGGGAAGAACGGGCCGGCCGGGGCGATCTCGGTGGTGACCGGGCCGTAGCCGAGCGCGGTCAGCGAGGGCTGGAAGGCGTCCCGGGTGGCCACCGCGGCCTCGGCCTGGGCGGGGGAGTGGGTGTAGACGGCGGAGCGGTACTGGGTGCCCACGTCGTTGCCCTGGCGGTTGCCCTGGGTCGGGTCGTGCGCCTCCCAGAAGGTCTTCAGCAGCCGCTCGTACGGGATCACCGCCGGGTCGTACACCACCCGGACCGCCTCGGTGTGCCCGGTCAGCCCGCTGCACACCTCCTCGTACGTCGGGTTCGGGGTGTGGCCGCCCTGGTAGCCGACCAGCGTCGTCCAGACGCCGGGCAGCCGCCAGAAGGCGCGCTCGGCGCCCCAGAAGCAGCCCAGCCCGAAGTCGGCCACCTCCAGCCCCTCCGGGTACGGGCCGGACAGCGGGTGCCCGAGCACGGTGTGCGGCTCGGTCAGGGTGAAGGCCGGGGTGGGCCGGCCGGGCAGCGCCTGGTCGGCGGGGACCAGCGAGGTCTTGTGGCGGTTGAACAGCACGGCCTGCTCCAGCGGGTCGGGAAACCTGGCGCAGTGTCCAACGCGGACGGCCGCCCCCGGATTCCGGGAGCGGCCGTCCGTTCCGCGCGGGGGCCGGGAAGGCCCGCCGCGCGGTTTTCGCATGGTGAACACGTGTGCGAGAGGTGGAGGTCGCGGCGGCCCCGGGGGTTCGGCGCACCGGGGTTCCGGCCCGCCGTGCCCCCGCTCCGACCTGCGGGTTCGTCCCGGTTCCCGGTTCGTGCGGGCTTGGCGGCATTCGCACACTAGGCTCGGACCCATGACCGAGCACCAGCTTCCTCAGGGCTTCGAGACTCTCGCCATCCACGCGGGTCAGGAAGCAGACCCCCAGACCGGGGCTGTCGTCACGCCGATCTACCAGGTGTCCACCTACAAGCAGGACGGGGTGGGCGGCCTGCGGGGCGGCTACGAGTACAGCCGCAGCGCCAACCCGACCCGCACCGCGCTGGAGGAGTGCCTCGCGGCACTGGAGGGCGGCGCCCGCGGCCTCGCCTTCGCCTCCGGCCTGGCCGCCGAGGACACCCTGCTGCGGACCATCCTCAAGCCGGGCGACCACATCGTCATCCCCAACGACGCCTACGGCGGCACCTTCCGGCTGTTCGCCAAGGTGCTGACCCGCTGGGGCGTCGAGTTCTCCGTCGCCAACACCCAGGACCTGGCCACCGTCCGCGAGGCGCTGCGCCCCAACACCCGCGCGGTGTGGGTGGAGACCCCGTCCAACCCGCTGCTGGGCATCACCGACCTCACCGCGCTCGCCGAGATCGCGCACGGCGCCGGCGCGCTGCTGGTGGTCGACAACACTTTCGCCAGCCCGTACCTCCAGCAGCCGATCGCGCTCGGCGCGGACGCGGTCGTGCACTCCACCACCAAGTACATGGGCGGCCACTCGGACGTGGTCGGCGGTGCGCTGGTGCTGGCCGAGGCGGGCCTCGGCGAGGAGGTCGCGTACCACCAGAACGCGATGGGTGCCGTCTCCGGCCCGTTCGACGCCTGGCTGGTGCTGCGCGGCATCAAGACGCTGGGTGTCCGGATGGACCGGCACAGCGCCAACGCGGAGAAGGTCGCCGAGCTGCTGGCGAGCCACCCGAAGGTCAGCCAGGTGCTCTACCCGGGCCTGCCCGAGCACCCCGGCCACGACATCGCGGCCAAGCAGATGAAGGCCTTCGGCGGCATGGTCTCGTTCCGGGTCGCCGGCGGCGAGGAGGCGGCCGTCGAGGTCTGCAACCGCGCGCAGCTGTTCACCCTCGGCGAGTCGCTCGGCGGCGTCGAGTCGCTGATCGAGCACCCGGGCCGGATGACCCACGCCTCGGTGGCCGGTTCGGCGCTGGAGGTGCCGTCCGACCTGGTGCGCGTCTCGGTCGGCATCGAGTCGATCGACGACCTGCTGGCCGACCTCAAGCAGGCGCTGGGCTGAGCCGGTTGAGGGGCCCGAGGCCCCTCACTGCCCCTGCTGGTCCGCCGTGTACGACTCCATCGCGAGGTTGAAGCGGGCCAGCAGGGCGCAGAACGCGCGCTGTTCCTCCGGCGGCCAGCCGGCCACCAGGCGGCGGGTCAACTCGGCCCGGCCGTCCCGGACTTCGGTGAGCCGGCCGACGCCGTGCGAAGTCAGCGCGAGCCGTACGGCACGGCGGTCGGCCGGGTCCTGCACCCGGCCGACCAGCCCGGCCGCGACCAGCGGGGCGACCTGGCGGGTCACCGTGGAGGAGTCCACGCCCAGCGCCTCGGCCAGCGCCTTGACATTGGCCGGCCCGTGCCGCTCCAGCCGGTCGAGCAGCAGGTAGGCGGCCCGGTCCAGCACCCCGACCCCGCCACCGCCGGAGGTCCGGACCTGTTCCATTCGGCGCGCGAACACCGCGAGCTGGTACTGGAGTTGGGTGTGCACGGGGTCGGTGCGGTCGGTGGCCTGGGGCGAGGTCGTCGTCATCGCGGCTCACGATCGTCGTGCGGTGAGAGAGACTCAGAAGCAGCAGCGTACGCGGGCCGGGCGGGCCCGGGAACAGGCCCGGCATGCCGGATTGCCTCTCCCCGTCCCCGTACCCTGGCGCCATGCACACCTGGCCGATCACCCTCGACGACGTCCGCGGCGCCCAGAAGATGCTCGCCGGGGTCGCCCGGGTGACCCCGATGGAGGGCAGCCGGCACCTCTCCGGGCTGATCGGCGCGCCGGTCCACCTGAAGTGCGAGAACCTCCAGCGCACCGGGTCCTTCAAGCTGCGCGGGGCGTACGTGCGGATCGCGGGACTCTCGCCGGTGCAGCGGGCCGGCGGGGTGGTGGCGGCGAGCGCGGGGAACCACGCCCAGGGGGTGGCGCTGGCGGCCGCGCTGCTGGGCGTGCGCTCCACGGTGTTCATGCCGGTCGCGGCGCCGCTGCCGAAGGTCGCGGCCACCCGGGAGTACGGCGCCGAGGTGCGGCTGCACGGGGCCACCGTGGACGAGGCCCTGCAGGCCGCGCAGCGGTACGCGGAGGCGACCGGCGCGGTGTTCATCCACCCCTTCGACCACTGGGACGTGGTCACCGGCCAGGCGACCGTCGGGCTGGAGATCCTGGAGCAGTGCCCGGAGGTGCGGACCATCCTGGTCGGGGTGGGCGGCGGCGGGCTGCTGGCCGGGATCGCGGCGGCGGTCAAGCCGCTGCGGCCGGACGTGCGGGTGGTCGGGGTGCAGGCGGCCGGCGCCGCCGCGTACCCGCCCTCGCTGGCGGCGGGGCGCCCGGTGTCGCTGGAGCACTTCGCCACCATGGCGGACGGGATCATGGTCGGGCGCCCCGGCGACATCCCGTTCGAGGTGGTCAACACGCTGGCGGACGGCGTCCGGACGGTCTCCGAGGACGCGCTGTCGCGGGCGCTGCTGCTCGGGCTGGAGCGGCTGAAGCTGGTGGTCGAGCCGGCCGGGGCGGCCCCGATCGCGGCGCTGCTGGAGCAGCCGGACTCCTTCGAGGGGCCGGTGGTGGCGGTGCTGTCCGGCGGCAACATCGACCCGCAGCTGATGCAGCGGGTGCTGCGGCACGGGCTGGCGGCGGCCGGGCGCTACCTGTCGCTGCGGGTGCGGCTGGCGGACAAGCCGGGCGCGCTGGCCGACCTGTTGGGCGTGCTGACCAGGGTGGACGCCAACGTGCTGGACGTGGCGCACGTGCGGACCGACCCGCGGCTGGGGCTGACCGAGGTCGAGGTGGACCTGCACCTGGAGACCAAGGGGCCGGAGCACTGCGCGCTGGTGGTCGGGGAGCTGCGGGACGCGGGGTACGTGGTGGTCGCCGGCTGAGCTCCCGCCCTTGACGCGATATATCGCGTGCTGGGAGACTCGCGATACATCGCGTTCGAGTCCCACGGGCCGAGAATCGAGTCGCCTGTGTGCCCAAATTCGGGGCAAAGTGGGACAGATCGCCCCATACGTCCGAGGAGATGAGGCAAGGCCATGGCGCCAGCCATCCAAGCCGAGAACCTGGTGAAGACCTTCGGCGACGTACGAGCCCTGGACGGCGTCAGCCTCGACGTCCCCGAGGGAACGGTGCTCGGGCTGCTCGGCCCGAACGGCGCCGGGAAGACCACCACCGTGCGGGTCCTCACCACCCTGCTCCGCCCCGACTCCGGCCGCGCGGTGGTCGCCGGGGTCGACGTGCTCAAGCACCCCAACCAGGTCCGCAGCCTGATCGGCCTGTCCGGCCAGTACGCGGCGGTCGACGAGTACCTGACCGGCTTCGAGAACCTCACCATGGTCGGCGAGCTGTACCAGATGAGCAACCGCGCCGCGAAGGCCCGCGCGCTGGAGCTGCTGGAGTGGTTCAGCCTCACCGAGGCCAAGGACCGCACCGCCAAGACCTACTCCGGCGGTATGCGCCGACGCCTGGACCTCGCCGCCGCGCTGGTCGTCCGCCCGCCGGTGATGTTCCTGGACGAGCCGACCACCGGCCTCGACCCGCGCAACCGGCTCGCGCTCTGGGAGGTCATCGAGACGCTGGTCGAGCAGGGCACCACGCTGCTGCTCACCACCCAGTACCTGGAGGAGGCCGACCGGCTCGCCCACGACATCGCGGTGGTCAACCACGGCCGGGTGATCGCCCGCGGCACCGCCGACCAGCTCAAGGCGCAGATCGGCGGCGAGCGGATCGTGGTCGTGGTGCACGAGCCCGGCCTGGTCGGCGACGCGGTCGCCGCGCTGTCCCGCTACGCGCTGAGCGAGCCGACGGTGGAGAAGAACACCCGCCGGATCACCGTGCCGGTCAGCGGCGGCGCCCGGGTGCTCGCCGACGCGATCCGCGAACTCGACTCCCGCGGGATCGAGATGGACGACATCGGGCTGCGCCGCCCGACCCTGGACGACGTCTTCCTCACCCTCACCGGCCACGTCGCCGAGGAGCGGCCCGAGGAGGAGGACGGCGCCGACGCCAAGGCGCGCGGCCGGGGCAGGGGGAAGGGCGGCCCGGACGGCCCGGGCGGCCCGGGGCCGGACAAGCGGGCCGTCGCGGCCGGGAAGGAGAGCTGAGATGACCACCGCCACCGAGCACGCCATCGGACCGGCGATACCCAGGCAGCGCCGGGGGATCGCCGCCTCCCTGCACGACTCCTGGGTGGTCGCCAAGCGCAACCTGCGCCGGATGACCCGCATCCCGGAGATCGTGGTCTTCGGGCTGATGCAGCCGGTCATGTTCGTGCTGCTGTTCTCGTACGTGATGGGCGGGGCGATCAAGATCCCCGGCACCGACTCCAGCTCGGACACGTACATCCAGTACCTGATGGCCGGAATCTTCGCCCAGACCGTCACCTTCGCCGTCGCCGGCGCCTCGGCGGGCATCGCGGAGGACATGAGCAAGGGGCTGGTGGACCGGTTCCGCTCGCTGCCGATGGCCCGCTCCGCGGTGCTCGTCGGCCGCACCCTCGCGGACCTGTGCCAGACCGCGTTCACCCTGGTCGTGCTGGCGGTGGTCGCGCTGCTGGTCGGCTGGCGGATCCACGAGGGCGTGCTCAAGGCGCTCGGTGCCTTCGGCCTGCTGCTCCTGCTCGGCTACGCCTTCTCCTGGATCGGCGCGCTGATCGGCCTGTCGGTGCGCAGCCCCGAGGCGGCCACCTCGGCCGGGCTGATCTGGCTGTTCCCGCTGACCTTCGTGTCCAACGCCTTCGTGCCGGTCACCTCGATGCCGGGCTGGCTCCAGGGGATCGCGTACTGGAACCCGTTCAGCGCCACCGTGCAGGCCTGCCGGGTGCTGTTCGGCAACCAGGTCGGGCCGGTGGACAGCGCCTGGCCGATGCAGCACGCGGCGCTGGTGTCGGTGCTGTGGTCGATCGTGATCACCGCGGTGTTCTCCTGGCTGGCGGTGCGCAAGTACCGCTCCTCCACCGCCTGACCGGGCCCCTGGGTTGATCGGGCCCCGGAGCTGATCGGGTCTTCGGGCTGATCGGGTCCCGTGCCCGGCCCCGCCCGGAACGCCGGAGGGCGGCCGCGGAAGTCCCTGACTCCCGCGGCCGCCCCCGTGTCGTGGCGCGGCCGGATCAGCCGGCGTGCGGCACGACCTTGACGATCTTCACCATGGCCGGCTTGCCGTTCGGCAGCTCGTAGGTGGCCTCGTCACCGATCCGCTTGCCGTCGATCGCGCGGCCCAGCGGGGACTGCGGCGAGTAGACGTCCAGCTCGTCCGAGCCCGCGACCTCGCGGGAGGCGAGCAGGAACTCCATGAGGTCGTCCTCGTCGCCGTCGAAGGCGACCGTGACGACCATGCCCGGGGCCACCATGCCCGAGTCGGCCGGCGCCTCGCCGACCTTGGCGCGCTCCAGCAGCTGGGTGAGCTGACGGATCCGCAGCTCGTACTTGCCCTGCTCCTCCTTCGCCGCGTGGTAGCCGGCGTTCTCCTTGAGGTCCCCCTCCTCGCGCGCCGCCTCGATCTTCTGGGCGATCTCGATGCGCCAGGGCCCGGTCAGGTGGTCCAGCTCGGCCTTGAGCTGGTCGTAGCCGGCCTGAGTGAGCCAGGTCACGTTCTCACTGGTCTGGGTCACGGGTGCTCCTCGTAGGTGCTGGGGCTGTGCTGAGGGTGTGAGTCGTCAGCAGGGGTCGGTGGTGATATCGGTCTCAACTACAAAGCAACGCCCGCTCCCGTACCATCCGGTGCGGAAGGGGCGAAACCACGAGCCTAACAAGTCCTGCTGACAAGCGGGAGGGGCGTTTGCGCGCCATTGACGGCGGCGTTACGCCGAGGTGTACAGCAACCGGGTGCGGGACCCTCTACGGATGCCCGTTCTCCGGATCGAATATGCGCGCCGCCCCGGTCGGGGTGCGCTGTCCGGCCCGGGCGCGCCGCCCGCCCGGGGCGCGTTGCGCGGTGCGGGTGCGCTACTTGGCGGGGGCGCGCTACTTGGCGGGGGTGCAGCCCAGCAGCTCGGCGGTGGTGCCGCGCGAGGTGGTGCGCAGGGTGACCACCGCGTCGTAGCTGGAGCCGGCCGCCGGGACGGGGAAGTCGGCCACCCCGACCACCCCGTGGTCGTCGCCCTGCGAGCGGACCGTGCAGCTGCCGGCCTGCCCGCTGCTCTTGCGCACGGTGAGGTGCAGCTGGACCTCGGAGTCGGAGAGCACCTCGAAGGTCGGCACCGAGCCGTTGATCTTCGACTCGCGCAGCATGTAGGAGCCGCCCAGCCAGGCGATCAGGCCCAGGCCCAGCACGCCGCAGACCGCGCCGATCACCTTCAGGCGGCGGTCCGAGTCGCGGTCGCCGCCACGGCCGTAGCGCCCCTCGGGCGGTGCGGTGGCGGTGGTGTCTGCACTCATCGGACTCCGTCCTCTCCTGGGGGAGGGGCCGCCCGGGGTGGTGCGGGGGAATGCGACGCTCCTCCAGTCCGTCACTATAGGAGGGGCACGCCCGCGGCCGGTCCGGCGGGGGCAGGGCTCGGCCGCGCCGGCGACGATCCGCGGCCCGGCCCCGCGGCGACGCGGTCCCGGAGTGAGCGGTTCGTACGGTGGGCAGACCCGGACTTCGCGGAACGCCCGACAAGTGTGGAAGGAACGCAAGGCGTTGACTGAGCAGTTGCGACTGATGGCGGTGCACGCCCACCCGGACGACGAGTCCAGCAAGGGCGCGGCCACCATGGCCATGTACGTCGAGCAGGGCGTGGACGTGCTGGTGGCCACCTGCACGGGGGGCGAGCGCGGGTCGGTCCTCAACCCCAAGCTCCAGGGGGACCCGTACATCGAGGAGAACATCCACGAGGTGCGCCGCAAGGAGATGGACGAGGCGCGGGCGATCCTCGGCGTCGACCAGGCCTGGCTGGGCTTCGTCGACTCCGGGCTGCCCGAGGGGGACCCGCTGCCCCCGCTGCCCGAGGGCTGCTTCGCCCTCCAGGACGTCGAGGCGGCGGCGGAGCCGCTGGTCCGGCTGATCCGCGAGTTCAAGCCGCAGGTCATCACGACCTACGACGAGAACGGCGGCTACCCGCACCCGGACCACATCATGACCCACAAGATCACCATGCTGGCCTTCGACGCCGCGGGTGACCCGGACGCCTACCCGGAGGCCGGCGAGCCCTGGCAGCCGCTGAAGCTGTACTACAACCACGGCTTCCCGATGGGCCGCATCCGGGCCCTGCACGAGTACCTCACCGAGCACGGCCACGAGTCGCCGTACGGCGAGTGGATCGAGGGCTGGGAGAAGAGCGGCCGCAAGGAGCGCGAGATCACCACCCGGGTCCGCTGCGGCGACTGGTTCGAGACCCGCGACCGCGCGCTGATCGCCCACGCGACCCAGATCGACCCGGACGGCCCGTGGTTCCGCGTCCCGCTGGAGGTCCAGCGCGAGGTCTGGCCCACCGAGGACTACGAGCTCGCCCGTACCCTGGTCGACGTCGACCTGCCGGAGGACGACCTGTTCGCCGGCCTGCGCACCCCCACGCTGGCGGCCGAGGCCGCCGACACGCGCGACTGAACCACCCCCCGATGGCCCGGCTCCCCGTGAGCCGGGCCACCATAGAGATATGAGCGCCTCCGTGAACCTCGTCAATCTCGCCGCTGACCTCGCCGTCGACGACGCCAAGGTCACCCCCGGCCTCCTCGGCTTCGTCGTCTTCGCCGCCCTCGGCGTCGCGACCTGGTTCCTGGCCAAGTCGATGAACCGGCAATTCAAGAAGGTCGACTTCGTCGAGGAGCCGGAGGGCCCGAAGGAGTGAGCCGTCGGCCGGTCCCCCGTGGGGGCCGGCCTTCTCCGGAACCGGCTGGGGCCCGTCTACGGTGAGAGCCGTCCGCGGGCCCGCCTTCGGTGAAGCGTCCGCGGGGTCCGTCTTCGGTGAAGCCGTCCTGGCGGGCCGTCAGGCTTCGTAGGATCCCGAACCATGACGTGGTCGTGGCACACCGTGGTGCGCAGGGCGGGGTACGGAACGGCGGCGGCGGGGGTGCTGGCGGCCGCGCTGGCCGGGTCGGGGGACCCGGGGCCGCTGATCGTCGGCTCCGGCGCGGTGGCGGTGGTGGCCGGGCTGTTCCCGGTGCTCTGGGCCCCGGGGCGGGTCGGCGCGGTGGGCCCCTCGGTGCTGGCCGCCTGCGCGGTGTCGCTGCTGGTGACGGCCGGCTACCGGGGGCCGGCGTCCGGCGGCATCGAGTTGTGGTGGCTGCTGGAGGCCGTCGCGCTGCTCGCGCCGGTCGTCCCCGCGGTGCGCAGGCTGTCCCCGGCCGCCGCCTTCGGCCACGGCACGCTGCTGGTGGCGGCGGTGGCGCTGCTGCCGCTGCGGATCGCCCTCTGGGCCGAGCCGCCGGCCCCGCCCGTGGTGACCGTCAAGCTCTGCCTGGGCTCGGCCCTGCTGGCCTGCGTGGTGGTCGGGGTCGGCCGCTACCTGCGCTCGATGGACACCCGCGCGCGGGCGGCGGTGGTGGCCGAGCGGCGGGCGCAGCGCCTGGACCTGGCCCGAGACCTGCACGACTTCGCCGCGCACGACGTCACCGGGGTCGTGGTGCTGGCCCAGGCCGCGCAGGTGCTGGCCCAGAAGGACCCGGGGCGGGTGGTCGAGCTGCTGGCGGGGATCGAGGCGGCCGGTCGGCAGGCACTGGTCACCATGGACCGGACGGTCCAGGTCTTCACGGCGGACGACGCCGATCCGGAGCCGCGCGGGTCCGGGGCGGTCGCGACGGCCGACCGGGGCGCGGGGCGGGCGGCGGCGGGGGGAGCCGGTGCGCGCAGTCTGCGCCGTGACCTGAGCGAACTGCCCGCGCTGGCCGAGCGGTTCACCCGCAGCGGTTCCGCGCGGGTGCGGCTGGAGGCCCCGGCGGAGGCCGAACTGGCGGCGGTGCCGGCGGCGATCAGCGGGCTCGGCTACCGGCTGGTGGTGGAGGCGCTGACGAACGTCCGACGGCACGCGCCCGGGGCCCGGGAGGTGGCGATCGAGGTCGGCCCGGACCGGTGCGGCGGGCGGCCGGCGTTGCGCGTCACGGTCACCGACGACGGGGCGCCGGACGGGGCCGGGGGCTCCGGCGGTGCGGACGGCGGCGTGGGTGGTGCGGGTGGCACGGGCGGCGCGGGCGGTGTCGGCGTCGGGCTCGGCGGGGCCGAGCGGGAGGGCGGCGGCTTCGGCCTCGCGGGCCTGCGGGAGCGGGTGGAGGCGGCCGGCGGCGAGCTGACGGTCGGGCCGGGGCCGGAGGGCGGCTGGCGGGTCGACGCGGTGCTGCCGACGGAGGGTGTGGCGGGCCTCGGGGGCTGACCGGGCGGGGTGGTTCCGTCGGGGCCGTCCGGAGGGCTGATTCGAGCCCGCTGACGGGTCCATCCAGGCCATTCGGCACATCCGGAGGCGCCGATTTCGGCGTTCTCGACGATCAAATGGGCCGATCGGCCGATGGCGACGCGCCTCGCGGGCGGGCAAGGATGTCGGTGCGGCGATCAGGGTGCGGGGTTCCCCTGGGCCGTCCCGATGCATGAACCCCGATCGGGGGATCAGTCTGTGATTCGCATTGCGATGTCCGCCGAGGATCTGGCTCGTGTACGAATTGCTGGAAATGTCGACCAGGAGATGGAGGCGGTGCTGGCACTGGAGGCGTGGCGGAGCGGCGGGGAATTCTTCCGCCCCTGGCAGCGGGCCGTCCGCGGGCAATTGGCGCGGCAGCCGGTGCTGGCCGAGCGGCTGCGGCGCCTTTCGGGAGCCAACGGTGGTTTCCGGGACGTACTGCGGGTGTGGGCGAATGGCCGGATCGTGTCGTCCGGTCGCGGCGCCGAATCGGTGGTCCAGCGGGCCGACGTCGCGGCGGCGGTCCGCGAGTTCCACCGGGTGGCGCTGCAGCCCTGCTGGGCGGACGTCCGGTCCCGGCTGGAGGCGGAGCGGGACGCCCGCCGCCAGATCGCCGGCCGCGGCGGGGTGGACGCGCTGCTCGGCACGCTGCACCCGCGGATCCGCTGGACCGCCCCGGTGCTGGAGATCCCCGCCGAGCGGGACGTCGAACTCACCCTCGACGGGCGGGGGTTGCGGCTGGCCCCGTCGCTCTTCCTGCAGGGCGCCGGGGTGGTGCTCCGGCCCCGGCACGGGGAGCCCGAGGAGGCTCCGACGCTGCTCTTCGCGATGCGTCCCGACCGGATCGGCCTCCCCGTGCCCGTGGGGGCGCGGGAGGCGGCGGAGAGCGCGGGCCGGGGCGGGGAGGAGTCGCTGGCCGCCCTGGTCGGCCGGACCAGGGCCGCGGCCCTGCAGGCCCTGCTGGACGGCTGTACCACCGGCGAGTTGGCGGGGCGGCTCGGAGTGACGGCCTCGGCGGTCAGCCAGCACACCGCCGTGCTGAGGGCGTCCGGGCTGATCGACACCCGGCGCTGCGGCAACGGCGTGCTGCACACCGTCACCCCGCTGGGTCGGGCACTGCTGCGCGGCGAGGCCCCGTCGGGCGGGGAGGGGCGGCCCCTCGGCGGCGCGGCCCCGCGGTGGATCGGGGACCGTCGGCGGGCGCTGCGATGAGCGGCCGGTGCGGCCGGCGGCGGCTGAGCGGGCGGGCCCGCTCAGCCGCGCTCGGTCAGGCCCGACTCCCAGGCCCAGGTGGCGATGCCCACCCGGTTGCGGGCCTTCAACTTGCGCTGGAGGTTGGCCAGGTGGGTCTTGACGGTGCTCAGCGAGATGAACAGCTCGGCGCCGATGTCGGAGTTGGTCAGCCCCTCGGCGACCAGGACGGCGATCTCCTCCTCGCGGCTGGTCAGCGGCTCGACGGGGGAGCGGTCGACCCGGCGCGGGCCGGTGAAACGGTGCAGCAGGCGGGTGGTGATCTGCGGGCTGATCAGCGAGTCGCCGACCACCGCCGAGCGGATCGCCTCGGCGAGCAGCGCGGGTCCCGAGTGCTTGAGCAGGAAGCCGCAGGCGCCGTTGCGCAGCGCGGTGTGCACGTACTCGTCGAGGTCGAAGGTGGTCACCACCACGACCTTCACCTCCGGGGTGATGCCGGCCAGCCGACGGGTGACCTCCAGTCCGTCCAGCTCCGGCATCCGGATGTCGACCAGCAGGACGTCCGGCCGCAGGGTGCGGACGGCCTCCAGGGCCTCCAGGCCGTCCGCGGCCTCGGCCACGACCTCCATGTCGGGCTGGGCCGCCAGGATGTGCCGGAACCCCTGGCGGACGCTCGCCTGGTCGTCGGCGATCACGACACGCGTCTTCATGGCGTCATGATCGCACGGGCTTTCGGCGCCCCCGAAGTGAAGGCCGGGATTCCGCCTGGTATGCGCCGGATTCAGTTTCCGCTTAACACCGTTGTCACATGACGGGGAGTCCGGGAAGGATGGTTCCTGTCGGAACGGGGAGTCGGAGCTTCGAAGGTTCCGGCGGAAACCGGAATTCGGTTCAGCGGATATTCGAAAGGGGGCGGACGGCGAAGTGGACGCGAAATACGAGTCGTATGCGATAGCCGACCCGGTGTGGTACGACGCCCTGGAGCGGTGTGACGACCGGGCCTCCCGGTTCACACCGGGCGGGGGCGCGCTGCCCGAGGGCTGGCGCGGCCGCACCCAGGGTGTGTGGGAGGTGCTGGCGCCTTCCGGCGCCCCGCAGCTGCCGGAACAGGGCTGGAAGGTCCACGTCAGCGCCACGCCCGAATCCGCCGAGGAGACGATCGAGACGGCCTGGCGGGTCTGCCGCCGGCTCGGGCTGCCCTGGAAGTACCTGCGCAGCCGGCTGGTGGTCGCGGTGACGAACGCCAAGTACGCCGACCGGTCCGCCAGCGGCAAGGTCGTCACCGTCTACCCGAGGACGGCCGAGGAACTGGAGACCGTCCTCGCCGAGCTGGAGGAGGCGTTGGGCGGCCGCCCCGGCCCGTACGTCCTGTCCGACCTGCGGTGGAACCAGGGCCCGGTGTCGGTGCGCTACGGGGGCTTCGCCCTGATGTGGTGCGAGCTGCCGGACGGCACCAGGGTGCCCGCGGTGAAGGACCCGGACGGCCGGCTGGTGCCGGACGCCAGGCGCCCGCGCTTCACCGTCCCGGAGTGGGCCTCCACCCCGGACTTCCTGGCCGCGCGGATCGCCGCGGCCGCCGACGACGCGGGAGCCGGCCTCGGCCGCTACCGGGTGGTCAAGGCGCTGCACTTCTCCAACGCCGGCGGGGTCTACCTCGCCGAGGACGAGGGCGGCCGACAGGTCGTCATCAAGGAGGCCCGCCCGCACGCCGGGCTGGACGCCTCGGAGACGGACGCGGTGGCCCGGCTGCTGGTCGAGCGGGACGCCCTGGAGCGGCTCGGCCACCTGCCGTTCGTGCCGGAGCTGTACGAGTACTTCACCAGCTGGGAGCACCACTACCTGGTGATGGAGTACATCCCCGGCGAGTCCTTCAGCGCCTGGCTGGGCCGGGAGTACCCGCTCACCCGGCACCGGCCGGACGCCCGGGCGCTGGCCGACTTCGCGGGGCTCGCGGTCACCCGGCTCGCGCTGGTCGAGGAGTGCGTCGCGGCGCTGCACCGGGAGGGGGTGGCCTTCGGGGACCTCCACCACCGCAACATCATGATCCGTCCGGACGGCACCGTCGCCCTGATCGACTTCGAACTCTCGACGCCGCTGGACACCCCGCGCCGACGCACCCTCGGGGCGCCCGGCTTCACCGACCCGGAGATCACCGACGCCCGCGAGGCCGACCTGTTCGCGCTCGGCTGCTGCCAGCTCGCCGCCTTCGTCGCGCTGACCACGCTCACCAGGCGCAACCCGGCCGTCGTCGGCGGGCTGCTGGACCTCGTCGCGGAGTGCTTCCCGACGGTGCCCGCCGGCTTCGCCGAACGGATGACGGGGCGGCTCGCCCTCTCCCCGGCACTGCGCCCCCACCTCGGGGCCCGGCCCGCGGCCGGCGCCCGGGCGGAGCTCACCGCCGTGGCCCTGCTGCGCGGCATCGACGCGGCGGCGACCCCGGAGCGGGAGGACCGCCTCCACCCCGGCGACGTGGCCGGGCTGCGCCCCGGCGGCGCGCTCGGGCTGGCGTACGGTTCCTCCGGCGTGCTCCTCGCCCGGCACCTGGCCGGGGCCGCACCGGGCGGGGAACAGCTGGACTGGCTCGCCGCCGCCGTGCGGCGCGCCCCCGCGGACACGCCCGTCGGGCTGTACGACGGGCTGGCCGGAGCCGGCTGGCTGTTCCACCGGCTCGGGCACCCGGACGCCGCGAACGTGGTGGACCGGCTGCTGGCCGGCCCGCCGCCCTCCTCGCTCGGCCTGTACGGCGGCCTGACGGGCGTCGCCCAGCTGCTGCTGGAGGCCGGAGCGACGGACGAGGCGCTCGCCCTGGCCGCCAAGGCCGCCGGGCGGATCGGCGAGGCCGGGCTGCTGGACCGCCCGGGTCTGCTGCGCGGCTGGTCCGGACCGGCGGTGCTGTTCGCCCGCTGCGCCCGCCTCACCGGCGACACGGCCTGGGCCGAGGCCGCCGAACGCGCCGTCCGCTGCGACCTGCGGCACGGCCGGCTGGTCGACGACATGCTGCAGACGTACAGCTCGGGCCGGCTGCTGCCGTACCTGGCGGAGGGCTCGGCCGGAGTGGCGCTCGCCGTCCTGGCCCTGCCCGCCGCGCAGGCCGAAGCCCTCGACGCCGAGCGGGTGCTGGAGGCCGCGGCCCGGGCCGGCGCGGTCCGCGTGGTCGTCCAGGGCGGGCTGTTCAACGGCCGCGCCGGGCTCGCCTACACCCTGTTCCAGGTCGCCGCCCGCCTGCCGCGCTGGCGGGCCGAGGCGGAGGAGCAACTCCGGCTGGTGGACCTCCACCTGGCCCCCCATCAGGACGGCAGCGTCCTGCACGGGGACCAGCTGATCCGGCTCTCCACCGACCTGGCCACCGGCTCCGCCGGCGCCCTGCTGGCGCTGGCCGCCGCCAAGAGCCCCGGGCAGTGCCTGCTCCCCGGCGCCCACCCCGTCCACGGGTGGACGCCGGAGCGGGCCGAGCCCGGTACCCCGTCCCGGCGAGACGACGAGGGGAGGTGACTGTGATGGCCAACATCCTGGCGCTTCAGGAGCTCGACGAGGAGATCGTCGTCGACGCCCCGTTCAGCTCGGTCAGTGCGTTCAGCTGCTGATGTCCGTGGCCTGGTGCCGCGTTCCGGCGAGACGGTGAGGAGGAGGTGATTGTGATGGCCGACATCCTGGCGCTTCAGGAGCTCGACGAGGAGATCGTCGTCGACGCCCCGTTCAGCTCGCTCAGCTACTGGAGCTGCTGATCCCGGCAGCCCGGTGCCGTGTACCGGCGAGGCGGTGAGGAGGAGGTGATTGTGATGGCCGACATTCTGGCGCTTCAGGAGCTCGACGAGGAGATCGTCGTCGACGCCCCGTTCAGTTCGTACAGCGCGTTCAACTGCTGACCCCTGTGGCCCGGTGCCGCGTTCCGGCGAGGCGGTGAGGAGGAGGTGATTGTGATGGCCGACATTCTGGCGCTTCAGGAGCTCGACGAGGAGATCGTCGTCGACGCCCCGTTCAGCTCGTACAGCGTGTTCAGCTGCTGACCCCCTGGGTCCGGCAGTACCGGGTGACAGAGAGGGGAAGGCCGCGGCACATGCGGCCTTCCCCGGCTCTGCATTCTGTTTACCGTTTTGGGGTGAGTTAACCGTGGCCGTGGCATCAGAACCGACTACCCGTCCGAGCGGACCGCTCGGCGCGCTGCGACTGTGCGTCGCCGAGGTACGGGCGTACCCGGGGCGGGTCATAGGTGTCGCGGTCGCCTGCGCGCTCACCGCCACCGGCGTGGGCGCCTGCCTGCTGCTGCTCGCGGCGGTCAGCGGCCCGTCCTACCCGGAGGGTTCGTCCGCCGCGGCGGCGGCCAAGGACGCGCAGAACCTGCTGGGCCTGCTGCTGACGATGCTGCTGATGTCGGCGGTGCTGGTGACGGGGTCGACGGTCGCGCTCTGGACCAACCAGCGGCTCGGGCAGTTCGCCGTGCTGCGCGCCCTCGGGGTGACGGCCGGCCGGCTGCGGGCCCTGGTCGTCGCGGACGTCGCGCTGGTCGCGCTGGCCCCCTCCGCCGTCGCCGCGGTGGCCGGGACGGTCCCGGTGGCCGGGTTCGGCCGGCGCCTGCTGATCGAGCGCGAGCTGTTCCCCGCCGCGGTCGACCTGCCCTCCGCCGGGCAGACCTGGGCGATCGCGGTCGGCGCCTGCCTCGGCACCTGCGCGGTCGCGGTGCTGGCCGCGCTGGCCAGCGTGCTGGCGGCCGGCCGGGTCCAGCCGATCGACCTCCTCAAGGACCAGTCGCTGGCCCTGGCCCCGCCCCGCCGCAACGTCGGCCGGCTGGTGGCGGGCATCGCCATGGTCCTGATGCTCTGCGGGCCGCTCGTGGCCCTGATGGTCGTGATGGACCTGCCGCCGGTGCTCCAGGGCGCGCTGGTGATGGGCCTGGCCACGGCCGTCATCCCCACGCTCGCGGTGCTCGCGCCCTGGTTCGTGCCGCTGCTCGTCGGCCCCTGCTGCGCGGTGCTGCTGCTGCTCGACCGCAAGGCCGGCCGGATCGCCGCCGCGGGGCTGCGGGCCGCGCCCGCCCGGACGGCCGCGATCGCGGTGCCCGTCCTGCTGGCGGTCGGCACCGTGGTCTGCCTGCTCGGTTCGGGGGCCACCATCGGGGCCGCCGTGCAGCAGCAGACCGAGCAGGCGCTGCGGGCCGACGCGGTGGTGACGGCCGAGCCGGGCCACCAGCTGCCCGCCCGGCCCGCCGGCCTGCCCGGCGGGACGGCCGTCGCGCCGATCGCGACCAAGGTGACCGCGCCGCCCAGCTTCTACGACGACAAGCCCAAGCCCACCCGCGCCTGGGGCGTCGACGGGGCGGCCCTGCGGAGCGCCCTGGACCTCGGCGAACAGCAGGGCCGGCTGGACGAGTTGGCTCCCGGCACGTTCGCCGCGGGCAGCACCGAGGCCACCGCGCGCCACTGGAAGCTCGGCCAGGACGTCACCTTCACGCTCGCCGACGGACAGCAGGCGCAGCTGCGGCTCGTCGCCGTCTACCAGCGGGACCTGGCCTTCCCCTCGTACGTCCTCCCCGTCGACCTCGCCCTCGAGCACACCCCGGCCCCGTACGCCGACCGGGTGCTGCTCCGCGGTGACCCGGGCGCCTGGGAGCTGCGGCCCGGCCAGCGGCTCGCCACGCGGGCCGACTACCTGGCCCACCTGCGGCCGCGCAACGTGCAGGACGACATGGCCTCCCGGCTGATCGTCGCCGTGGTGGGCGGGTACGCGCTGCTCGCCCTCGCCAACACCTGCGCCATCGCCCAGCGGGACCGCCGTTCCCAGCGCGCCCACCTGCGGGCCCTCGGCCTCGGCCGCGGGCAGCTGCTGCGCTGCGTGGTGTACGAGGTGCTGGCCTCGGCGCTGGTCGGGACGGTCCTGGCGGTGGCGACGGCCGGGATCTGCCTGGTGCCGCTGGCCCGGGCCGTCGGGCAGGGGGTGCTGCCCGCCCTGGACGTGCCGTGGACGGTCGGCGTCCTGGTCGGGGTGCTGGTCGCCACCGCCGTCCCGGCGGCGCTGGCGGCCCGTCCGCTGCGCGGCATCCGGCGACAGTTCGCGACGGGGTCGGCGTGAGCGCGGCGGCCGCCGGAGGGCTGGGGCGGTCGTTCTGGCTGCTCTACGGCGGCGAGTCCGCCTCGGCCCTGGGCACCGCCGCCTCGGTGATCGCCCTCCCGGTGGTCGCGCTGCGGGCCGGCGGTGACATCCGGCAGGCCGGACTGGCCGGTACGGCGCTCTCCGTCGGGGTGCTGCTGGCCCGGCTGCCGGCCGGCGTCCTCGCCGACCGCCGCGAGCGGCGGACGGTGCTGCTGACCGGCAACGCGGCCGGCGCACTCGTCCTGGCCGCGCTGGCCCTGTCGGCCTCCGGCGGCATGCCGCCGCTGTGGGCGGTGCTGGTCGCCGCCCTGCTGCTCGGCGCGGTGGGCAGCACCCTGGCACCCGTCGAGAACGTGGTGGTGCGGTGCTTCGTGCGGCCCGAGCACCTTCCCCGCGCGGTCGGCCTGCTGCAGAGCAGGACGGCCGTCGCGGCGATGGCCGGCCCGGTGGCCGGCGGTGCGCTGCTGGCCGTCCACCCGTCCTGGGTGTTCGCCGTCGACGCCGGCAGCTACCTGGCGGCCGTCTGCTGCGTGGCACTGCTGCCGAAGGGGAGGCGGGAGCGCCTCGGGGACGAGCCGGCCGCGCCCGGTGTCCGGGCCGCGCTGGCCGAAGGCGTCCGGTTCATCTGGCGGGTGCCCTTCCTGCGCTACGCGGTGGTCAACGCGGCCGTGCTCAACCTGGTGTTCAACGGGCTGCTGATCGTGGTGGTGGCCTCGGGCGGGGGCGCCGTGCACATCGGGGTGCTGACCGCGGCCCTGGGCACCGGCGGGCTGGCCGGATCGCTGCTCGCACCGGCGCTGGCCCGGCGGCTGCCGCCCGCCCGGGGCATCGCCCTCGGCACGGCCGTGGTCGCGCTCGCCCTGCCCGGCTTCACCCTGGCCCAGGGGCACTGGGCGGCGGTCCTTCCGCTGGCCCTCGCCGCGGCCGCCGGGCCGGTGGTCACCGTGCTGATCGCGGTCACCCAGATGGAGGTGACCCCGCCGGGTCTGCAGGGCCGGGTGCACAGCGGCATCGGCTTCCTCGCCCAACTGGTCGCGCCCGCCGGGCCGACCCTCGCGGGCCTGTGCGCCCACGCTTTCGGACTGACCGGCACGGTGGCCGGCGCGGCCGTGGTCGTGGTGGTCCTCGCCGTGGTCGGGCTGGCCGCCACCGCGGGCCGGACCGGTGGTGGGCCCGCCGCCGGTCCGACCGGGGCCGGGGGTGCCCCGGAACGACGGAACGACAACCCCGCGGAGGCCGTCCATGGCTGACCTCGACCACCGGGCCGCGCCGCCCGGGCCGGCGGCGCCGAACCCCGCGCCGGCGGACCCGCACCTCACGCCGGCGGACCCGTACCGCTGGCTGGAGGAGGCGGACGCCCCGCGCACCCGGGCCTGGCTCGCCGAGCAGCGGCGCCTGCTGGCCGCCCGCCCGCAGCGCTCCGACGAGCCCGCCTGGGCCGCCCTGCTCGACCGGGTGGAACGGGAGGCGCCCGACCGGACGCCCACCCCGCCCGCCGAGGCCGGCGGCCTGCTCTTCCGCCACGAACGCGGCCCGGACGGCGACGTCCTGACCGTCCGGCACCCCGACGGCACCCGCCGGACGCCCACCGAGGGCGTCATCGGCCCCGGTGACCGGATCGCCGGCTGGCAGCCCGAGCCGCACGGCCGGTTCATCGCCGTCCAACTGCACCGGGACGGAGCCGAGAACGGCGGCCTGCACCTGCTCCCCACCCGCCCGGGCGACCGGCCCCACCACCTGCCCGACGCGGCCCCGTACGCCACCCTCGCCTTCACCGGCGAGGCGCTGGTGTACACCGCCGGCACCCGCACCGAGCACACCCTGGCGGCCCGCCACCCGGACGGCGGCCCGGCCCGTCGGCTCGCCCTGCCGGTGCCCGGCCCGGTCCGGCTCACCCTCCACGGCGGTCCCGGCGGGAACCTGCTGCTGCGCACCCGCCCGCAGCCGTCCGGCCCGGCGCGCTGGTGGGCCACCCGGTGGACCGGCCGGGCGGTGCCCGACTGGCAGCCGCTCGACCTCGACGGGCGACGGGTCACCGCCCTGGACCTGAACGAGACGGTCTGCTTCCTCGCCGCCGACGAGCTGCTCGCGCTGGACCTGGACGAGCTGGCCCGGGGCGCCACCCGCGGGCCCGCCGTGGTCGCGCCGCCCGCCGTCGGTGAACCGCCCGCCGCCGGTGAACCGCCCGCCGCCGGTGAAGCGCAGGCGGGCCCGGTCACCGCCCTGCGGGTGCTCGGCCCCGGCCGGAGGCCCGGCCTGGCGCTGCTCCGCCGACTGGGGACCACCCACCGGCTCGACCTGCACCGGCCGGGCGGGGCGCCGGGCGGTATACCGGGTGGGGAACCCGGCGGGGCGCCGGTTGAGGTACCTGGCGACGGCGCCACCGCACTGCACTGGCCCGCCCGGCTGCGCCTCGGCGCCACCCCGTACGACCGGCACGGGCGGGTCGGCGGGTCGGTCTGGCTGCTCGCCGACGACCCCCGGTACGGCACCTGGACCAGGAGCCTGGACGGCTCCGGCCCGGTCGAACCCCCCGAGCGCCGCGCCGCGCTGCGCACCCTCACCGCCGTCGGCCGGGACGGCGCGCCCGTCCCGGTGACGGTCTGCGACCCCGGGCCGCAGGACTGCGGCCGCCCCGCGCCCACCCTGCTCACCGTCTACGGGGGCTTCGGCCTCCCGCTGGAACCCTCCTGGGACCCGGCCATGGAGGCCTGGCTGCGGGCCGGCGGCCGGATCGCCTGGGTGCACGCGCGCGGCGGCGGCGAGCTCGGCCCCGCCTGGGCGGCCGCCGGCCGGGGCCCCGGCAAGAGCGCCACCGTGGACGACTTCCGGGCCGCCGCCGCGATGCTGGTCGAACACGGCGAGGCCCCGGCCGGCGGGCTGGGCGCACTGGCCGCCAGCAACGGGGCGCTGGTGGTCGCCGCCGCGCTCACCCGGGAGCCCGGTCTGCTGTCCGCCGCGGTGTGCGTGGCCCCGCTCACCGACCTGGCCCGCTACCAGGTCGGCGGCCTCGGCCGGCTCTGGGCGGAGGAGTACGGCGATCCGGCCGACCCGCAGGCGCTGCGGGCGCTGCTCGACTACTCCCCGTACCACCGGCTGGTGCCCGGGACGGCCTACCCGGCGGTGCTTCTCGCCACCGGGGCGAACGACGCACGGGTGCCGCCCTGGCACGCCTGGAAGCTCTGCGCGGCGCTCGGACAGGCCTCCACCGGGGCGGCGCCGGTCCTGCTCGACCACCACGACAGCGGCGGCCACCAGGGCCGTCCGGCCGCGGCCGGACGGGAGCTCGCGGTCCGCTCCCTCGCCCTGCTGGCCGCCGGCACCGGCCTGGTGCCACCGGCCGACCTGCCCGCCGACCCGCCCGCCGGTCCGTGCGGAGCCCCGCCCGCCGACCCGCCCGGCCCCCGGCCCAGACCGCAGTCCTGACCTCAGCCCGTGTCCAACCGAGGAGAGCACCACCGATGACCGAGCCCCAGTCCCTCGCGGGAGGCCCGTCCCGTCCCGGAGGCCCCCGGGCCGCCGCGAACCACGCCCCGGCCGCCGCGTCGGCCGTCGACCTGACCAAGGTGCACGGGTCGGGCGACGCCCGGGTGGTGGCGCTGGAGCGGGTCTCGGTGTCCTTCCGGGAGGGGGAGTTCGCGGCGATCATGGGCCCGTCCGGCTCCGGCAAGTCCACCCTGCTCCAGTGCCTCGCCGGACTGGAGTCCTGCACCTCGGGCGCCGCCCGGATCGGCGACACGGACCTCACCCGGCTGAGCGACGGCCAGCTGACCAGGCTCCGCCGCGACCACGTGGGCTTCGTCTTCCAGGCCTTCCACCTGATCCCCACCCTGACGGTGTCGGAGAACATCGCCCTGCCGCTGACGCTGGCCGGCCGCACCCCCGACCGGCAGTGGCTGGACACCCTGGTCGAGGCGGCCGGCCTCGGCGCCCGGCTCGGCCACCGCCCGGCCCAGCTCTCCGGCGGCCAGCAGCAGCGCGTCGCCTGCGTCCGGGCGCTGGCCGGCCGGCCCCGGATCGTCTTCGCCGACGAACCGACCGGCAACCTGGACTCCCGCTCCGCCGCCGAGATCCTCGCGCTGCTGCGCCGGTGCGTCCGGGAACTCGGCCAGACCGTCGTGATGGTCACCCACGACCCGGTGGCGGCCTCGTACGCCGACCGCGTCGTCTTCCTCGCCGACGGCCGCATCGTCGACGAACTCCTCGGCCCGACCCCCGACCAGGTGCTCGGGCGGATGCGCACCTTCGACGCCAACCTCGGCATCAGCTACTGGTCCGGACCGGCCTGACCTGCCGCGCGCCGACCGCCGGATGCGGGAGGATGGGGGGCATGCCGAACCGTCTCGCGGACGCGACCTCGCCGTACCTGCTCCAGCACGCCGACAACCCCGTGGACTGGTGGCCCTGGGCGCCGGAGGCCTTCGATGAGGCGCGGCGCCGCGGTGTGCCCGTTCTGCTGTCGGTCGGTTACGCCGCGTGTCACTGGTGTCATGTCATGGCTCACGAGAGCTTCGAGGACGCCGGGCTCGCCGAGTACCTCAATGAGCGGTTCGTCCCGGTCAAGGTGGACCGGGAGGAGCGGCCGGACGTCGACGCCGTGTACATGGAGGCGGTGCAGGCCGCGACCGGGCAGGGCGGGTGGCCGATGACGGTGTTCCTCACGCCCGACAAGGAGCCGTTCTACTTCGGCACCTACTTCCCGCCGCAGCCCCGGCACGGGATGCCGTCCTTCCGGCAGGTGCTGGAGGGCGTGGAGGCCGCCTGGCGGGACCGGCGGGAGGAGGTCGGTGAGGTCGCCGGGCGGATCCGGGCCGACCTCGCCCAGCGGGCCGCCGTGTACTCGGCCGGTGCCCACAACCCGCCCGGCGAGGCGGATCTGCACCAGGCGCTGGTGGCCCTCAGCCGGGACTTCGACCAGAGCCGCGGCGGCTTCGGCGGCGCGCCGAAGTTCCCGCCGGCCATGGTGCTGGAGTTCCTGCTGCGCCACCACGCCCGGACCGGCTCGGAGGCGGCCCTGGAGATGGCCGTCCGCACCGGTGAGGCGATGGCCCGCGGCGGCATCCACGACCAGCTCGGCGGCGGCTTCGCCCGGTACGCGGTGGACGCCGGCTGGGTGGTGCCGCACTTCGAGAAGATGCTGTACGACAACGCCCTGCTGCTGCGCGCCTACCTGCACCTGTGGCGGGCCACCGGATCGGCCCTGGCCCGCCGGGTCGCGCTCTCCACGGCGGACTTCCTGCTGCGCGAACTCCGCACGCCCGAGGGCGCGTTCGCCTCCGCCCTGGACGCCGACAGCCTGGACGAGGAGACCGGGCAGTCCGCCGAGGGCGCGTACTACGTGTGGGAGCCCGGCCAGCTGGTCGACCTGCTCGGCCCCGCCGACGCGGCCACCGCCGCCCGGCTGTTCACCGTCACCGCCGAGGGCACCTTCGAACACGGCACCTCGGTGCTCCAACTCCTCGCCGACCCCGAGGACTTCGCCGAGTACGAGACGATCCGGGCGCGGCTGGCCGAGGCCCGGGCGGCCCGCCCCGCCCCGGCCCGGGACGACAAGGTGGTCGCCGCCTGGAACGGCCTGGCCGTCGCCGCGCTCGCCGAGACCGGCGCGCTGCTGGACCGCCCCGACCTGGTCGAGGCCGCCGAACGCGCCGCCGACCTGCTGCTGGCCGTCCACCTCACCCCCGACGGCCGGCTGCTGCGCACCTCCCGGGACGGCCGGGCCGGTGCCAACGCCGGCGTGCTGGAGGACTACGCGGACACCGCCGAGGGCTTCCTCGCGCTGTACGCCGTCACCGGCGACGCCTCCTGGCTCCAGCTGGCGGGCGGCCTGCTCGACACCGTGCTCAAGCACTTCACCGACGAGGCCTCCGGCGCGCTCTACGACACCGCCGACGACGCCGAGGAGCTGATCCGCCGCCCGCAGGACCCGACCGACAACGCCACCCCGTCCGGCTGGACGGCCGCCGCCGGCGCCCTGCTCACGTACGCCGCGTACACCGGCTCCGACCGGCACCGCACGGCCGCCGAACGGGCCCTCGGCGTGGTCGGCGCCCTCGCCGGCCGGGCACCGCGGTTCATCGGCTGGGGCCTCGCCGTCGCCGAGGCGCTGCTCGACGGGCCGCGCGAGGTCGCCGTGGTCGGCCCGGACGGCGACCCGGCCACCGCGGCGCTGCGACGGGCCGCGCTGCTCGGGACGGCGCCGGGAGCGGTGGTCGCGGTCGGCGCGCCCGGGGAGCCCGAGGTGCCGCTGCTGGCCGACCGGCCGCTGGTCGGCAGCGCCCCCGCGGCGTACGTCTGCCGGCACTTCGCCTGCGACGCCCCGACCACCGATCCGGCGGAACTGGCCGGGAAGCTGGGCACGGCGGTCGAGTAGCGGGCGCCCCGGCGAGGGCGGGCAAGCCGTCGACGGTGGGGCGGGCAGGGGTTCGACGGCGGCCGGATAATCGTTGGCGAGCGGGGTCCGGCCGGGGCCACCATGGGCCATGACCTGGACTTTCAGCACCTCCCTCGACGAGTTCCGCGACCAGGCGGGCGCCTTCCTGGCCGCCCGCCCCGCCGAGAACACCGTCCTGCTCACCATCGCGCACCGGCTGGCCGAGTCCGGCCTGACGGTGTTCGGCGAGCCGCCGGTCTTCGGCTGGTGGCGGGCCGAGCAGGGAGGTCCGGTCGCGGGCGCCTTCCTCCAGACGCCGCCGTTCGCCCCCCGGCTCTCCTTCATGCCGCCGGCCGCGGCCGCCGAACTGGCGACCGGCCTGGCCGCCGCCGGAGCCGGCTTCACCACGGTGACCGGGGTCGGCGGGGGAGCCGAAGCGGTCCGCGCCTTCGCCGCCGCCTGGACGGCGGCCACCGGCACCGAACAGTCCGTCCGCGTCGACGAACGGCTCTACCGGCTCGGCGAGTTGACCAACCCGCCGCGCCCGCCCGCAGGCCGCCACCGGCTGGCCGAACCGGCCGACCGCGAACTGGCGATCCGCTGGTACCAGGAGTTCCTGGCCGAGGTCGAGGTCGAACTCCCCCACATCCCAAGGGCGGTGGACGAGCGGACCGCGAACGGCTGCCTGCACCTGTGGGAGGACGACGGCCGCCCGGTCGCCCTGGCCGGCAGCAGCCCGGTGCTCGCCGGCATGTCCCGCATCGGCCCGGTCTACACCCCCGCCGAAAGCCGCGGCCACGGCTACGGCACCGCCGTCACCGCCGCCGTCTCGGCCCACCTCCTCGCCCACGGCGCCACCGAGGTCCTGCTCTACACCGACCTCGCCAACCCGACCAGCAACTCCATCTACCAGCAGCTCGGCTACCTGCCGGTGGAGGACTCCCTGATCGTGGACTTCCGTCCCCGGTAACGGAGTTACGCATCCCTGGTCAGATGCACACCCGCCACCCCGGCCACCTTCGTGCCGAAGGGATCGGTGGCGGCCGCCGCGGTGGCGGGCGCGGGCAGCCGGTCGGCGCCGAGGTACGTCTGCGCGCAGGTGAGAAGGTTGCCGCCGGCCGACTTCATGTCGCCGGCGAGCCCGTCCAGCAGCGACTTCCAGGCGGTGCCGCACCCCTGCAACGCCGCCCCGCTCTGCCACCCCGCCAGCCCCCCGGCCGCCTTGTCGCCCGGCTCCGCGAGCTTCGCCGTCTCCTCCGGAACCTTCCCGGCCACCGCCAGCGCGTTGTTCCCGGCGGCGGTCAACTCGCCTGGCTTGACAGTGAATCCCTTGCCGTCACCCATCGCTCTTCCCCCAATGCCGCTGTGGCAGACGTGGGTTATGGTAGCGGTGAGTATCGGGGGGAGCACTCATGGCTGATCCGGATCAGCGGGCCGGCGCGGGCCGGCTCGACTTCGCGAGCCTGAAGAACGCCAGACCGGGGGACCTCCACGCGGCCGGCGACGCGTACGACGCACTCCACAAGGCGTTCGCGCAGCACACCGCCGACTGGAAGCGCGGCACCACCGACCGGGTCCACGGGTCGGGCTGGAGCGGACCGGCCGCCGACGCCGCGATCCCCTCACTGGACGGCACGACCACCCAACTGCACGCCGCCGAAACCGAACTGGCCGCACTCGGCCAGACCCTGCGGGACTACGCCGACCTCTTCGGACTCGCCCAGTCGAAACTCCGGCAGGCCGTCGTCGACGCCGGTGCCAAGGGCCTGACCGTCAGCGACAACGGCACGGTGAGCTGGCCCGCGCCCACCGGCCCGGTGGACGCGAACTGGGAGACCAAGCAGAAGGCGGCGGCCGAGGAGATCGCCAAGCGGATCACCGCCGCCCTCACCGAGGCCGGCACGGCCGACCAGACCCTCGCCGGGCTGCTCAGGGGCTTCACCCAGCACGCCACCAGCAAGTCGGGCCTGACCCTCGCGGTCGCCGAGGCCGACCAGCGGACGGCGAACGAGTCGGGAGCCCCGTACCTGAGGGACATGCCGGCCGCGGGAGCGCCGCCCACCGAGGTCAACAGCTGGTGGAACGGCCTCGACCCGGCGGGCCGGCAGTGGTTCATCGACCACCACCCGGAGAAGGTCGGGAACCTGGACGGGATCCCGGCGGACGTGCGGGACCAGGTCAACCGGAGCTACCTGGACAAGCGGCTGAGCGAGCTCAAGGGCAAGCAGCGGACGAAGGAAGAAGAGGCGGAGTTCAAGAAGCTCCAGCCCATCCAGGAACGCCTCGCCCAGGACGACCAGGCGAAGGACGGTCGGCCGCACTCCTACCTGATCGGCATCGGGGCCGAGGGCCAGGGCCGGGCGATCCTCTCCTTCGGGAACCCCGACACCGCCACCGACATCTCCTCCTACGTGCCCGGGATCACCACCACTCCCGATTCGCTCGGCAAGGCGACGCCGGGGACCACGCCCGGCACCAATGAGGCGGAGAACGCGCTGAACGTCTGGCGGGAGGCCAACAAGAAGGTCAAGCCCGGTGGATCGGCGGCCTCCATCGTGTGGCTCGGCTACGACCCGCCGGACATCGGCGTCGGAGCGGCCACGCCCGCACAGGCGGCCAAGGGCGCGCCCGACTACGCGAGGTTCGTCACCGGGCTCCGGGCGACCAACGCGAGCGGCCAGTGTCCGCACATCACCTCGATCGGGCACAGCTACGGCTCGCTCCTCGTCGGGCTGGCCACGAAGGAGGCCTCCCACCAGGGGAACCTCACGCTGCCGGACGACGTGGTGATCATCGGCAGCCCCGGCGTCGGAGTGAAGCACGCCGCGGACCTGGGGATGCCCGCCGGCCACGTGTGGGCGGGCGCGGCCGGCAACGACCCGGTCACCCAGATCCCCTCGGCGGCGAACCAGGCGGTGCCCTGGCCCTTCAAGGGCGTGGCCGGGGCCGATCCGCACGACCTCTGGTACGGGAGGGACCCGGTGAGCGAGTCCTTCGGGGCCAAGCGCTTCACCGTCGACGGTTGGAGCAAGTCGGGGAGCGTCGTGGACTTCGGGATGCACACCAAGTACCTGGCCCCGGAGACCGGCGGCCCCTCGCTGGGCAACATCGGCTCGATCGTCGCGGGCCGGACCGACGACGTCCACCTGACCGAGGGACGATGAAGACCCGTTGGAAGGTGACCGCATTCGTCACCGCGCTCCTCGCCGTTCCGGCCGTTGTCCTGGTGGCGTCCGCCAACGGATACGGACCGTTGGCCCTGAGAGAGCGGATGGTTCTGCTGAGCCCGGGTGAGGCGAAGGGCCGGATCGACGCCGCCCTGCGCGCGACCATGGGGGCGGTCTCGCCGCCGCTCAGCTATGCGGGCGCCGACGTCGACCTGTACAGGCGATCGGACCACTGGGACCACGAGTCGAGTCTGGAAACGAACGTCACCGGGATCGTCCGCGTGCGGACGGTGGTCTCGCGGGCGAAGCTGCCGCTCCTGATGGAACAGGTGACCCCGGCGTGGCGGGCACTCGGGAGCCCGAACGTCGTCCGGGCGGACAACTCGGCGAAGTACCCGCGCCTGTTGGGGGCGGGGACCGTCGGCGGTGAGACCTCGCTGGCCGTCAACGCGGTCGGGTCCGAGGACTCCTCCTCCTCCTACACGGTGACCTTCGAGGCGGAGGTCTTCGGCGTGCTGTACCAGCCCGCCCGTGCGTACGCGCCGATGTCCCCGCTGGGCCGGACGCCGCACGACGCCGCGGGCTACGTGGTCGTCGACCCCGTCGACGACCCGTACTGGTCGCACTGACCCCCACCCCCCTCACTCCCAGTCCCACCGGATCCCCAGGAGGCACGGCCGTACCGCCGTCGCCACCAGGTGGACGCAGTGGTGCCCGTCGAGGGTGAGTTCCTCGGTCTCGTACGGGGCGGCGCCCGGTGAGTGCAGTGCGAAGCGGTGGCAGCGGACGGGGAGGGCGGCGGGGTGGAAGGTGACCTGGAGGACGTACTGGCCGGCGCCGGAGTTGAAGCCGCGGACGTATTCGCAGCTGGGGTCGGGGGAGGGGGCGTCGTCGAAGCCGTAGCCGAGCAGGTGGGTGTCGCCGGCGCGTAGGCGGCGGTCGAGGAGGAGTTCGGCGGCGAGCAGGTGGTGGGCCTGGTCGCGGCGGATGCGGCCGGGGCGGCAGTTCTCCTCGGCGCGGACGCCGACGCGGGTGATGTCGCTGCCCGGGTCGCCCTGGTAGAGGGCGAGGTAGCGGTCGATACCGTCGCGGTGGGCGCGCAGGGCGTGCTGGGAGTCGCGGCGGGCGAGTTGGCGGTCGGGGCCGACGCGGATGCGTTCGATGTGGGTGATGGTGTGCAGTCCGGTGTCGCGCGGGCCGGCGAGGGTGGCGAGCAGGTCGTCGACGGCGACGGCGGGGGAGATGAGGTCGCGGTAGGGGCGGACGGGCGGGCCGGCGGGGGCGGGGCCGGCGGCGCGGCGGGGGCCGAGCAGCCGGGTGAGGGAGTGCTCGGGCAGGTCGAGGACCTCTTCCAGGGCGGCGACGGCGCGCAGTGACTCGGTGCGTTCGGGGCGGCGGCGGCCCTGCTGCCAGTAACTGAGGCTGGTGAGGCCGACGGTGACGCCGCGCAGGGCGAGGTGGCGGCGGATGCGGTGGAGGGCGAGGCCCCGGGCGGAGATCGCGGTGCGCAGGGCGAGGTGGAAGGGGCCGGTGCGCAGGGCGGCGGCGAGGTCGGCTGGGTCGCTCTTGTGGATGGCGGCCTCCTGGGGGACGGGCGGACCGGCGTGCGGGCGGCTCGGGACGGAGCGGCGTTTGACCGTGAATATTCACATCGGTGCGGTGGTTTGTCACCGGTCCGGGCCTGCTGCGCGGTGGTTCTCCGGGCGCCGTTCACATCCGCGTCGGCCCGTTCACACCTCGGTCCGGGCCCCGCGGAGGGCCGTTGACCTGTCCCTGACGAGGCGCGATGCTCGGGGCGCGATCCGGACCGCGCCCCCACACAGCACCTCGCTCCACTCGTGCAAGGAGGCTTTCCCGCCATGCCAGTTCCACGAATACGGCTGCGCCGCGCGGTCTCGCTGCTCGCCCTCGGCGTGCTGGGCCCGGCGCTCACCGCCGCGGTGGCGGCGCCCGCGATCGCCGCCCCGGCCGGGCAGCCGGCCCCGTACCAGGCCCAGGCCCCGTACCAGGACCGGACCCAGACCCAGACGCAGGCCCAGGACCGGGCCGCGCACCAGGTCCGCCAGGCCGCCGCGCCCGGCAGCACGGCCGACCTGGCCGGCACCTTCAAGAAGCTCAACATCACCATGCAGCAGCAACAGCAGACCAACTGGTGCTGGGCGGCGAGCGGGAACACCATCGCCACCTGGTTCGGCTACAACTACAGCCAGAACCAGTTCTGCAACGCCGCGTTCGGCCGCTCCGCCAACTCCAGCTGCCCCAACAGCCAGGCCACGCTGGGCGACGTGCAGAACGGGCTGAACTGGGTCGGCATCAACCCGGGCTCGTACGTCAACGGGTACCTGAACTACGGCACCGTGCAGTCCGAGGTGAACGCGGACCGCCCGATCGAGACGCGCATCCAGTGGAGTTCGGGCGGCGGCCACATGCACGTCCTGTACGGCTACGACACGTCGAGCAACTGGGTCTACTGGGGCGATCCGTGGCCCTCCAACTACCGCTACAACTGGGCGGACTACGGGTACTACGTGAACAACAACACGTTCTCGTGGACCCACTCCCTGTACCGGATCGGCGCGTGAGGGCGGCCATGACCGAGACCAAGAGCCGCCGTCGGGCCGCCACCGCGACCGCCACCGCCCTGCTCGCCGCCGGCCTCGCGCTGGCGCTCGCCCCGGCCGCGTACGCGGACTCCCCGTCCGCCCCGGCCCCGGTGTCCGCCGCCGAGCTGGCGCAGGCCCGCGGCGCGGTCCAGGACCCGGCCGTCCTCGACAAGGTCGGCCACTTCTTCGCCCGCAAGGGCGTCCCGCCGACCCGGCAGCTGACCATCGGCGCCGCCGAGGAGGCCCGGGCGGCGGGCGAGGCCGCGCCGCGGCTGGTCGGCGACACCGTGCCGGTGTACGTCCTGGACCCCGGTTTCGTGGCCGGTACCCCCGGCGCACCGGTGGCGACGTCGGAGTTCACCGCCAGCAAGGTGGTCGCGGCGGACGGGCAGAGCGCCTCGGTCTGGACCGTCCGGCAGGGCGGCGGCTGGAAGGTGGTGAACATCGCCTCGGGCGGTGACGAGAGCGACTACGTGGCGAAGGCGGCGGGCAGCGGCGGTGGCACCGCCTTCCGCGAGCCGCAGGTCAACGCCTGGTACGTGCTGCGTGACGGCCGGGTGCTGCCGCTGGACGACGAGGCCCGGCGCTCGGTGGGCGCGGGCGGGGTCACGCTGGCCGCGTACCAGCAGCTGGTGCACCAGCGGTACGGGGACAAGCTGCCCGGCTCGGCGTACGACCGGGCGGGCAAGGGCGGCGGCTACGAGGCGGACGCCGCGCCGGAACTCGCGGCGGCGCCGCGGTCCGGGACGGCACCGCAGCCCGGGGAGGGCCCGCAACTCGCGGTCGCACCGCGACCCGCGGGCGGCGGTTCGGCACTGCCGGCCGTGACGGCGTCGGCCGCCCTGGGGGCCACCGCCCTGGTGGGCGCGGGTGCCGTGCTGCGGCGGAGGGGCGTCCGCCGCGGCTGACGGCGGGCGGGGTCGCGAGAGGTTCACAGAGGCGCCCGGCCGGGTTCTCCCGGCCGGGCGCCTTGCCGTGGTCACGTTCCGTGATGTGTCCTGGAAGTGCTGCTTCCGCACAAGGAATTGACGCAACGTTGATCTGTCGTTCGCCGCCTGGGGGCGGTTGGCCATGACTGACGGTAGATACGATGTGGCAATCGGTCAGTGCTGGCCGACGCGTGCCGAGAGCGGAGAAGAGGTGGGGCGGCGGGAGCCGACCACGAGCCCGGCACCGGGAAAGGGGACCGAGGTGGCCGACGCGGACGACAAGCAGATGAGCTCCCAGGTGTGGGGCTCGGCGGTGGTGGTGGGCTCTGCGCTGGCCGTGGTGGCGGCCTATCTGATCAAGGGTGCCCCACTGGTCCTGGCGGTCGCCGGGGTGGAGACCCTGCTGCTGATGGTCTACGTCGCCCGCCGCTGGCGCGCGATGCGCGGCGGCCCGGCCCCGGTGCGGCACCGTCCGCGCCGCGGCATCCCGGACGCCGCGCACTGCGAGCGCTGCCGCCGGGCCCGCGAGGCGCTGGACGCCCGGCAGGCGCGGGGCCGTGCGGTCGGCGCGGTGCGGTGGCCCGAGCCCGAGGCGCTCCCGGCGCCGGCCTGGCCGCCGCGCGAGCCCCACCGGGAGTCGCACGGGGAGCAGCACCACGCGCACGGCGGGCAGCAGCACCACGGGTACGGTGAGCAGCACCACGCGCACGGGCCGCTGCAGGATCCGGGCCCGCAGCCGGAGGCCGGCGCGGCCGACCACGCGGCCTACCCGCGCCGCCCGCAGCTCCGGGCCCCGTACGAGCGGCCCTGGACGGCGGAACGGGCGGCCGTCCGGTCCGTGGACCGTTCGACCGCCCGTCGGGGTGCGCCGGGATCGACCGGCCGTGCCGTACGCCACCAGTGATCACTCGACCGTGCCGTACGCCACCGGTGGCCGACCGGCCGTGGCGTACGGCACCGGTGTTCACCTGGTCATGCCGTACGGCACCGGTGGTCACCCGGTGGTGCTGTAGGCCACCAGCGAGACGCCGACGTACTGGACGATGAACGCCCCCAGGGTGAAGGCGTGGAACACCTCGTGGAACCCGAACCAGCGCGGTGAGGGGTTGGGCCGCTTGAGCCCGTACACCACGCCGCCGATGCTGTAGAGCACCCCGCCGACGATCATCAGCACCAGGACGGCGACCCCGCCGGCGCGCAGGAAGTCCGGCAGGAAGAAGGCGGCGGCCCAGCCCAGCGCGAGGTACACCGGTGTGTACAGCCAGCGCGGCGCGCCGACCCAGAACACCCGGAACGCGATCCCGGCCAGCGCGCCGCCCCAGGCCACCCAGAGCAGGACCTGCTGGTCGGCGCCCTTGAGCAGCAGCATGGTGAACGGCGTGTAGGTGCCCGCGATGATCAGGAAGATGTTCGCGTGGTCCAGCCGGCGCAGTACGGCGTCCCCGCGCGGCCCCCAGTTGAAGCGGTGGTACACCGCGCTGACCCCGAACAGCAGCCAGGCGCTGACCGAGTAGATCGCGCAGGCGATCTTGGCGGGCGTGGAGTCGGCCAGGCAGATCAGCACGATCCCGGCGGCCACCGTGGCGGGGAACATTCCGGCGTGCAGCCAGCCGCGCCACTTCGGCTTGCTCTCCGTGAGTGCACTCTCCGCGAGCGCAGCAGCAGTCATGCGCAGCATGCTACCCGTTACCTACGGCTCCGTAGGTTACTCGCGCGTAGGAAGTGGCGATCGTCACTCTTAGACGTTTTGGAGTATTTGGAGTGTGGCGCCGCGCACTCCGTCGCGGGGTCGGTCGGCATGTTACCGATGAGTAATCATACTGGCTGTAGTAAAGGGTGCGTCAATTTCGACGCTTCGCCGCGTTCCGGCCTTGAGTCCGGAGCTACGCTGCAAGCACCCTCAGACCCCCGCGACGCCATCTCCACGCCGAGATGGCGTGAAACGGAGCGATCGTGTCGTACGAGATCTCTGCTCTCAGCGCATCCGCGCCCACCCGCCACAAGCAGCTGCTCGCTTGGGTGAGCGAGATCGCCGAGCTCACCCAGCCGGACCGCATCGAGTGGTGCGACGGTTCCGACGAGGAGTACCAGCGCCTCGCGGACCTGCTGGTGGCGCAGGGCACCTTCAAGAAGCTCAACGAGGAGAAGCGCCCCAACTCCTACTACGCCGCCTCGGACCCGTCCGACGTGGCGCGCGTGGAGGACCGCACCTTCATCTGCTCCGAGCAGGAGAAGGACGCCGGACCGACCAACCACTGGAAGGCCCCCGCCGAGATGCGGGAGATCTTCCAGGGCGAGCAGGGCCTCTTCCGCGGCGCGATGAAGGGCCGCACGATGTACGTCGTGCCCTTCTCGATGGGCCCGGTCGGTTCCCCGCTGGCCGCGTACGGCGTCGAGATCACCGACTCCGCCTACGTCGCCGTCTCGATGCGCGTGATGACCCGCATGGGTCAGGCCGTGCTGGACCAGCTCGGCGAGGACGGCGACTTCGTCAAGGCCGTGCACACCGTCGGCGCCCCGCTCGCCGAGGGCCAGGCGGACGTGCCGTGGCCGTGCAACAGCACCAAGTTCATCTCGCACTTCCCCGAGACCAAGGAGATCTGGTCCTTCGGCTCGGGCTACGGCGGCAACGCCCTGCTCGGCAAGAAGTGCTACGCGCTGCGCATCGCCTCGACCATGGCCCGCGACGAGGGCTGGCTGGCCGAGCACATGCTCATCCTGAAGCTCACCCCGCCGAGCGGCGAGGTCAAGTACGTCGCGGCGGCCTTCCCCTCGGCCTGCGGCAAGACCAACCTGGCCATGCTCCAGCCGACCGTCCCGGGCTGGAAGGTCGAGACGATCGGCGACGACATCGCCTGGATGCGTTTCGGCGCCGACGGCCGCCTGTACGCCATCAACCCCGAGGCCGGCTTCTTCGGCGTCGCCCCCGGCACCGGCGTGGACACCAACGCCAACGCCATCGAGACCCTCTGGGGCAACACCGTCTTCACCAACGTCGCCCTCACCGACGACGGCGACGTGTGGTGGGAGGGCCTCACCGACGAGCCCCCGGCGCACCTGACCGACTGGCGCGGCAACGACTGGACCCCCGAGTCCGGCACCCCGGCCGCCCACCCGAACGCCCGCTTCGCCGTCCCGGCCGCGCAGTGCCCGACCATCGCCCCGGAGTGGGAGGACCAGGCGGGCGTGCCGATCTCGGCGATCCTGTTCGGCGGCCGCCGCGCCACCGCCGTCCCGCTGGTGACCGAGTCCTTCGACTGGCAGCACGGCGTCTTCCTGGGCGCCAACATCGCCTCCGAGAAGACCGCCGCCGCCGAGGGCACCGTCGGCGAGCTGCGCCGCGACCCGTTCGCGATGCTGCCGTTCTGCGGCTACAACATGGGCGACTACTTCGCCCACTGGCTGAAGGTCGGCGCCCAGGCGGACGCCGCCAAGCTGCCGAAGATCTACTACGTCAACTGGTTCCGCAAGGACGCCGAGGGCAAGTTCGTCTGGCCCGGCTACGGCGAGAACAGCCGCGTGCTCAAGTGGATCGTCGAGCGCCTGGAGGGCACCGGCGAGGGCGTCGAGACCCCGATCGGCGTGCTGCCGACCGTCGAGGGCTTCGACCTCGGCGACCTGGACCTCTCCAAGGAGGACCTCGACCTGCTCTTCACCGTGGACGCCGACATCTGGCGCCGGGAGGCCGCGCTCGTGCCGGCCCACCTGGAGACCTTCGGCGACCACACCCCGAAGGAGCTGTGGGACGAGTACCGGAACCTCGTCGCGCGCCTCGGCTGAGCCTGAGCCTCAGTCGCGGTAGCGGCGGGCGCGCGGCACGAACCGCGCGCCCCGCCGAGCGGCAGGACGGCCGGAGTTCCGCCGGGCGATTTTCCCCCGACCAAGGAGATCGCCCGGGCCGGAACTCCGGCCGTAGTGTTTTTCCGGGAGCCGTCCCAGGAGCCGTCCCGGGTGTCGTCGAGCCCGGTGGCTACGGCTGGACGTAGCCGCTCAGGAAGTCGCCGATCCGGGTCACCGCGTCGGTGATCTCCTCCGGCCGGGGCAGCGTGACCAGCCGGAAGTGGTCCGGCTCGGGCCAGTTGAAGCCGGTGCCCTGGACCAGCAGGATGCGCTGGGAGCGCAGCAGGTCGAGCACCATCCGGGCGTCGTCCTTGATCTTGTGGACCTTGGGGTCCAGCCGGGGGAAGGCGTACAGCGCGCCCTTGGGCTTGACGCAGCTGACCCCGGGGATGTCGTTGAGCAGCTTGTACGCGGCGTCGCGCGAGGCGTGCAGCCGGCCGCCGGGCAGCACCAGGTCGCGGATCGACTGCCGCCCGCCGAGCGCGGCGGCCACCGCGTGCTGGGCGGGCATGTTGGCGCAGAGCCGCATCGAGGCGAGCACGGTCAGGCCCTCGATGTAGCTGCGGGCCCGGTGCCGGTCGCCGGACAGCACCATCCAGCCGGAGCGGAAGCCCGCGACCCGGTACGCCTTGGACAGCCCGTTGAAGGTGACGCAGAAGAGGTCCGGGGCCAGGGTGGCCAGCGGGACGTGCTCGGCGTCGTCGTAGAGGATCTTGTCGTAGATCTCGTCCGCGTAGACCACCAGGTCGTGCCGGCGGGCGATCTCGGCGATGCCCTCCAGCACCTCGCGCGGGTAGACCGCGCCGGTCGGGTTGTTCGGGTTGATCACCACGATGGCCCTGGTGCGGTCGGTGACCTTGGCCTCGATGTCGGCGAGGTCCGGGTACCACTCGGACTGCTCGTCGCAGCGGTAGTGCACGGCGGTGCCGCCGGCCAGCGAGACCGAGGCGGTCCACAGCGGGTAGTCCGGGGCCGGGACGAGCACCTCGTCGCCGTCGTCCAGCAGCGCGGTCATGGCCAGCTGGATCAGTTCGGAGACGCCGTTGCCGAGGAAGACGTCGTCGACGGAGAGGCCGTGCAGCCCGCGGTCCTCGTAGTGCATGACCACCGCGCGGCGGGCGGAGAGCAGGCCCTTGGAGTCGCCGTAGCCGTGCGCGGTGGCGAGGTTGCGCAGGATGTCCTGGAGGATCTCCGGGGGCGCCTCGAAACCGAAGGTGGCCGGGTTGCCGGTGTTGAGCTTGAGGATGCGGTGGCCCTGTTCCTCCAGCCGCATCGCCTCGTCGAGTACCGGTCCGCGGATGTCGTAGCAGACATTGGCGAGCTTGCTGGACTGGATGACCTGCATGTCCGCCTACTTTAGGGGTACGGAGGGGCCGTGCGGCGGGTCTCCGTGGGGGTGCTTCGGAGGGTCGGAACGGCCCCCTTGGATCGGCAGGCGGGGGCGGCAGGCGGCCTTGTGAACCGGCAGTCGAATGTCCGGAATGCTCCTGTATGCGAGGGGCGCCGCCGCGCCGTTCCATGGAAGCGAGACGGACGGCACACGCCCGGCGCGGGAGGATGTGGCCGGTCGTGTCGGTCGTGTCGGTCGAGGAGGGGGTGCGTCGGTGGTCCCGGTCGTGGTCGTGGCGGTGCTGGTCGGTCTCCTGGCGGCTCCGCCGCTGCGCGGGCGGATCGCCCGCTTCGCGGTGCCGGAGGGCGAGCCCTGGTGCGAGGCCTGCCCGTCCTGCGGGCGCGCGGTGCGGCTGCTGCCGCCGACCGGGCGCTGCCCGGGCTGCCGGGAGCGGCTGGGCGCCGGCCCCTGGACGGTGGAGGCGGTCGCGGCGGCGGTCGCCGTCGCGGTGGCGTACGCGGCGGACCGCCTGGTGGTGGTGACCCTGGCCCTGGGCTGGGCGGCGGCGCTCGGCGTGGCGCTCGGCTTCGTCGACGCGCGGGTGCGCCGGCTGCCGTACGGGCTGACCGTGCCGCTGCTCGGCGGGGTGGCGGCGCTGCTGCTGGTCGCGGCGCAGGCCGAGCGGGACCCGGGTGCGCTGCTGCGCTGCCTGCTGGTCGCGCTGGCGGTCGGGGGCGTCCTCGAACTGGCCGTCTGGCTGGGCGCGTTGGGCCCCGGGGATTCTCCGCTCGGGCTCGCCCTGGGCGGGCTGCTCGGCTGGTTCGGCTGGTCGGTGGCGCTCGGCGGGCTGTTCGCCGCGATGGTGCTCGCCGGGCTGTGGGGCACCCTGCGGGCCGCCGCCGCGCTGGCCCGCCGCCGCCCGGTGCGCGGGCTCGACCTCCCGGTCGGCCCGTTCCTGCTGCTCGGCGCGCTCACCGCAGTCCTGGCGCGGTGAGCGGAGCCGTACCAGGCGACGACCGGGAGCCGCCCCGGCCTCCGGTCCACCCCGCTCCCGGCCCCCGGAGGACCCCGCCACCGCCCCTTCCGGACCCCGTCCCTAATAGAGGGGACAGGGGAAACGGAAGGGCCCGCCGTACCGGTCGGTACGACGGGCCCCGCCGCCGACGCGCAGGCCCCACCCTCAAGGAGCGGCGCGCCGGGGGAGTTGGGCTCTAGGGGGTCACGGCCTCCCGGCCGTCACGGCATCTTGTGGACGAACGGGCCGACCGTGTTGGAGAACGCGTTGCCGTTGTTGGCGTCCCAGTTGGTCGACCAGGTCATCGCGCCGCGGATGGTCGGCCACTTGGCCGGCGGCACGAAGCTGCCGCAGTTGTTACCGGTGGCCAGGCAGTCCAGCGCGTTGTTCACCACGGTCGGCGAGACGTAGCCGCCGCCCGCTGCCCGGCTGGAGGCCGGGACGCCGATGCCCACCTGGTCCGGCCGCAGGCCGCCCTGGATCTGGGTGCAGACCTGCGCGGTGATGAAGTCGATGGTGCCCTGGTTGTAGACCTTGCCGTCGCAGCCGTTCATGCCGCCCGAGTTGTAGAACTGGGTGTTGACGACGGTGAGGATGTCCTTGGTCTTCAGCGCCAGCTGGAAGTAGGCGCCGGAGGTGTTGTACATCCCGATGGTCTCGGGGGCCATGGTCAGGACGAAGCCGGGGCCGACCTTGGTCTGCAGGGCGTGCAGCGCGTCGCCGAGCGGGCCGGCCTGGACGCCGTTCTCCAGGTCGACGTCGATGCCGTCGAAGCCGTAGTCCTTGATGATCGCGTAGGCGCTGTTGGTGAAGTTGGCGCCGGCGGTGGCGTCCCCGACGGTGATCGCGCCGTTCTGGCCGCCGATGGAGAGGATGACCTTCTTGCCGGCCGCCTGCTTGGCCTTGACGTCGGCGCGGAACTGGGCGTCGGTGTAGCCGCCGAGGGCCTTGGACAGGCCCGGGTCCAGGGTGAAGCTGATCGCGCCGGTCCTGGTCGGCACGGCGTCGGCGAAGGACACCGCGATGATGTCGTACGCGCTCTGGACGTCGCTCAGCCGCTGCGCGGTCGAGCCGTTGTCGAAGTTCTGCCAGTAGCCGGTGACCGCGTGGGCGGGCAGGCCGGTGACCGGCGGGGTGGTGCTGGTCGGCGTGGCGGTGGGGGTCGCCGTCGGGGTCTGGGTGGGCGTCCCGGTGGGGGTCGGGGTCGCCGTCTGGGTGGGCGTCGCGGTGGCCGTGGGGGAGGCGGTGGCCGTCGGCGTCGGGGTCGGCGTGGGGGTCGCGGTCGGCGACGGGGTGCCGGTGCCGCCGGGGCCGACCAGTGCGACGTCGTCGGCGAGGTAGGCGCTCTGGCCGTACCAGCCGTGCAGGTAGACGGTGACGCTGGTGGCGTTCGCCCCGGTGGTGAAGGTGGTGGACAGCTGGTTCCAGCTGTTCTGGTTCGACCACACGGACGGGTCGGTGCCGCCGGTGCCGCGCGCGCCGAGGTAGACGTACGGGCCCTGGACCCACGCGCTCAGCGTGTAGCTGGTGTTGGGCAGCACGCTGATGGTCTGGGCGCACTCGGCGGTGTCGCCGGCGCCCGGGGTGGCCTGGAGCGCGCCGGTGCCGGAGTGGACCGGGGAGGACACCGTGGTCGCGGCGCCGGTGCAGGTCCAGCCGCCGAGCCCGCCGTCGAAGCCGCCGTTGGCGACCAGGTTGCCGACCGCCGCGCTGGCACCGCCGGCGAAGAGGGCGAGGC
The DNA here is from genome assembly GCF_042883725.1 of Kitasatospora sp. NPDC058184. NCBI lineage: Bacteria > Bacillati > Actinomycetota > Actinomycetes > Kitasatosporales > Streptomycetaceae > Kitasatospora > Kitasatospora sp. NPDC058184. The sequence goes on from NZ_JBHVVE010000004.1 coordinate 63,971, forward strand.
CGCCGCCGGCCAGGGCGAGGGCGGTGGCGCCGGCCGCGACGGCCGGGAGGGGGCTGCGCCGGCGCTTGTGCGAAGGCTGGTTCAGCGTACGGGCCATGGGGTGACGCTCCTGGGGGAGGAGCGGCCGCCGCGGTGGGGGGCGCGGCGGCCGCGTGTGGGGGAGGGGAGGTCCGAAGTGAGCCTGCGGGGCGGAGCAGGAGGATCGTTCCGTCCCGGATCAAAAGCTGGACTAGACCATTGCTGGTCGTCAAGCATCGGAAGAACGGCTTACGGTTCCGTTAAGGATTCGGAGACCGTTCCGTGTCCGCGCCCCGGAGGCCCCGCAGCGGCCCCGCGGACGCCCCGCCACCCGTCCGGAGGACCCCCGACACGCCCGTCGGGACAGACTTCGTACAGGACCGTGACCAGACCGCTACCTGCGGCTTTACTGTGCACCTGCGCGCCGGAGTAGGCTGCGCCGGGGGCGGAGACGCACCAGTTGCAACGAGCACGGAGGGGCCGGGAAACATGGGTCTGCGCGATGTCGCCGAACGGACGCCGGGGCTGCGCACCCTGCTCGGCGGGATGTACGGGCTCTACGGGCGACGGGTCGAGGTCCACCTCGCGAGCACCCCGCGCCACATCGGCGTGATCCTGGACGGCAACCGCCGCTGGGCCAAGGCGGCCGGCGGCTCCACCGCGTACGGCCACCAGCGCGGCGCCGACAAGATCAGCGAGTTCCTCGGCTGGTGCGACGAGACCCACGTCAAGGTCGTCACCCTCTGGATGCTCTCCACCGACAACCTGGACCGCCCGGCCGACGAGCTCGTCCCGCTGCTCGGCATCATCGAGGACGCCGTCACCGGCCTGGCCGCCGCCCGCCGCTGGCGGGTCAACCCGGTCGGCGCGCTGGACCTGCTGCCCCAGCACACCGCCGACGTGCTCAAGCGGGCCGCCGACCAGACCGCCGACATCGACGGGATAACGGTCAACGTCGCGGTCGGCTACGGCGGTCGGCACGAGATCGCCGACGCCGTCCGCTCGCTGCTCCAGGAGCAGGCCGGACGCGGCACCTCGATCGAGGAACTGGCCGAGGTCCTGACCGTCGAGCACATCGCCGAGCACCTGTACACCCGCAACCAGCCCGACCCGGACCTGATCATCCGCACCTCGGGCGAGCAGCGGCTGTCCGGCTTCCTGCTCTGGCAGAGCGCGCACAGCGAGTTCTACTTCTGCGAGGCGTACTGGCCGGCCTTCCGCAAGGTCGACTTCCTGCGCGCGCTGCGCGCCTACGAGCAGCGCCACCGGCGGCTGGGGCTGTAGTCCCGGATCGGCCGGTTCCGGCCCGGCGTCCCGGGGCCGGTGCCCCGCGTTCCCGGGGCCGGTGCCCCGCGCCCTCGGGGGCGGTGACCCCGTGTCCGGGGGCCGTCGTCCCAGGTCCGGCCGTCCGGAGGAAATGACCGCCGTAGGCCTGGCCTACCCGGCGCCCGGGCGAGGCCAAACGTTCACCGGCAATGATCCGTCAGTTCGCCGGGGGCGCGAATGCACCGTTCCCCGCCTGGGAATACTCCAGTCAGTCCGGTCCCGAGGCCACCGGGGCAGCGGGGGCCGGCTTGCCGCGGATGACGCAGGGTCATCCGCTCTGGAGGCCTAGTGGTCAGTTCCAAGAGCCGCCGGACACCAGACCGGCGCACGTACGTTCTCGACACCAGCGTGCTCCTGGCGGACCCGCTCGCCATGACCCGCTTCGAGGAGCACGAGGTCGTCCTCCCGGTGGTGGTCGTCACCGAGCTGGAGGCCAAGCGGCACCACCCGGAGCTGGGCTACTTCGCCCGCCAGGCGCTGCGGCTGCTCGACGACTACCGCATCCGGCACGGTCGGCTCGACGAGCCGATCCCGGTCGGCGAGCTCGGCGGCACCATCCGGGTCGAGCTCAACCACTCCGACGTGTCGATACTGCCGGTCGGCTACCGGGCCGGCGGCGGTGAGGCGGACACCCGGATCCTCGCGGTCGCCCGCAACCTCCAGGCCGAGGGCTACGACGTCACCGTCGTGTCCAAGGACCTGCCGCTGCGGATCAAGGCCAGTTCGGTGGGCCTGCTCGCCGAGGAGTACCGGGCCGAGCTGGCGATCACCTCGGGCTGGACGGGCATGACCGAGCTGCACGTCCCGGCCGATCAGGTGGACGCGCTCTTCTCGGTCGGCCACGACGCCGGGGTGGACGTCGACGGTGCCGCCGAGCTGCCGGTCCACACCGGACTGGTGCTGACCTCGGAGCGCGGCCGCGCGCTCGGCCGGGTCACCGGCGACGGCCGGGTGCGGCTGGTGCGCGGGGAGCGCGAGGCGTTCGGGCTGCGCGGGCGCAGCGCCGAGCAGCGGGTGGCGCTGGACCTGCTGCTCGACCCGGAGATCGGGATCGTCTCGATGGGCGGCCGGGCCGGCACCGGGAAGTCGGCGCTGGCGCTGTGCGCGGGGCTGGAAGCGGTGCTGGAGCGGAGGCAGCACCGCAAGGTGATGGTCTTCCGGCCGCTGTACGCGGTCGGCGGGCAGGAGCTGGGCTACCTGCCCGGTTCCGAGGCGGAGAAGATGGGCCCCTGGGCGCAGGCGGTCTTCGACACCCTCTCCGCCGTCACCACCCCGGACGTGATCGAGGAGGTCATCTCCCGCGGGATGCTGGAGGTGCTGCCGCTGACCCACATCCGGGGGCGCTCGCTGCACGACGCCTTCGTGATCGTGGACGAGGCGCAGTCGCTGGAGCGGAACGTCCTGCTGACGGTGCTGTCCCGGATCGGCCAGGGCTCGCGGGTGGTGCTCACCCACGACGTGGCGCAGCGGGACAACCTCCGGGTGGGCCGCTACGACGGCGTGGTGGCGGTGGTGGAGAAGCTGAAGGGTCATCCGCTCTTCGCCCACATCACGCTCACCCGCTCGGAGCGTTCGCCGATCGCGGCGCTGGTCACGGAGATGCTGGAGGACATCCACCCGTGATCCGCCCTCCGAGGGCATAGTCGGACAATACGGTCAACTCATGGCCGGGGGCCCGCTCCTGAGGGAGCGGGCCCCGTCCGTTTCATCACATCGAGTGCTTTCCGTCCGGGGAACTGCCGTGCGGTGAATGTGACATGCGCCACGCGGGCGGGAATTGCGTCGACCGTACCCGGTGCGGCATGGTGAGGGTTCTGTCAGGCCCCGCGTACGGCGCGGCAGGGCTTCCGGCCACCGGAGGTCAGGCCCCGGAAGGTCCACCAACTCCGGTCGGTGGACGCACAATTGAAGAACGTTGAGCCGTACGCCGCCCGATTCCAACGCCTGGTCGACTCACCTCGGCCGGACGCCGGGCCAGCACCTCCCGTGACCAGTGCACCGTGCGGAGGTCAGTGTCAAGGGGCATGTTGCGCCCGTACGGTCACGCGTGGGCGATGCTGGAAGGAATCCATGTGACTCGGATCTCGGTCCGGGGAGTCGCTGTGGCCTCCGCCACCGCCGTCACCGCTGTCGGTGCCGTCGTGGGCATGGCCTCGGGCAGCGAGGGCAAGACGACGCAGACGGTCGACGTCGCGGGCGCGACCCTGCTTGCCGAAGTCCCCTCTGGCGCCCAGGCGCAGACCATCAGTGACAACATCGGCCAGCAGGCATCCGCCCAGCAGGCCTCCGCCGACGCCGCCGCCAAGGCCGCCGCGGAGCAGAAGGCCGCCGAGGAGGCCGCGCGCCAGCAGGCCGCCGCGGACGCCCAGGCGAAGGCCGACGCCCAGGCCAAGGCCGACGCGGAGAAGGCCGCCAAGGCCGCGGACGACAAGCGCAAGGCCGACGAGGCCGCCGCGAACCGTTCCAAGTCCCGCTCCGCGATGAGCGCGGTGGAGGACAGCGCGCCGCCCGTCTCGGTCAGCCCCGGCTCGGTCCAGGACCTGGCCCGGCAGATCGTCGGCAACGACGCGCAGTTCCAGTGCTTCAGCCAGATCGTGAAGCGCGAGAGCGGCTGGGACTACACCGCGACCAACAAGAGCTCCGGTGCCTACGGTCTGGTCCAGGCGCTGCCCGGCACCAAGATGGCCTCGGCCGGTGCCGACTGGCGCACCAACCCGGCCACCCAGATCAAGTGGGGCGTCGGCTACATGAACTCCCGCTACGGCAGCCCCTGCGGTGCGTGGTCGTTCTGGCAGGCGCACAACTGGTACTAGGAAACGGCTGCCGCTCCGGCGGCGCGGTTCCACCCGGCCCCCGGCCGTTCGCCCTCCTCGGGCGAGCGACCGGGGGCCGTGGCGTTCTCCGGCCCGGCTGTTCTCTCCGGTTCGCGGCCGAGCGGTTCTCCGGCTTCGCGGCGAGGGGGCGGACCGCGCCGCCCGGGCGGCGCTGACCAGTGCGCCCTCGGGCGGTGCGGCCCCGGTTGCGGACGCGGGGCGCGGGGAGGGGTCCTGGTTGCTCCCCGCACCGGCCGGTCCGCCGGCGGTTGGCCGTGGGGCGACCTCGGCGGCTGGGTTCCGGGGTCTCGTCCCGACTCCTCCCCGGTGAACCGTGTCCGAAACCGCATGGAACCTTGCGTTTTGTCCGGTTCATCGGGATGGACGGTTCGAGTCGAACGGACCGGCGACCGGACTCGCCGCTCCTCCGGCGGGTAGCGTCATCCCTGACGGCCGCGGCAGGACCCGCGGCGTACCGCCGGACACGGCGGGTTCGGCAGGGGAGCGGTGGTAGCGAGGATGGCGCGGGGCGGAAAGGCCTTCAAGGCCGTGGCCAAGGGCATGGCCGTGGTGGCGAGCGCGGCCGCCGTGATCGAACGGCGCCGGCGTGCCGCGATGGCGGCCGACCCGCACGAACCGGCACTCCCGGCACTGGCCGAAGGGCCGGTACCGGCGCTCGTGGACGGGCACGTCCCGGCACTCGTCGAGGCGCCGGGCCCCGTCCCCGTCCCGCGGGCCGTTCCGGTGCCGCAGGCCGACCCGGCCCCGGCGGCCGAGCCGGTCCCGCCGTCCGCCGCGCCGGCCCCGACGGCTCCGGCGGCCCAACCGGCCCCGGCCGCCCCGGCCGCGCACGTCGGGCTCGGGCGGGAGTACCACCCCGGCCGCCCGGCCACACCCGCCGAGGCGGTGCCGTGGGGCCTGCGGGTGGCCGCCGAGTCGACCTGGCGGCTGCTGCTGCTCGGCGCCGCGCTCTACGTCGTCTTCTACGTGGTCGACATGCTGCGTCTGGTGGCCTTCTCGGTGCTGGCCTCGCTGCTGATCACCGCGCTGCTGGAGCCCTCGGTCTCCTGGCTGCGCCGGCACGGGGTGCCGCGCTCGCTGGCGGCGGGCGGGGTCTTCCTCAGCGGTCTGGCCGGGATCGGGCTGGTCGGCTGGTTCGTCGTCTGGCAGGTGTCGACCAACCTCTCGGACGTCACCACCCAGGTGAAGACCGGCGTCAACCAGCTGCGGGACTGGCTGGTCACCGGGCCGCTGCACCTGACCCAGCAGCAGATCACCGACTTCGCCAACCAGATCACCAAGGCCATCACCACCAACACCGATCAGCTCACCTCGGCCTCGATCACCGGCGCGCAGATCGCCGTCGAGGTGCTGACCGCGCTGCTGATGACCTTCTTCACCACCTTCTTCTTCCTCTACGACGGCGCGAAGATCTGGAACTGGGCGCTGCGCGGCCTGCCCCGGCACTCCCGGTTCGCGATGGCCGGGGCCGGCCCGAAGGCCTGGGCGACGCTCACCGCCTACGTGCGCGGCACGGTCTGCGTGGCCTTCATCGACGCGCTCTGCATCGGCATCGGCGTCGACCTGCTGGGCGTGCCGCTGGCGCTGCCGCTGGCCGTGATCATCTTCCTGGGCGCCTTCGTCCCGCTGGTCGGCGCGCTGATCACCGGCACCGTGGCGGTGCTGATCGCGCTGGTCACCCAGGGGCCGTGGACGGCGCTGATGGTGCTGGTGGTGCTGGTCGCGGTGATGCAGGTGGAGAGCCACATCCTCCAGCCGCTGATCCTCGGCCGGGCCGTCCGGGTCCACCCGCTCGGCGTCGTGCTCGGCGTCGCGGCCGGCGGCATCATCGGCGGCATCGGCGGCGCGGTGGTCGCCGTCCCGCTGATCGCCGTCACCAACACCGTGGTCGCCCACCTGCGCCGCCGCAACGAGGCCGGCCAGGCCGTCTTCACCGCGCTCGAAGCCGCCCGTGAGGCCGCCGAGCGCACGGCGGGGCGCGCGGCCGAACCCGCCGCCGAGCGCACCGCGGCCGCCCACCCCGCCCCGTCGGCCGCGCCCGCCACCGACTGACCCGCCGCCGTGCCGGGGCGACCGGCGCGGGAGAACGACGACGGGCCCCTCGCGGACATGGTGTCCGGGAGGGGCCCGTCGGGGTGCCGGGGTGCGTCAGGCGGTGACGTCCGCCAGGGCGGCCTCGGAGTCGAGGACGCCGGCCACGGCCTGGAGGACGGCGGCGATCTTCATCGAGGCCTGGACGACCTCGCGCTCGACGCCGGCCTTGCGCAGCACGGCCTCGTGCGAGTCGAGGCACTGGCCGCAGCCGTTGATGGCCGAGACCGCGAAGCACCAGAGCTCGAAGTCGACCTTCTCGACGCCCGGGGTGCCGATGATGTTCATCCGCAGACCGGCCCGCATCGTGCTGTACTCCTTGTCGGAGAGCAGGTGCAGCGTCCGGTAGTAGACGTTGTTCATCCCCATGATCGCGGCCGCGCCCTTGGCGGCGGTGTACGCCTCCGGGGAGAGGTTGGCCTTGGCCTCGGGCTCCAGCTCGCGCAGCAGGCCGGGGCTGCGGGTGGCCATCGCGCAGGACAGCACGGTGCCCCAGAGCTGCTGGGCGGGGAGGTCGGAGTTGCCGATGACCGAGCCCAGGTTGAGCTTGAGGTCCTTGGCGTAGTCCGGGAGGGCGGCCTTCAGGTCGTCGAGAGCCATGGGTCAGCCCGCCAGCAGGGCCTGGGCGTCGAGGGTGTCCTCGCCCTTGTTCCAGTTGCACGGGCACAGCTCGTCGGTCTGCAGGGCGTCCAGCACCCGCAGGACCTCCTTGGGGTTACGGCCGACGGAGCCGGCGGTGACCATGACGAACTGGATCTCGTTGTTCGGGTCGACGATGAAGACGGCGCGCTGGGCGGTGCCGTCCTCGCCCTCGACGCCGCAGGCGCGCATCAGCTCGTGCTTGATGTCGGCCAGCATCGGGAAGGGCAGGTCGCGCAGGTCCTTGTGGTCCTTGCGCCAGGCGTGGTGCACGAACTCGGAGTCGCCGGAGACGCCGAGGATCTGGGCGTCGCGGTCGGCGAACTCGTCGTTCAGCTTGCCGAACGCGGCGATCTCGGTCGGGCAGACGAAGGTGAAGTCCATCGGCCAGAAGAAGACGACCTTCCACTTGCCCTCGTAGGACTTGTGGTTGATGTCGGCGAAGGCGCTCGCGGCATCCAGGTCGACACAGGCCTTGAGGTCGAACTCGGGGAACTTGTCACCGATCGTGAGCACGTTCGCTTCTCCTGAAGTGAGATGAGGGGAGCTTTGTCCGGAATCCGGACACCGCTCACAGTTCCACATCGTGGACTGATCAGGGAAATAGCTACACTGGATGTGTCTGATCGGAGATTGTTATCAGTAACGAATCCCCCACGTCGCGGCCGGGTTCCCGCAGGAACGGCGGCACCAAGGCCGACCCGACTGTGTCGAGCGCCACAGTCCGCAGCCCGCGCACCCCGACCGTCGCCCAGCTGCGGGCCTTCGTCGCGGTGGCCGAGCACCGGCACTTCCGGGAGGCCGCCGCCGCCACCGGGACCAGCCAGCCCGCGCTGTCCGGGGCGGTCGCGGCGCTGGAGGAGTCGCTGGGCGCACAACTGGTCGAGCGTACGACGCGCAAGGTGATTGTCACCCCATTGGGGGAGCGCGTGCACCAGCACGCCCGCCGGGTGCTCGCCTCGCTGCAGGCCCTCACCGAGGAGGTCGAGGCCGCCCGCCGCCCGTTCACCGGGCCGTTGCACCTCGGCGTCATCCCGACCGTCGCGCCCTACCTGCTGCCCACCGTGCTGCGGCTGGTCCGCGACCGCTTCCCGGACCTGGAGCCGCACGTCCACGAGGAGCGCACCCCCTCGCTGCTGGAGGGCCTGGCCGCCGGGCGGCTGGACGTCCTGCTGCTCGCGCTGCCGGCCGGCGGGACCTCGCCGACCAGGGACATCCCGCTGTTCGACGAGGACTTCGTCCTGCTCACCCCGCCCGCCCACCCGCTCGCCGGGAGGATCGACGTACCGCGCGACGTGCTGCTCGACCTGGAGGTCCTGCTGCTGGAGGAGGGCCACTGCCTGCGCGACCAGGCGCTGGACATCTGCCGCGAGGTCGGCGCCGACCCGGCGGGCTCGACCACCCGGGCGGCCGGCCTGTCCACCCTGGTCCAGCTGGTCGCCGGCGGCCTCGGGGTGACCCTGCTGCCCGCCACCGCACTGGACGTCGAGGCCGGGCGCACCGACCGGCTGGCCGCCGTCCGCTTCGCCGCCCCGGCGCCCGGCCGCCGGATCGGGCTGGCCGTCCGGCCGGGCTCGGCCCGCAGCGCCGAGTACGAGCGCTTCGCGGCCGCGCTGCGCGAGGTGCTGGTCGAGCTGCCGGTCCGGATCGTGTCCTAGGGCCAGTCCCGGCTCAGAGCCCGTCCCGGTCCCCGTGCCAGCCCGGCTCGGGGCGGGCGGCCGGGGTGCCCAGGCAGAGCCCGACCGTCGTGGCGACCAGCAGCTCCAGCGCCTCCAGGGTGTCCGGGTCGGGCCGGTCGCCGGGGTTGCGCAGGGTCAGGTGGCGGGCCGTCAGGCCGTCGAAGCCGCCGAGGAAGTGGACGGCGATCCGGCGGGCGGGCAGTGCCAGGGTCAGGCCGTGGGCGGCCGCGAGGGCGTCGAGCATCTCGACGGCGGTGCCCTCGATGTCGTGCTGCATCTCCAGCATGATCTCCCGCATGTCCGGGTCGCGCAGCGCCAGCGCCCCGAACTCGCTCAGCAGCACGCAGTGCCCGTGCTCGCCGGTGGCGGCCTCCCAGAGCGCCTGCACCAGGGTGCGGACCTGCTCGCCGAACGCGCCGTCGCCCGGGGAGGCGGCGCGCACCTCGCCGACGAAGTCGGAGGTCAGCCGCTCGACGATCGCCCGGTAGAGGTCCTTCTTGGTGCCGAAGGTGTAGTGCACCGTCGCCTGCGCCACGCCCAGCTCGGCCGCGATCGCGCGGGTGCTGCCGGCCGCGATCCCCTCCCTGGTCATCAGGTCGATGGCGGCCTGGACCAGTTGCGGTCGGCGTTCGGAGGCGGGGACGTGTGCCATCCCGCCAGGGTAGCGCCATGGTCGGGCAACTGTGTCGCACGATCTTGTCGGCCAACTTTGTCACCCGACAAAGTTCGGTCTACGGTGGGACGCGACCTGCCCTGACCGACCCGAGGGACCGCCGATGGCCACGTACCTGTACCGACTGGGCCGCTTCTGCTTCCGGCGACGGCGGGCCGTCGTCGCCGTCTGGATCGCCCTGCTCATCGCCGTCGGCGGGGCCGCGGGCGCCTTCGCCGGCAAGACCACCGACGAGTTCAAGGTCCCGGGCACCGAGGCGCAGGCCACCCTGGACCGGATCAAGGACACCTTCCCGGCGCAGGGCCACGGCTCCGCGCAGGTCGTCTTCGCCGCCGGCGCCCCCGGCGGCATCGGGACGCCCGAGGCGGGCCGGGCGGTCGGCGAGGCCGTCGCCCGGATGGCCCAGGTGCCGGGCGTGGCCGCGGTGCCCGACCCGTACGCCACCGGCGCGCTCTCGCCGGACGGGAAGGTCGCGATCGCCCTGGTCTCCTTCGACCACAAGCTCGCCGACGTCACCGACGGGCAGCGCGAGGCGGTGAAGGCCGCCGCCGAGCCGGCCCGCGCGGCTGGGCTCGAAGTGGCCTTCGGCGGCGACGCCTACAACACCATGGCCCAGATCGAGGGCGCCAGTGAGGCGATCGGCCTGGTGGTGGCCGGGGTGGTCCTGGTGGTCACCCTCGGCACGCTGGTCGCCGCCGGGCTGCCGCTGCTGACCGCGCTGGTCGGCGTCGGCGTGACGATGGCCGGCCTGCTGGCGCTCACCGGCTCCTTCGAGATCATCACCACCGCGCCGGTGCTGGCCCTGATGGTCGGCCTCGCGGTCGGCATCGACTACGCGCTGTTCATCCTCTTCCGGTACCGCCGCCACCTGGACGAGGGCCTGGCGCCGGAGGAGTCCGCCGCCCGGGCCACCGCGACCGCCGGCAGCGCCGTCGTCTTCGCCGGTCTGACCGTGGTCGTCGCGCTCGCCGGGCTCTCCGTCGCGGGCGTCCCCTTCCTCACCGTGATGGGCCTGGCCGCCTCCGCGGCCGTCGTGGTGGCCGTCCTGGTCGCGATCACGCTGCTGCCCGCCGTGCTGGGCTTCACCGGCCGGGCCATCGACCGGCTGCCGGTCTGGAAGCGGGCCCTGGCCACCAACGGCCGCACCACCCTGGGCGAGCGCTGGGGCCGCTTCGTGGTCCGCCGCCCGCTGCCCGTCCTGCTGGTCGGGCTGGCCGGGCTGGGCGCCCTGGCGGTGCCCGCCGCGAGCCTGAACCTCGGCCTGCCGAGCGGCGGTTCGCAGGCCGCCGGGACGGACGCGCGCAAGGCGTACGACCTGGTGGGCGAGGCCTTCGGGCCGGGCTTCAACGCGCCGCTGGTGGTCGTGGTGGACGCCCACGGCGCGCCGCGGCCCGAGCAGGCGGTGCAGGGCGTGGCCGCGAAGCTCCAGACCCTCGACGGCGTGGCGACGCTGCTGCCGCCGACCGTCGACCAGGCGAGCGGCACCGCGCTGGTGACCGTCATCCCGCGGACCGGCCCGGACCACGAGGACACCAAGGCGCTGGTCAACGAGATCCGCGGCCAGAAGGCGGAGCTCAGGGCGGCGACCGGCGCGGACATCGCCGTCACCGGCACCACCGCCGCCAACATCGACGTCTCCACCAAGCTCGGCCAGGCGCTGCCGCCGTTCCTCGCGGTGATCGTCGGGATCGCGCTGGTGCTGCTGGCGCTGGCGTTCCGCTCGGTGCTCGTCCCGCTCAAGGCGGTGGCCGGCTTCCTGCTCAGCATCACCGCCTCGCTCGGCGCGGTGGTCGCGGTCTACCAGTGGGGCTGGCTGGACGGGCTGATCGACGTGCCCAAGGTCGGGCCGGTGGTGAGCTTCGTGCCGATCCTGCTGATCGGCGTGCTGTTCGGGCTGGCGATGGACTACGAGCTGTTCCTGGTCTCCGGGATGAAGGAGCAGCACGTGCACGGGGCGGCGCCGCGCGAGGCGGTCGTCGGCGGGGTGAAGAACGGGGCCCGGGTGGTCACGGCGGCCGCGCTGATCATGGTGGCGGTGTTCGGCTCGTTCGTCTTCGGCCACGACCCGATCGTCCAGCCGATCGGCTTCGCCCTCGCGGTGGGCGTGCTGGTGGACGCCTTCGTGGTGCGGATGGCGCTGGTGCCGGCCGCGATGGCGCTGTTCGGCCGGGCCGCCTGGTGGTTCCCGAAGCGGCTGGAGAAGGTCGTGCCGAAGGTCGACATGGAGGGCGAGCAGCTGATCGCCGAGCTGGAGAAGGGGCCGGCGCGGGAGCCCGCCCGGGTCTGAGACCCGGGGGCAGGTCCGGGCGTCCGGCGGGACCCGTTCCCGCCGGGCGCCGTCAGGTCTGGACGGGCAGCCGCTGCTCGAACCAGACCACCTTGCCGGTGCCCAGCCTGGTCGCGCCCCAGCGGTCCGCGCACCGGGCGACTATCTGCAGCCCGCGCCCGCGTTCGTCCTCCGGCCCGGTGCGGCGCGGGCGCGGCAGCAGCGGGCTGTCGTCGCCGACCTCGCAGCGCAGCCGGGTGGTGCGCACCAGGCTCAGGGTGACCGGCCGGGTCGCGTGCTGGACGGCGTTGGTCACCAGCTCGCTGACCATCAGCTCGGTCGCCTCGCTGAGCTCGTCCAGCCCCCAGCGGCGCAGCGTGTGCGCGGCCAGCCGGCGGGCCCGGCCCGGCGTCTCGTTGCGCGGCTGGAGGTACCAGTGCGCGACGTCCCCGGCCGGGATGCCGTCGAAGCAGGCGCCGAGCAGCGCGATGTCGTCGCCCCGGTCGCCGGGCGGCAGGATCCGCAGCGCCTCCTGGCACAGCTGCTCGGGGGACTGCCAGCGGGCGGCGGCGATCCGGGCGCGCAGCACCTCCAGGCCGTCGCTGATCGGGCGGGTGCGGGTCTCCACCAGGCCGTCGGTGAACAGCAGCAGCGCCGAGCCGGGCGGCGCGGGCAGTTCGACGGAGTTGAAGTCCACCCCGCCGACGCCGATCGGCGCCCCGGAGTCCAGCTCGACCAGCTCGGCGGTGCCGTCCGGGCGGACCAGCACCGGCGGGACGTGCCCGGCGTTGGCCATCACCACCCGGTTGGCGATCGGGTCGTACACCGCGTAGACGCAGGTGGCCAGGTGCTGTTCGCGGCCGAGCCGCTGGGCCTGCTCGTCCAGGTGGTAGAGCACCTCGTGCGGCGGCAGGTCGAGGGCGGCCAGGGTCTGGGCGCTGGTGCGCAGCTGGCCCATGATGGCGGCCGAGGTGAGCGAGTGGCCCATCACGTCGCCGACGATCAGGGCGACCCGGTTGCCGGGCAGCGGGACGGCGTCGTACCAGTCCCCGCCGACCTGCGCGCCGCGCTCACCGGGCAGGTAGCGCTGGGCGATCCGGACGCCGTGCGACTGCGGCAGGCGCAGCGGCAGCATGCTGCGCTGGAGCTCGTTGGCGATCTCCCACTCGCGGGCGTAGCGCAGCGCGGTGTCCACGGCCAGCCCGGCCTGGGTGGCGAGGTGCGCCGCGGTCGCGGTGTCCGCGGCGTCGAAGACCGGGCGGCCGGTGCGTTCGGGAGGGCGGCGGATCAGTATCAGCAGCCCGAGCACGGCCTTGCGGCCGCGCAGCGGCAGGGCGAGGACGGAGGTGCCGGCGGCCAGCCGGGCCACCCCGCGGGTGCCGTACAGCTCGCGCAGCAGCGTCTCGGCGCGCTCGGCGGAGGGGGTGCCGAGGACGGCGGGGTCGGCGGGGCGGCGGCTCAGCAGGGCGTGGGCGAGCGCCCCGCCGCGGGTCACCGGGGTGGCCGGGCCGCCGTCGGCGGTCGAGCGGGCGCCGTAGCGGGAGCGGCGCCGGTCGTCCATGCCGCTCGGGCGGCCGCGGCGGCCGATCCGGGTGCCGGTGCTGTGGTGTATCCGCAGCTCCTCCGGGAACCCGGGCTCGCGTTCGACGTTGGGCAGCGGGTCGCGCAGGTGGATGACGGCGGCGTCGGCGAGCGTCGGGACCAGCACCCGGCCGATGTTGCGCAGTGTCGCGGCGAGGTCGAGGGCGCTGTTGATCCGCCGGGTCGCCGAGTCGAGGTACGCCAGGCGGTCCGCCATCTCGGTGCGCTCCGGTCGTGCGCCCGTCCGTCGCGCGGCGGCCGGGGCCGCTGCCAGGGCCGGGACCGGGGCCGCCGTCAGGCCCGGGGCCGGCGGTGTCGGGCCCGCTGTCGCGGCCGGGACCTGGCGGCGCTGGCCCGGGACGGCGGGCGGCTGCTCCGCCTCGGTCTTGAGCTGGTCGCGCACGGCTGCCTGTCCTGGATTCGGTGTGGTCGGTGAGCTGTTCTGTTGCGTCGGCCACGGGTGCGGCCGGTCCTGTCCCGGTTCGATCAGCCGACGCGTCGACAGCACAGGAACAGCTGTTCCTCCGGCGGCAGCGAGGTACTGGCCGGTGCGTACGGATGCCCCGAGCACTCCTCGACGGCGAAGCCGGCCGAGACCAGAACCCGCTCCAGATCCTCCCTCAGATACCCACTGATCCGCAGCTCTCTGCCAAGGAACGGAAGCGGAACGTGATCCAGGTCCGCCTCGACCATACCGAGCGCCAGCAGTCCGGCCGGCCGCAGGAGTTCGCGCAGCTGCCCCAGCACGGTCGGGATCTCGTCCTGCGGCAGCAGGATCAGCGAGAAGAACGCGGTGATCGCGGCGAAGCGGCCCCGGCCCTCCGACCCCAGGTCGGGGGCGTTCCAGACCCGGTCCGCCCGCTCGGTGGCCAGATCGTACAGGTCGATCCGATGGAACACTGGCGCAAACCCGCCCGGGAAGACGGTCCGCCGGGCCAGCGTGAGCATCCCGTCGGAGAGGTCCGCGCCGGTCACCCGCAGACCGGCCGCGGCCAGCTGGCGGACGGTCGGGTCACCGGTGCCGCAGCCGACGTCCAGGACCCGGGCGCCCGGTTCGAGCTCGGCGACCAGCCGCCGGCCGCAGGCCAGCTGGCCGTCCTTGGCCGGGAAGGCCTCGCCGTACCCGGCGCCGATGGTGTCGAAGGCGACCGCCTGCAGCGCCCGGGCCGCCCGCCGCCGCCGTACCTCGGGCTCGTCGTCGCCGGCGTCCTCGCCGACGGGGAACGGGTCGGATATCTGTCCGGTCGTCACGTTGCGAGGCACCCTTCCACCCGTGGCCTCCGGTGGCTCCTCCGCGGCCCCGGGGGCCGCTGCCGGTGGCGGTACGTCACGCTCTCCGCACCACACGGACGGACTGCACCCCGACGCGTTTCCGGCCGACACTCGTGTGCGTACTGGCATCTGAGAATATGCGTGATCACTGCGCCATGGGGTCCGTTTCCGGCCAACTCGCCGTGCTTGGGCCGTTGTGGCCCGGGTTGCGGAAGCACGAGGGTGCGGACGGGGTTGTGCGCGCGGCCCCGCACGCCGGACGATGCGCCCGGGGAAGGTCGATGACCTGCGGTTTTGTCCATCCGCGGGCTGACTATCGGACGTTTATCGAACGTCAATCGGCGCGGTGCACAGTGGAGTCCAGCGCCGGGGAAGCGTTGAGGGCGCTCCCGCAGCCGGGGGGCTGCGGGGGCGCCGACGCGCGGAACGGGGGAGGTTGTCCGTGGGGGAGCGGAAGCCTTACGGCGCGGGGGGAGAGAAGGGCTCGGTGTGCTGCTGGGAGATGAGGTCCGCCACGGGGGAGGCCTCAGGCACACCGAGCCGTGTGAAGATCGCATGGGCCTCTTGGAGGCAGGCGAGTCCACGAGCCGGCTGGGCGAGCGCCAACAGGGCCTCGCCCAGTGCGGCGTTCGCCAGGCCCTGGCAGTAGGCGGAGTCCATCTCCTGCCCGAGCGCCAGTGACTCGCCGGCCGCCGAGGCCGCCTCGGCGTGCTGGTCGGCGACGAGCAGGGCGGAGGCCAAGCGGGCCAGGGTGTAGCCCTCCCACAGTGGGTTCCGCTGGGCCCGGTACAGCCGGTGCGCCTCCCGCAGGTGCGGGACGGCCTCGGCACCGGAGAGCACCACGCCCAGCTGGTAGAGGGTCTGGGCGAGCAGCGGGCCGTTCTTGGAGGCCCGGGCGGCGGCGACGCCTTCACCGGCGGACCGGATCGCCGTCTCGGTCATGCCGAGGCGGTGCTGCACCCGGGCGATGTTGCTGACGATCCGCGCTTCCCCGAACGCCGTGCCGACCTGCCGGTTGATGGCCAGGGCCTGTTCGAGGAAGGGCAGGGCCTCGGCCGGGCGGTTCCCCACGCTCAGGATCACGCCCAGCGTGTTGGCCGTGGCCAGTAGCAGGACCGACGGGTCGTCCGGAGCCTGGTGGTCGAGGCTGCGGCGCAGTGAGTGTTCGGCGTTCTGGAAGTCGCTGGTGACGGACTTCAGGGCGCCGAGGGCGAAATGGACCCGCGCGAGTGCGGCGGAGTCGCCGCGCTGCTCCGCCGCGTGGCCGAGGGTCTCCAGGATCGGCCGTACCTGAGGACCGTGGGTGGGGTCGGGGCCGAGACCGTACAGCAGGATCAGCAGGTCGATCGCCGCGTGCTGGGCGCTGCTGGGCCCGTTCGCCGCCGCGGCCATGGCGTTGAGCAGCAGGGCGCCCTCGGTCCGGAGCCAGTCCTGGGCGGAGCCGCTGGTCGGCAGGCCCATTCCCGGTGAGGAGGGCGTGGCCAGCAGCTCGGGCTCGGTGTCGTCCGGTTCGATGGTCCGGGCCGCGTTGCGGACGGTCGGGATCAACAGGTCGAGCAGCCGCGACACCGCCCGCTCCTGCTCCCCGGTGTCCCCGATCCGCTCGTTCTTCCGCTGGGCGTAGAGCCGAAGCAGGTCGTGGTAGCGGTAGCGGCCGGGGGTGAAGCACTCCAGCATGTTCGCCTCGACCAGCGCCTCGGCGAGGTCCTCGGCGGCGTACTCGTCCACCCCGAGCAGCGCCGCGGCGGCGGCCAGCGGGATATCGGGGGAGTCGATCAGGGCGAGCAGCCGAAAGGCGCGGGCCTCGTCCACGGACAGCTGTCCGTAGCCGAGCCCGATGGTGGTCTCCACAGCGAGGTTGCCGAGCTGGAGTTCGTCCAGCCGACGGCGTTGGTCGGCTAACCGACGGGCCAGGTCGGAGACGCTCCAGCGCGGGCGGCTGGCCAGCCGGGCGGCGGCGATGCGGACGGCCAACGGCAGGAAGCCGCAGGCGGTGACGACCTTCATGGCCGCCTCCGGCTCGGCGGCGACCCTTTGCTCCCCGACGATGGCCGAGAACAGCGCCAGCGCCTCCTCCGGGGTCAGTTCCTCGACGTCGAACAGCTGGGCGCCGGGGATGCCGGCCAGCCGGGACCGGCTGGTGGCGAGCACCGCGCAGCCGGAGACCCCGGGGATGAGCGGTCGGATCTGGTCGGCGTCGCGCGCGTTGTCGAGCAGGATCAGCATCCGTCGGCTGGCGAGCAGCGAACGGTAGAGGGCGGCGCGCTGTTCCAGCGAGTCGGGGCTCTCCGCGACGCCGAGGGCGTGCAGGAAGTCGCCCAGCACGACCACCGGGTCGGCGGGCGAGGAGCCGGCTCCGCGCAGGTCGACGTACAGCTGTCCGTCCGGGAACTCGGCGCGGACGCGGTGGGCGACGTGCACGGCGAGGGTGGTCTTGCCGACGCCGCCGATGCCCGCCAGTGAGGTCACCACCACGGCCTGGCCGGTGGCGTTCATCAGGACCGCGGAGAGGTCGCCCACCAGATTCAAACGGCCGCTGAAGTCGGAGACGTCAGCCGGGAGTTGGGCTGGAGCGGGGGGCGCGGCCGGGCCGTCCTCGCGAGCTGCGGGAGCGGGTACGGCCGGGAGGGTGAGCGCCGGATCGGCCGCGAGGATGCGATTGTGCATCGAGGACAGGCCGACGCCCGGTTCCACCCCGAGCTCCTCGATCAGGAGCTTGCGGGTGTCGGTGTAGACGCCGAGTGCCTCGGCCTGGCGACCGCAGCGGTACAGCGCCAGCATCAGCAGCTCTCGCAGACGCTCGCGCAGGGGGTGCTCGGTCGTCAGGTTGTTGAGCTCGACGACGATCTCGGCGTGCAGGCCGATGTCGAGGGCGGCGGCGCACAGCTCTTCGGCGGCGTCGACCTGGCGCTCGCCGAGCCGCAGCCGCTGGGTGT
The DNA here is from genome assembly GCF_042883725.1 of Kitasatospora sp. NPDC058184. NCBI lineage: Bacteria > Bacillati > Actinomycetota > Actinomycetes > Kitasatosporales > Streptomycetaceae > Kitasatospora > Kitasatospora sp. NPDC058184. The sequence continues at coordinate 81,286 of NZ_JBHVVE010000004.1, forward strand.
CGGCATAGGGGCCGGGGATGCCGGTGAGCGGGCGGCCGCTGAACAGGTCCAGCGCCTGGGTCAGCAGTCGGTGCGCCTCGTGCTTGTCGCCCGAGGTGCGGGCGGCCGCGGCGTCGGCGGAGAGCCGTTCGAAGATTGCCAGGTCGAGAGCCTCGCCGGGGATGCGCAGGGCGTAGCCGTCGGCGACCGAGACCAGGAGTTCGGCTGGTCTGCGGACCTCCCGGCGGGGCTCGATGACCGAGCGCAGGCGGGAGACGTACGTGCGGAGTGCGGCCACGGCCTGAGCCGGGGGCCGTTCGCCCCAGAGCGAATCGACCAGGTCCTGTGTGGTGACCGGGCGCCCGGAGTGCAGCAGAAGAGTGGTCAGAACGGCTTGTTGCTGGGGGGACCCGAGGGAGAGGGGCTTGCCGTCGAGCCAGGCCTGGACCGGACCGAGGACTTGGAAGCGCAGCGCAGGGGTCTGCGGCGTCTCCCGAAACTCCATGAAGTCCCCCGATGGCCTGTGGTGTTGATTCCGTGAAAGGGCGCTCGGCGGTCCGCCGCGGTGCTTCAGCTTAGGCGGACGCCCGACTCTGTCGGACGGCACCGCAAGCCGCACGATGTTTATCGGACATTTAATCAACCCTACGATACTGTCCCCGCGCCCGCGCCACGAAGGTCGGGCTGAACACATTTGATGACCGAAAGGCGGCCGCCCAATGGCCAACGACCAGAGCGAGACCCCGGTGCTGTCGACGCCCGAGAACGGGACGAAGACCGAGGCCCCGGCCGCCGCTGTGGAGGCGGGCAAGGCTGTCGAGGACGCGGTGGCCGTGTCCTCGAACCCGGCCGAGTACGCCGCGCCGACCGACGAGCAGAAGGACGCGTTCGAGAACGGCACGTTCGGCGACGAGGGCGAGTACCTGGACCAGCCGACCGAGCCGGCCACCGGCAAGCCGAGCAAGACGTACGAGCCGGAGAACATCATCATGGGCCACCCGTAAGCGGGTCGCGGCCCCGGTGCCCCCGCGCCCCCGTCCGGGCGTGGGGGCGCGGTCGGTTATGGGCACGCCAATTCCGCGTCGGTGTCGACCGGTGGCCGAAACGCACCAGTGGTGCACTCATGGTGACCGGCGATATCCGTAACGTGCCCGACGGTGGCCGGGGCACGTTCCGGAATTACCGATTCACCCGGGGGTATTGCGGTGGTCGGAATGCTGCCGTTTGTCTGCGTTTTGCCGAAATTGGCGGGGAAGATCGTATTCGGCCGAATCGCGGGTCTCGGGGGCGGGGGCGACGTGGTGCGGTTCCGCGGCCCATTCCCGGCCGCCGCCCTCGGGGCGCAGGTAGTGCTCGCCGCCGATGGTGTCCATGTAGATGCCGGTGCGTCCGGTCCTCCGGTCGAGGACGAGTTCACCCACGTGGGGCCGGTAGGCCGGGGCGTTGCGCTGTCGGGTGCTCACCGTGCTGCTCCTCGCTCTGGTCGGCGACTGGCCAGCATCTCTAGAGAAGCTAATATCTCTAGAGATGTCAACGGTCGTATCTCCTTACCGGCGACCGCGGGCACGCCTACGATTTGTCCCAGGCAGAGGGAGCGGCGATGACCGGCAGCAATGGCGACAAGCAGCCCAAGTACCAGCGGATCGCCGAAGCGCTGAAGGAGGCCATCGACACCGGCCGGTACCGCGCGGGCGACCGCCTGCCCGGCGAGAACGACCTCATGGACGAGTACGGCGTGGCCCGGATGACCGCCCGCCAGGCGCTGGGCGTGCTGCAGAGCGAGGGCATCGCCGAGGCGCGGCGCGGCGCCGGGGTCTTTGTCCGGGACTTCCGGCCGCTGCGCCGGCGCGGCATCCAGCGGCTGGCGCAGGGGCAGTGGGGGTCCGGCCGGTCGATATGGTCGGCGGACATCGACAACCGCAGCCTGGTGGTCGACCAGGTGTCCGTCACCGAGCGGGGCGCGCCCGAGCACGTGGCCCGGGTGCTCGGGGTCGACCCGGGCGCCCCGATGTGCGTGCGGCACCGCCGCTTCGTCCTGGACGGCAAGCCGGTGCTGCTCTCGACCTCCTACCTGCCCGCCGTGCTGGTCTCCGGCACCGCCATCACCCGCGAGGACACCGGCCCCGGCGGCACCTACGCCCGGCTCGCCGAGATCGGCGCCAAGCCCGTGCACTTCCGCGAGGAGGTCCGCTCCCGGATGCCCGGCGCCGACGAGTCCGCCCGCCTGGAGCTGTCCGCCGGCACCCCGGTCATCCTGATCTGCCGCACCGCCTTCGCCGACGAGGGCCAGGTCGTCGAGCTCAACGAGATGATCCTGGACGCCGCCTCCTACGTCCTGGAGTACGACTTCGACGCCTGAGCCGGGCGGGTCGGCCCGCGGTTGCTACTGGTAGTGGTAGCGGGCCTTGAGGATCTTCACCTCCTTCTCGTCCGCCCGGTACACCAGCCGGTGTTCGTCGTCGATCCGCCGCGACCAGTAGCCCGCCAGGTCGCCCTTCAGCGGCTCGGGCTTCCCGATGCCGTCGAAGGGGTCCCGCTGGATCTCGCCGATCAGGCGGGTGATCCGCTGGGCCATCTTCCGGTTCGACCCGAGCCAGAACAGGAAGTCCTCCCAGCCGTCGGGGTCGAAATGGACGCTCCTCACACCTCACCCGCCAGCGCTTCCAGTTCCTCCATGGTCCTGGTGACGCCGGAGTGGCCGGCCTTGTCGCGGGCGACGGCCTCCATGAGCCGCTGCGCGTTGGCGGGGGAGCGCAGGAGGTGGATCGTCTCCTGCCAGGAGTCGTAGTCCTCCGCGGACATCAGCACGGCGTCCCCGCCCTTGGAGGTGATCCTTATCGGCGCGTGGTCGTCGTTGACCTTCTTGATCAACGGGAAGAGCTGCGTGCGCGCCTCGCTCGCACTGATCGCCATGGGACGGCCTTCCACTCGGGTACCGGATGTCCGTACCGCAATGGTACGAGTCTCCGGTACCGGATGTCATGCGACAGGCGAACGAAGACCGCCCCGGGCGCGGGGCGGCCGGGGCGGTTCGGGGGCGTGCGGGCTGCTGCCGCGCGCGGGGTTACTCCTTGGAGCGGACGCGCAGGCTGGTGATCAGCGGGCCCTCGGTGGTCTCGCGGAAGAAGTCGTTGCCCTTGTCGTCGACGACGATGAAGGCCGGGAAGTCCTCGACCTCGATGCGCCAGACCGCCTCCATGCCGAGCTCGGCGTACTCCAGCACCTCGACCTTCTTGATGCAGTCCTGGGCGAGGCGGGCGGCCGGGCCGCCGATCGAGCCGAGGTAGAAGCCGCCGTGCTGGGCGCAGGCGTCGGTGACCTGCTTGCTGCGGTTGCCCTTGGCGAGCATGACCATCGAGCCGCCGGCCGCCTGGAACTGGTCGACGTAGGAGTCCATCCGGCCGGCCGTGGTGGGGCCGAAGGAGCCGGAGGCGTAGCCCTCGGGGGTCTTGGCCGGGCCCGCGTAGTAGACCGGGTGGTCCTGGAGGTACTTGGGCATGCCCTGGCCGGCGTCCAGGCGCTCCTTGATCTTGGCGTGGGCGATGTCGCGGGCGACCACCAGGGTGCCGGTGAGCGAGAGTCGGGTCTTCACCGGGTACTTGGAGAGTTCGGCGCGGATCGCGGACATCGGCTGGTCGAGGTCGACGCGCACCACGTCGTCGTCCAGGTGCTCGTCGGTGGTGTCCGGCAGGTACTTCGCCGGGTCGGTCTCCAGCTGCTCCAGGAAGACGCCCTCGGCGGTGATCTTGCCGAGCGCCTGGCGGTCGGCGGAGCAGGAGACCGCCATCGCGACCGGCAGCGAGGCGCCGTGGCGGGGCAGGCGGACCACGCGCACGTCGTGGCAGAAGTACTTGCCGCCGAACTGGGCGCCGATGCCGATCTTCTGGGTCAGCTCGGTGACCTTGGCCTCCAGCTCCAGGTCGCGGAAGCCGTGGCCGGTCTTGGCGTCGCCCGAGGTCGGCAGGTTGTCCAGGTAGTGCGCCGAGGCGTACTTGGCGGTCTTCAGCGCGAACTCGGCGCTGGTGCCGCCGATCACGATGGCCAGGTGGTACGGCGGGCAGGCCGCGGTGCCCAGCGAGCGGATCTTCTGCTCCAGGAACGAGAGCATGCTCGCCTCGTTCAGGATGGCCTTGGTCTCCTGGTACAGGTACGACTTGTTGGCGGAGCCGCCGCCCTTGGCCATGAACAGGAACTTGTACGCGTCGCCGTCGGTGGCGTACAGCTCGATCTGGGCCGGCAGGTTGTTGCCGGTGTTCTTCTCGTCCCACATGGTCACCGGGGCCATCTGGGAGTACCGCAGGTTGAGCTTGGTGTACGCGTCGTACACGCCGCGCGCGATGGCGGAGTCGTCGCCGCCGGAGGTCAGCACGTTCTGGCCGCGCTTGCCCATGACGATCGCGGTGCCGGTGTCCTGGCACATCGGGAGGATGCCGCCGGCCGAGATGTTGACGTTCTTCAGCAGGTCGAGCGCGACGAAGCGGTCGTTGGGGCTGGCCTCCGGGTCGTCCAGGATGCGGCGCAGCTGGGCGAGGTGGGCGGGGCGCAGGTAGTGCGAGATGTCGTGCATCGCCTCGGCCGTCAGCAGCCGCAGCGCCTCGGGCTCGACCTGGAGGAAGGTGCGACCGCCGGCCTCGAAGGTGGAGACGCCCTCGGAGGTGAGCTTGCGGTACGGGGTCGGGTCAGCGCCCAGGGGGAGCAGGTCGCTGTACTCGAAGTCTGGCGTGGGAGCCATCGGGGCGGTCCTTAGGGGTCCAGTGGTGCGGCTGCGTCGGCGAAGCACCATCCAGGGTAGGACCCGCCGGAAGTCGGCACGCGGACAGGGCAGCCTTGCGTGACCGGGCTCACTCGCGCAGGAGTGCGAGCGACTAGGCTGACCCCGTGGACAACTCGCCGTCGCACGACGATTCGGGGCAGCCGCCGGTGCCGGCGCCCGTACCGATGACCAAACCCGAACCCAAGTCAGAGAGCAGACCCGAACTCAGGCCCGAGGCCGGGGCCGCGGCGCGGCCGCACGCGCCGGCCGCGGAGGCGGAGCTGCGCGTCTCCGACGCCGACCGCGAGAAGGTCGCGGAGCTGCTGCGCGACGCCTACGCCGAGGGGCGCCTGGACGCGGACGAGCACGCCGAGCGGATCGAGGCCGCGTACGCCTCGAAGACCTTCGGCGACCTCGCGCCGCTGACCCGGGACCTGCCGGCCCGCCCGCTGTCCTTCGAGAAGCAGCCGTTGAGCGCCCCGCAGGGGCCGCCGCCGCAGCAGCCGGCGCGCCAGGAGGCCCCGACGGTGGTGGCGATCTTCGGCGGCGCGTCCCGCAAGGGCCGCTGGCGGGTGGGCTCGCACCTGAGCGCCTTCACCGCGTTCGGTGGTGTGGACATCGACCTGAGCGACGCCGTGTTCGAGTCCCCCGAGGTGGAGATCACGGTGACGGCGATCTTCGGCGGGGTCCAGATCCGGGTCCCGGAGAACGTGAGCCTCCAGGGGTCCGGCATCGGCATCTTCGGCGGTTTCGACGTCCGCGAGCAGACCGCGGCGGACCCGTACGCTCCGGTTGTCCGGGTCAAGGGCCTTGCGCTGTTCGGCGGTTGCGAGGCCAAGCCGCGCCGCGGCAAGAAGCTGAAGGAGTGGGTGCGCCGTCAACTCGGCACCGACTGACCGTCGTTGACCTGCACAGTGCCCGGCCGGGAGCCAACTCCCGGCCGGGCACTCGGCGTTGCGGCCAGTGCTCTGCGTAGTCGATTGCGTGCAGTGTGCATGAATCGCGGCCGAGCGGGGTAGTTCCTTCCGCACATCGCTTCTTGGACGGCTGCGCACCGGAGGCGGCCGAGCGGCCGTGCCGGGGTTGGACAGCGGGGGCTCGCAGCCGGCGGGGGAGCGAGGGGTCCCCGTGTCCGAGAGCCTCGTCAGGAGTACGGCCGTGCTGCATCCGATCGAGTCCCGCACCACCTCGCCAGTCGCCGCCGCGCAGGTCCTGGAGCGCCGCCCCGGCGTCCGGCCGCAGCCGCAGCCCCCGGGCGGCCCGGCGGGTTCCCCCGCGGGCGAGGACAATCCCTGGCACACCGGTGCCGCGTGTCGGCGGGACGAGGTGGGGCTGTTCTTCGCGCCCTCCAAGGAGCCGACGGCGGCCCGGCTGTCGCGCGAGGAGCAGGCCAAGCAGGTCTGCGCCCGCTGCCCGGTGCTGCTGGAGTGCCGCGAGCACGCGCTGGCCCAGCCGGAGCCGTACGGGGTCTGGGGCGGGCTGACGGCCGCCGAGCGGCGGGTGGTGCTGGCCCGGCGCCGCCGCCGGGACGCGGAGCTGCGCGAGGCGGCCCGGGTGACGGCGGCCGGTCGGCGCCGGATAGCCGGGTGAGGGCGGGCCCGAGAGCGGGAGGACGGTGCGCCGCGGCCCCGGCGGAGGGGGATTCCGCCGGGGCCGCGAAGCGCGTCGCCGCGGGGCCCGGTAGGCGGTAGCCCGGCGGACCGGGCTACCGCCTACCCGGGCTCAGTTGGCGCGGTCGAAGTCGATCGCGCTGTACGCCCGCAGCTTCGAGAGCTTGTGGGTGGAGTTGATCTCGCGGATGGTGCCGCTCTTGGAGCGCATCACCAGCGAGCTGGTGGTGGCGGTCTCCGAGCGGTAGTGCACGCCGCGCAGCAGCTCGCCGTCGGTGATGCCGGTGGCGACGAAGAACACGTTCTCGCCGCTGACCAGGTCGTCCGTGGTGAGCACCCGGTCCAGGTCGTGGCCGGCGTCCAGGGCCTTCTGCCGCTCGGCGTCGTCCTTGGGCCACAGCCGGCCCTGGATCACGCCGCCCATGCACTTCATCGCGCAGGCCGCGATGATGCCCTCCGGGGTGCCGCCGACGCCCATCAGCAGGTCGACGCCGGTGCCCTCGCGGGCGGCCATGATGGCGCCGGCCACGTCGCCGTCCGAGATGAACTTGATCCGGGCGCCCGCCTCGCGGATCTCCCGGACCAGGCCGTCGTGGCGCGGGCGGTCGAGCACCACGACGGTGACGTCCTCGACGGCGCTGCCCTTGGCCTTGGCGACCCGGCGGATGTTGACCGCCGCCGGGGCGGTGATGTCGACGAACTCGGCCGCCTCCGGCCCGGCCACCAGCTTGTCCATGTAGAACACGGCGCTGGGGTCGAACATGGTGCCGCGGTCGGCGACGGCCAGCACGGCCACCGCGTTGTTCATGCCCTTGGCGGTCAGCGTGGTGCCGTCCACCGGGTCGACCGCGACGTCGCACTCGGCGCCGGTGCCGTCGCCGACCCGCTCGCCGTTGTAGAGCATCGGGGCTTCGTCCTTCTCGCCTTCGCCGATGACGACGACGCCGTTCATCGAGACGGTCGAGACGAGGGTGCGCATCGCCTTCACGGCGGCGCCGTCCGCGCCGTTCTTGTCACCCCGGCCGACCCACCGGCCGGCGGCCATCGCGGCCGCCTCGGTGACCCGGACGAGTTCGAGCGCGAGGTTCCGGTCCGGAGCCTCGGGCGCGACCTCCAGGGCACTGGGAAGCTGGTGCGGGTACTGCGTGGACATCGTCGTTACCTCTCTGTACGCGACGACCAGTGAGCGCCCGACTACTGCCAGGTCGAACGCCGTGGTGAGGGTATTGCGATCGTATCTGCCCACGAGATGACTGTCTGTGGCGCGGGTCGCTGCTCTGTGGCGGAAAACGCCTGTTCATCCCGTTTCACCCGGACGTGAATACCCCTGGTGACCGCCCCGGGATGTGGATGAGTCACCATGTGGGGGTGGCAGCAGACAACAAGGGCATGAGGGGCCGGCAGACCGTACGGGACATGGTCCTGTCGATGCTGGTGGTCGGTTTCGTCGTCTGGATCGGGTACCTGTTCCTCCCGCACGACGCCAACGGCGACCCGGTGCACGAGGTCGCGTACAAGGTGGAGACCTCCACCGCCAGGCGTGCGGCGCCGTACCCGGTGCTCTCCCCGGAGGGGCTGTCCGACAAGTGGCGGGCCACCTCGGTCAGCTACAAGCCGGCCGACCAGAACAACGGCAGGGGCAATGCCTGGCACCTGGGCTTCGTGACCCCCTCCGGCCAGTACGCGGCGGTCGAGCAGAGCGACGTGCCGCGCGACTCCCTGCTGGCCGCCTACGTGACGGGCGCCAAGCCGGACGGCACCGCCGAGGTGGCCGGCCGCGCCTGGGAGCGCGTGCAGGGCGAGAAGGCCCGCGCGCTGACCGTGCAGACCGGCCCCGGGACCACCCTGCTCACCGGCACCGCCTCCTACGAGGAGCTGGCCGAACTGGCGCAGGCGCTCAAGTAGCCCGCCCCCGCTCCACCCTGCCCGGCACGCGCCGGAGCACCCTGGACGACGCCGAAGGGCCCCGCACCGGACGAACCGGTGCGGGGCCCTTGCGCGCGGGGCGGATCAGACGGTGGTGACGACCTCGTCGTAGGCCAGGCGCGGCGAACGCGGGAACCAGGCGTCGTCGCCCGGCTTGCCGATGTTGACCACGGCCAGCACCGAGTGCTCGCCGTCGCCGAAGAACTCCTTGTTGATGCCCTCGGCGTCGTAGCCGGTCATCGGGCCGGCGGCCAGGCCGGCGGCGCGCACGCCGATGATGAAGTACGCGGCCTGCAGGGCGCCGTTCAGCGTGGCGGACTGCTCACGGACGCTGCGCTCCGAGAAGAAGACGTCCTTGGCCTGCGGGAAGTGCGGGAACTGGGTCGGCAGCTCCTCGTGGAACTCGTTGTCCGCGGCGAGGACGGCGACCAGCGGGGCGGCGGCGGTCTTGGCCTTGTTGCCGTCCGCGAGGTGCTGGACGAGGCGCTCGCGGCCCTCGGCCGAGCGGACCAGGACGACGCGCAGCGGCTGCTGGTTGAAGGCGGTCGGGCCGTACTTGACCAGCTCGTAGATGGCCTGGACCTGCTCCTCGGTGACCGGCTCGTCGGTGAAGGTGTTCGCGGTGCGGGCCTCGCGGAACAGCAGGTCCTGGGCGGCGGCGTCGAGTACCAGGGCGTCGGTGGTCATGCTTCTGCACCTCATGCGAAAGGGGGTTCGTCGGTATGATCGGCCGCAGCCGGTCACTTCATCCAACATAGGTGAAGTTTCAACGATTCCCCAAGCGAATGTGACCTGCCTCACTCCCCGCCCGGGCCCGCGCCCTCCTCGGCGGCCAGGGCGGCGTCCAGCCGGGCCCGGGCGCCGTCCAGCCAGCGCTGGCACACCTTCGCCAGCTGCTCGCCGCGCTCCCACAGGGCCAGCGACTCCTCCAGCGACGTCCCGCCGTTCTCCAGCTGCCGGACGACGTCCAGCAGCGCGTCCCGGGCGTGCTCGTAGCCCAGCGCGTCGTCCGGGTTCGGCGCCGCCGCGTCCTGCTGCTCCTGCTGCTCTGCCATGCGTGCCAGCGTAGGGGGTGCGGGTGACAGCGTCAGCCCGCGTCGGCCGCCGTGACGTCGAAGCCGCCGCCCGCCACCCGGGCGTGCAGCCCCTCGCCGGGCGCGACCTGCGCCGGGTCGGTCACCACCGTGCCGTCCGCCCGCTGGAGCACCGCGTAGCCGCGCTCCAGGGTGGCCGCCGGGGAGAGCGCCACCACCCGGGCCAGGGTGTGGCCGAGGTCGCTCTGCGCGTGGTCCAGCCGGTGCCGCAGGGTGCGCCGGGCCCGCTCCAGCAGGCCGTCCACCTCCTGCCCGCGCCCGTCCAGCATCCGGTGCGGGGCGGCCAGCGCCGGGCGGCTGCGCACCCCGTCCAGCCCGTGCTGCTCGCGGTCGACCCGGGACAGCACGTGCCGGCGGGCGCGGTCGCGCAGCTGACGGACCTTGGCCAGTTCCTCGCCGACGTCCGGAACCACCCGTTTGGCCGCATCGGTCGGGGTGGAGGCGCGCAGGTCGGCCACGAAGTCCAGCAGCGGCTGGTCCGGCTCGTGCCCGATCGCGCTCACCACCGGCGTACGGGCGGCCGCGACCAGCCGCACCAGCCCCTCGTCCGAGAACGGCAGCAGGTCCTCCACGCTGCCGCCGCCCCGGGCCACGATGATCACGTCCACCTCGGGGTGCTCGTCCAGCTCCCGCACCGCCGCGCTCACCCGCTCCACCGCGCTGACCCCCTGCACCGGGACGTTGCGCACCTCGAAGCGGACAGCCGGCCAGCGCCGCCGGGCGTTCTCCAGCACGTCCCGCTCGGCGGCCGAGTCGCGCCCGGTGACCAGCCCGACGCACTGCGGCAGGAACGGCAGCGGCCGCTTGCGCTCGGCCGCGAACAGGCCCTCCCCGGCGAGCCGCCGCTTCAGCTGCTCCAGCCGGGCCAGCAGCTCGCCGAGGCCCACCGGGCGGATCTCCGAGGCGCGCAGCGACAGCTGCCCGCGCGCCGCGTACCACTCCGGCTTGGCGTGCACGACGACCCGCGCGCCCTCCTGCACCACCTCCGCGACCTGGTCGAACACCGAGCGGAAGCAGGTCACCGTGAGCGACACGTCGGCCTGCGGGTCGCGCAGGGTCAGGAACACCACGCCCGCGCCGGGGCGCCGGCTGAGCTGGGTGATCTGCCCCTCCACCCAGACCGCGCCGAGCCGGTCGACCCAGCCGCCGATCAGCGCGGAGACCTTGCCGACCGGGAGCGGCGCTTCGGGGGAGCTGGTGTTGGCCATGCGTACGAGGCTAGCGGCGCGGGCCGACACGGCCGAGACCGCGTCGCCGCGGGCCGGCCCGGCCGGGACCGCGCCCGGCCCCGCGCGGCCCGACGGCGGTCACCGGGGAAGCCGGGGCGGCCGGCGCCCGTCGGCCCCGCCGCGGGCGGCGCCCTGGACGGCGAGCACCACCAGGCCGACCGCCAGCCAGACCAGCCCGACGATCTGCGCGGTGGTCGAGGCCTCGTACACCACCGCCCCGATCACCGCGATCCCCAGCGCGGGGACGACCATGTGCCGCAGCCACCGCCGCGAGCCGTGCCGCACCGCGTACCAGCCGATCACCGAGGCGTGCAGCAGCGCGAAGGCGGTCAGCGCGCCCACGTTGACCACCGAGGTGAGCTGGTCCAGCCCGTCGTCCCGGTCGGCCGCCCAGACCGCCGCCGCCATCGTGATCACCGCGGCCGCCAGCAGCGCCCGGCGCGGCACCGCGCTGCCCGGGTCGACCGAGCCGAGCAGCCGCGGCAGCCGGCCCTCCCGGCCCATCGCGAAGACCAGCCGCCCGGCCGCGGCCTGCCCGGCCAGGGCCGCGAAGGCCGCGCCGATCGCCTTGCTGGCCGCCACCAGCACGTGCAGCCAGTGCCCGACGCCGCTCTCCACGGTGTCGTAGAAGGCCGATCCCTGCGCCGCCGGGTCGGCGGCCAGCTGCTGCGGGCCCAGCGGCTCCAGCAGTGCCGCCAGGTAGGTCTGGGCGACGAACAGCACCCCGGCCAGCGCCAGGCACCAGAGCACCGCCCGGGCCACCGCCGCCGAGGCGCCGACCGCCTCCTCCACGAAGGTGGCGATGGCGTCGAAGCCCAGGTAGGAGAGCACCGCGACGGACACCGCGGAGACCACCGCGGTCATCGAGAAGGCCCCGACGGCGGTGAACGGGGTGTCCCAGCCGCGCTGGGCCCCGCCCTGGGCCAGCGCCACCACGGCCGCGGCCACGAACACCGCCAGCACCGCGATCTCCATCGCGAGCACCGCGAAGCCGACCACCGCCGCCGTCCGCACCCCGACCAGGTTGAGCGCGGTGGTCACCACCACCGCGAGCGCCGTCCAGACCCAGCGCGAGACGTCCGGGACCAGGGAGTTCAGCGCGATCCCGGAGAACAGGTAGGCCACGGCGGGGATCAGGAGGTAGTCGAGCATCGCCATCCACCCGGCGATGAAGCCCGGTCCCTCGCCCAGCCCGGCCCGGGCGTAGGCGAACACCGAGCCGGTCTGCGGCACCGCGCGCACCATCTGGGCGTACGAGAAGGCGGTGAAGCCCATCGCCACCGTCGCGGCCAGGTACACCGTGGCGACGGCGCCGTGGCTCTTGGCGTCCAGCACGCCGAAGACGCCGACCGGGGCCATCGGGGCGATGAACAGCAGTCCGTAGACCATCAGATCGCGGACGCCCAGGCTGCGGCGCAGGCCGCTCGGCGTCACCTGCTCGCTCACAGAGCTCATAGACACCATATTTTGAGCGCTATTGACCGGGTCTGCACGGAATGTGTCCGCCGTCGGCGCGGCTTCGCGCCGGGGGCCCGGCGGGCGGGCGCCGCTCGCGGCCGCCCGTACGATGGAGCCATGTCCAAGACCGCGCAGCGCCGTGTCCTGCTCGCCGCCCCCCGGGGCTACTGCGCGGGAGTCGACCGCGCCGTGATCGCCGTGGAGAAGGCCCTGGAGCAGTACGGGGCGCCCATCTACGTCCGCAAGCAGATCGTCCACAACAAGTACGTGGTGCAGACCCTGGAGAAGAAGGGCGCGATCTTCGTCGACGAGACGGAGGAGGTGCCCGAGGGCTCGATCGTCGTCTTCTCCGCGCACGGCGTCGCCCCGGCCGTCCACGACGAGGCGCGGGCCGGCCGGCTGGCCACCATCGACGCGACCTGCCCGCTGGTCACCAAGGTGCACAAGGAGGCCGTGCGCTTCGCCGACGAGGGCTTCGACATCCTGCTGGTGGGCCACGAGGGCCACGAGGAGGTCATCGGCACCATGGGCGAGGCCCCGGACCGGATCCACCTGGTGGACGGTGCCGAGGACGTCGCCAACGTGCAGGTCAGGGACGAGTCCAAGGTCGTCTGGCTGTCCCAGACCACCCTGTCCGTGGACGAGACCATGGCCACCGTCGGCGAGCTGAAGAAGCGCTTCCCGGGGCTGGTCAGCCCGCCCAGCGACGACATCTGCTACGCCACCCAGAACCGCCAGGTCGCGGTCAAGCAGCTGGCCCCGGAGACCGACCTGCTGATCGTGGTCGGCTCCAAGAACTCCTCCAACTCCGTCCGCCTGGTCGAGGTCGGCCTGGAGTACGGCGCCAAGGCCGCCCACCTGGTGGACTTCGCCGAGGAGATCCGCGAGGAGTGGCTGGAGGGCGTCACCACGGTCGGCCTGACCAGCGGCGCCTCGGTGCCGGAGATCCTGGTCGACGGCGTGCTGGAGTTCCTGGCCACGCGCGGTTACGACACGGTCGAGACGGTCAAGACCGCCGAGGAGCACCTGACCTTCTCGCTGCCCAAGGAACTGCGCCGTGACCTGCGCGCCGAGGCGGCGGGCAAGCTCTGACCCCACCCGGAAGGCCCGGCACCCCGCGCGGGGTACCGGGCCTTCCGCTGTGCGCGCCCGGGCGCGCTCTCGTAGCTTTGTGCACAGGCTGTGGACAAGGCACCGGCCGCGGACGCCCGTCCGCGGCCGACGGCGGAGGGCGGACGTGATGACGGCGGTATTCGGCGTGGACATCGGCGGCTCGGGGATCAAGGGCGCGCCCGTCGACCTCGCCCGGGGCGTGCTCGCCGAGGAGCGCCGGAAGGTGCTCACCCCGCAGCCGTCCGCCCCCGAGGCCGTGGTCGCCGCCGTCTGCGAGGTGGTCCGCCACTTCGACCACCAGGGCCCGGTCGGGCTGACCTTCCCCGGCGTGGTCGTCGACGGTCACACCAGGACGGCCGCCAACGTGGACAAGGGCTGGATCGGCCTGGACGCGGCGGGCCTCTTCGGCCAGGCGCTCGGCATGCCCGCGACCGTCCTGAACGACGCGGACGCGGCCGGGCTGGCCGAGCTGACCCACGGCGCCGGGCGGGGCGAGTCGGGCGTGGTCCTGGTGCTCACCTTCGGCACCGGCATCGGCAGCGCCCTGTTCGTGGACGGGACGCTGGTGCCCAACACCGAGCTGGGCCACCTGGAGCTGCGCGGCAAGGACGCCGAGCGCCGGGCCTCCTCGGCCGCCAAGGAGCGGCACGGGCTGGACTGGGAGCAGTGGGCCGGGCGGGTCGACGAGTACCTGGACCTGGTGGAGATGCTCTTCTCGCCAGGGCTGATCGTGATCGGCGGCGGGGTGAGCCGCAAGCACGAGAAGTTCCTGCCGCTGCTGAAGGACCGCCGGGCACGGGTGGTGCCGGCGGAGCTGCGCAACGACGCGGGCATCGTCGGGGCCGCCATGGCGGCGGCCCGGGCCGGGGGCTGAGGAGCCGGGATCGGGCCGGGGACTGAGGGGCCGGGGTCGGGGCTGGGGGGGCTGAGGGGCGAGGGGCGCTCCTGCGGCGCCGCCGCTCAGCGGGAGCGGCCTCAGCGGGAGCGCTGGATCCGGCGCTGGGCGACGAACCGGGCGAGCACGATCAGCGCGGCCAGCCCGGTGCCGGAGAACAGCCAGCCGGCCCGCAGCGCCAGCCCGGTCGCCAGCGAGACCACCTGGGCGGTGACGCCCGGGGAGCCCACCGGTTCGAGCAGCAGCAGCGCGAGGGCGAAGGCGATCGGCCCGCTGATCGGTGCGGCCAGCAGGTCGGCGTAGCGCACCCGGACGGCGAGCTGGAAGCAGACCACCAGGTAGCCGAGGCCGAACAGCCAGCCCAGGCCGTCGAACAGCAGCCGGTCCACGCCCGCCACCGCGAGCGTCGCCAGGACGGCGACCAGCCCGGTGCCGATGGCCGTCAGCCGGGTCGGCCGGCCGGTGCGCCGCCGCCCGTACAGCGGCTCGTCGCCGCGCCCGCGCAGCGGCAGGCGCAGGCGCGGCCGGGGGGTGGCCGGGCGCGCGGCCGGGCGCCCGGCGGACGGGCCGGCCGAAGGGCGCGGGCGGGAGCCGGGGGCGGGTCCGGAGGGGGCTCCGGCGGTCTCGGGAGCCCGGCCTGGACCGGGGACGGCGGCTGCGGCCGCGCCGGTCGGCGGACGGCGTCTGGGCCCTGGCGGCTGGGTACGGATGCTCTGCTCCACCCGCCCAACGTACGGTCCGATCATCGCCACACTGTGTAATGGACCGTTCAGGTCTTGTCCCGTGTCTCCGGACGGAGTACTGATGTGATCGTCACTCAGGTCGTCACGCAGGTCGGCTGACCTGCCCGATCGAGTCGGCGCACGACGACCACCGGATCCGTTCACGGGTCTCTCCACGGGGGAACAGCATGACCGATTTCACCTTCGAACGGCTCGACCACGTCCAGCTCGACATCCCGGCCGGCGCCGAGGACGAGTGCCGCGCCTTCTGGTCCGGAGTGCTCGGCATGACCGAGCTGGCGAAGCCGCCGGTGCTGGCCGCCCGCGGCGGCTGCTGGTTCCGCGGCGGCGGGGTCGAGGTGCACCTGGGCGTGGCCCCGGACTTCCGCCCGTCCCGCAAGGGGCACCCGGGCATCCTGGTCCGTTCGCTGGACGCCCTCGCCGACCGCCTCGCCGCGCACGGCCACCCGGTGACCTGGGACGACAACCTGCCCGGCCACCGGCGCTTCCACACCGCCGACAAGCTGGGCAACCGGCTGGAGTTCCTGGAGCCCCGGGCGGCGCCGACCGAGGAGTGAGGCGGAGCGGGGGCTGCCCGTAGACTTGGGGGTCGGCCCGTACGGTGCCGACCCAACTCCTCCAAGCCCACGGGACTGCGCTTCATGTCGCTCACGATCGGAATCGTCGGCCTGCCGAACGTCGGCAAGTCGACCCTGTTCAACGCCCTGACCAAGAACGACGTGCTGGCGGCCAACTACCCGTTCGCCACCATCGAGCCGAACGTCGGCGTGGTGGGCGTCCCGGACGCTCGGCTGGCCAAGCTCGCCGAGATCTTCGGCTCCCAGCGCATCCTCCCGGCCACCGTCGACTTCGTCGACATCGCCGGCATCGTGCGCGGCGCCAGCGAGGGCGAGGGCCTGGGCAACAAGTTCCTCGCCAACATCCGCGAGTCCGACGCGATCTGCCAGGTCGTGCGCGCCTTCACCGACCCGGACGTGGTGCACGTGGACGGCAAGGTGTCGCCCAAGGACGACATCGAGACCATCCACACCGAGCTGATCCTGGCCGACCTCCAGACCATCGAGAAGGTCCTGCCGCGGCTCCAGAAGGAGGCGCGCCTCAAGAAGGACACCGCCCCCGTGCTGGCCGCCGCCGAGGCCGCGCAGGCGATCCTGGAGACCGGCAAGACCCTCTTCGAGGCCGGCTTCGACACCGCCCCGATCCGCGACCTCCACCTGCTGACCGCCAAGCCCTTCCTCTACGTCTTCAACGTGGACGAGGCCGAGCTGGCCGACGAGGACTTCAAGGACGCCCAGCGCGAGCTGGTCGCCCCGGCCGAGGCGATCTTCCTGAACGCCAAGATCGAGTCCGAGCTGATCGAGCTGGACGACGCCGAGGCCCTGGAGCTGCTCCAGTCCATGGGCCAGGAGGAGCCCGGCCTCGCCACCCTCGCCCGGGTCGGCTTCAACACCCTCGGCCTCCAGACCTACCTGACGGCCGGCCCCAAGGAAACCCGCGCCTGGACCATCAAGAAGGGCGCCACCGCCCCCGAGGCCGCCGGAGTCATCCACACCGACTTCCAGAAGGGCTTCATCAAGGCCGAGGTGATCTCCTTCGCCGACCTGGTCGAGACCGGCTCCATCGCCGAGGCCCGCGCCAAGGGCAAGGCCCGCATCGAGGGCAAGGAGTACGTCATGCAGGACGGCGACGTCGTGGAGTTCCGCTTCAACGTCTGACCGGGTAGCGCAACTCCCGTACAAGGGGTCGGACTTCCAGGGGAAGTCCGACCCCTTCGGCATGTGCCCGTCCGGCTCGACGATGCCCCCGAGTGGTACGCTTTTTCGTACCACTTGCGGAAGGGGTTCCCATCATGTCCATCACCGCGAGCGAGGCCCGCCGGGACCTCTTCCCGTTGATCAAGAAGGTCAACGAGGACCACGACGCCATCGAGATCGTCTCCAGGCACGGGAATGCCGTACTCGTCTCGGCCGAGGACTACGCGGCCCTGCGCGAAGGCTCGTACCTGCTGCGCTCACCCGCCAACGCCCGGCGGCTGCTCAAGGCCTATGAGAACGCCCTCGGCGGCGCGGGGCTTTCCGAGCGGGAGCTGATCGACCCGGATGCGGCGGGTCCCGAGAAGGGTGCCTCGTGAGGCTCGTCTTCGAGGAGACCGGCTGGGAGGACTACACCTCCTGGCTCAAGAACGACCGCAAGATGCTCGTCCGGATCAACAAGCTCATCGAGGACGTCCTGCGTGACCCGTTCACCGGCATCGGCAAGCCCGAGTCGCTGAAGTACCACTTGCCCGGTGCCTGGTCGCGGCGGATCGACGACGAGCACCGCCTCGTCTACTTGGTGACGGACCGGGAGGTCATCGTTCTGGCCGCCCGCTACCACTACTGATGGCCGGCGTCGAGTTCGAGTCGCCGTGCTGATTCTGTGCTGACTTGGGTCGCCGGGATCAGCATCTTTGCAGGTCACAGCCGCATGGTGAGCATTCCGCTGCAACGTCTGACGGCCGGCCGCCGCCGCGTACCCGGACCGCCCGGGCCCCGCGTTCGTACGGGGTCCGGGCGGTGCGGTGTTTCCGGGGTCAGCCGACGGTGACGGTGAGGAGGCCGTCGGGGGCGGCGGTGACGGTGACGGTGGTGAGGGTGTCGGCGTGGGCGTCCGGGTGGTGGGGGAGGGCGCGCGGGCCGACGCCGACGACGCGGACGCCGGCGGCCTTGGCGGCGGCGATGCCGGCGCCGGAGTCCTCGAAGGCGAGGCAGTCGGCGGGGGCGAAGCCGAGGTCGGCGGCGCCCTTGAGGAAGCCCTCGGGGTCGGGCTTGCTGGCGCCGACGGACTCGGCGGTGACCAGGACGGACGGCATCGGGAGCCCGGCGGCGGTCATCCGGATCCGGGCGAGCGGCAGGTCGGCGGAGGTGACCAGGGCGTGCGGGAGGCCGGTCAGTGAGGCGAGGAAGGCGGCGGCGCCGGGCACCGGGACGACGCCCTCGGTGTCGGCGCGCTCCTCGGCGAGGATCCGCTCGTTGTCGGCCAGGTTGAGCTCGGCCGGGCGGTCGGGCAGCAGGAGGGCCATGGTCGCGTGGCCCTGGCGGCCGTGGGCGACGGCGAGCACCTCGGCGGGGTCCAGGCCGTTCCGCTCGGCCCAGCGGCTGAAGCAGCGCTCGACCACGGCGTCGGAGTTGACGAGGGTGCCGTCCATGTCCAGGAGGAGGGCGCGGGCGGTCAGCCGGACGGGGGCAGCGGTCATGGGGCGGCTCCTCGGGGAGTGTGGCGACGGGAGAGCCGGAGAATGCGAGCTCTTTGTTTCTCGATGATACAAAAGATCATCCGAGTAGGTGGGCATTGACCGCCCGGGCCTCCTCGGCCAGCTCCGACAGCTCCACCACCTCGACCCCGGCCGCCGTCAGCAGCGCGGTGCCCTGGCAGTCGGTGACGAACAGGTCCGGCTCGCGCCAGGCGACCACCACCCGCGGCACGCCCGCCGCGAGGAGCAGCCGGGCGCACGGCATCGGCCGCGAGGCGCGCTGCCCGCAGGGCTCCAGCGAGCTGTAGACGGTCGCCCCGCGCAGCCGGGGGTCGCCGGCCGGGAGCTTGGCCAGGGCGGCCTCCTCGGCGTGGTCGTGCGGGTCCGCCTCCCGGCTGTAGCCCTCCGCCAGCACCGTGCCGTCGGCGCCGACGATCACCGCGCCGACCGAGAAGGCCGTCTCGGACGGCGGGCAGCGGCGGGAGAGCTCGACGGCCCGGCGCAGGTGGTCGAGGTCGGTGGAGGCGGACTGGGTCACGGCGCGGGCTCCTTCGGGGCGTACCTGAGCAGGACGACGTCGCCCACGGTACGTGCCTCCAGCAGCCGCATCCGCCGACCCGGACCGCCCGGGAACGCGGCCGGGCGGACGAACCGGGGCGCGTCGGCCTGGCCGACCAGCAGCGGGGCGACGGCCAGCTGGAGCTCGTCCGCCAGGCCCTGGGCCAGGAACTGGGTGTGCACGCCCCCGCCGCCCTCGACCATCAGTCGGCGCACCCCGCGGGCGCCCAGGTCGTCCAGCACCGCGCCGAGGTCCACCGCGTCGCCCAGCGTGACCACCTCGGCCAGCCCGTCCAGCCGGGGGCGCAGCACCGCCGCCCCGGCCTCCGTGGTGTAGGCGAGCCGGGCGCCGCCGGTGTGCCAGAACCGCAGGCCGGCGTCGAGTTCGCCGCTCGCGCTGAGCGTCACCTTCAGCGGGTACTCGGGCCGGCCGGCCGCCAGCCGGGCGGCCCGGCGTCCGGGATCGTTGACCAGCAGCCGGGGATTGTCGGCGCGCAGCGTGTTGCCGCCGACCAGGACGGCGTCGGCGGCGGCGCGCTCCTCGTCGACCCGGTCGAAGTCGGCGGCGTTGGAGAGCAGCAGCCGGTCGGGGGAGGCGTCGTCGAGGTGGCCGTCGAGCGAGACGGCGGCGCTCAGCAGGACGTAGGGGCGCGGGCCGGGCATGGGCGGGGACCGTTCTGTCGGGGGCGCCTCCACGGTACGGCGGCCGGGTGCGGCCCCGGCCCACGGCGACCGAAATGCGAGACGGATCTTCTCGCCATCCGGGACGACGAGTAGCGTCGGAGGTGTCGCGGAGCACCGCGGCCGACCGCGCCCAGGGGGGACCTCATGACCGGACCGCAGCCCGCCGCCGTCTACACCCACGGCCACCAGGAGGCCGTGCTGCGCTCGCACCGCTCCCGCACCGCCGCCGACTCGGCCGGCTACCTGCTGCCCGAACTGCGGCCCGGCCAGGCCCTGTTGGACGTCGGCTGCGGTCCCGGCACGATCACCGCGGACCTGGCCGCGCTGGTCGGCCCGCAGGGGCGGGTGGTCGCGGTGGACGCCTCCGCCGAGGTGCTGGAGCAGGCCGCCGGACACGTCGCCGGGCGGGGGCTGTCCAACGTCGCCTTCGAGTGCGCCGACGTGCACCGGCTGCCCTACCGGGACGGCGAGTTCGACGTGGTGCACGCCCACCAGGTGCTCCAGCACGTGGCCGACCCGGTGGCCGCGCTGCGCGAGCTGCGGAGGGTGACGGCGCCGGGCGGCGTGGTCGCGGTCCGCGATGTCGACTACGCCTCGATGACCTGGTTCCCGGAGGCGCCCGCGCTGGACCGGTGGCTGGAGCTGTACCGGCGGACCGCCCGCGCCAACGGCGGCGAGCCGGACGCCGGCCGGCGGCTGCTGTCCTGGGCCCGCGCCGCCGGCTTCACCGAGATCACCGCGAGCTCCTCCACCTGGACGTTCGCGACGCCCGAGCAGCGCGCCTGGTGGGGCGGGATGTGGGCGGACCGGGTGACGGGCACCGCGCTGGGCCGGACGGCGGTCGGGCTGGGCTTCGCGGAGCAGGACGAGCCGGAGCGGATCGCGGACGGCTGGCGGGAGTGGAGCGCCGCCGGGGACGGCTGGTTCTCGATGCTGCACGGGGAGGTGCTGGCCCGCGGCTGAGCGGGCGGAGGGCGGCCCGGAAAGGTCGGGCAGGTGTTCGGAAAGATCGGGTAAAGTCGCGCGACCGTTCAGATCGGGCCCGTGAGGGTCCGTTCGGGTCCGAGCCGTGGCGCGGAGCCATGGTGCCGAGCGCCGAGCCGATGCCCGCCCCGGTGGGTTGGGGGAGTCCACGTGTCCAAGCCTGAGTCCGAGCCGCCCGTCCCGGGGCCGGAGCCGGAGCCGTCCGCGGCCACGGGAACCGACGCGGGTACGGGCGCGGATGCTGGCGCGGGTGGTACGGACGCGACGGAGGCGCCGACGGCCGGTCAGGACCCCCGGGTGGACTTCCGCAAGGCCGCCGCCGAGCCAGCGGGGCCGGTCGAGCCCACGAACCCGGCCGAGCCCACGAACCCGGCCGAGCCCGCGAGCGCCGCCGAGCCGGCGGGCCCCACCGCCCCCACCGCCCCCGCCGACCCCTGGGCCGCCCCCGACCTCTCCGCCGGCCCGTCCGCCGCCCCGGCCCCGGCCCCGCAGGCCGTCCCGCCGTCGGCCGCCCCGCCCCAGCCGCCGCACCCGCTGCCCGCCGGCGGCTGGGCCTCCGTCACCCCCGCCGCCCAGTCCGGCTTCCAGCCCGGCCACCCGTACGCCCCGGCCCCCGGCCAGGGCCCGGCCGGCGCGCCCGGCCCCGGGTTCGTCGGCCCCGGGTTCGTCCCCGGCCCCGCCCCCACCAACGGCTTCGCCGTCGGCTCCCTGGTCACCGGCCTGCTCCTGGTGGCCCCGGTGGCCCTGGTGTTCGGCGTCCTCGCGCTGGTCCAGATCAACCGCCGCAAGGAGCGCGGCTCCGGCATGGCGGTGACCGGCCTGGTGCTCGGCACGATCGGCACGGTGCTGATGGCCCTGCTGCTCGGCGCGGCCGACTTCAGCTCGGCGCGGGCCGGCCGCTCCGGCCTGCCCCCGAAGGCGCCGGCCGGCTCGGTGCACTGGTCCGACCTCAAGGCCGGCGACTGCTACGACTCCCCCCAGGGCGGGTCGACGGCGGACGGGGGCGGCGACGAGACGGTGTACTGGGTGCACCGGGTGGCCTGCACCGAGCCGCACCACGGCGAGGTGGCGGGCACCGCCGACCTCCTGCTCGGCGCCGGCGCCTACCCGGGCGAGCGCGCGGCCCGCGAGTCGGCCGGCCGGCTGTGCCGCCAGGTGCTGAGCGGCTACGCGCTCGACCAGTGGGCCGTCCCTGACGGCATGGAGGACGTCTACCTCTACCCGACCGAGAAGAACTGGGCGTCCGGCTCGCGGTACGTGACCTGCGCCTACGAGGACCGCGAGGACCGGCACCGGGGCACCGTCCGCACCGACCGCAGCCACCTGACCGCGCCCCAGCTGGCCTATCTGGAGGCCGCCCGGACCTTCAACGACGACTACCTGGACCAGCCGGAGCGGGAGGTCGCCGAGGCCGAGGCCGACTACCGGGCCTGGGCGCGCCGGGTGGCCTCCGCCTCCCGGACCCAGGCGGCGGTGCTGGCCAGGACGGGGGTGGCCTGGCCGGCCGACGTCCAGCCGAGGATCGCCAAGCTGGCCGAGGCCAAGTCGCAGGCGGCCGCCGCCTGGGACGCCGCGGCCTCCGGCACCGACCTGGCGGGCGACCTCCGCAAGGCCAGGGCGCTGGAGGCCAGGACGACGCCGACGGCCCTGGAGATCCGCCGCGGGCTGGACCTGTCGACCGGGGAGCAGGCGCCCGACCTGCGGGTCTGAGCCGTCCGGAGGCGCGGTTACCGGCCGTTGACCGGGCCCGTACCTGCCGGTAACCCGCCGGCCGTACGGTCGTGGGCACGTCCCCGGCCCGACCCCCACGCGAGCCGGGGACCAGCCCGTCCGCCCCGGGGCGGGCCGGCCCGCGGGAGCCCCCGGTACTCTCCGGCCATGGGTACCCACCGGGTGATGCGGCAGGACGACAACGGCAACCGCTTCCTGGTCGCCAAGGACCTCGACCGGGCGGAGGCCCGGCGGCTGGCCGCCGAGTTCGAGGCCCGCGGCCACAAGCAGCTGTACTGGGTCGAGGAGGACGGGGAGGCATCCCGGCCCGAACCGGCGGACGGGACGGTCCGCAACGCCTGAGCCCTCCGCGACGCCTGAGCCCTCCGCGACGCCTGAGCCCTCCGTGGCGCCTGAGCCCTCCGCGAACGCCCGGGCCCGACCGCAGACCGTAGGGTCGGGCCCATGGACGCGACCCACGACCCCGCCCCCGACGCCCCCGCCGCTCCGCCCCGGATCGTGGTCGGCGGTGCGCTGGTCCACCGCGGCCGGGTGCTCGCCGCCCGGCGCAGCGCGCCCGAGGCGGTGGTCGGCCGGTGGGAGTTCCCCGGCGGGAAGGCCGAGCCGGGGGAGACCGAGGCGCAGGCGCTGGAGCGGGAGCTGCTGGAGGAGCTCGGCGTCCGGGCGCGTGCGCTGGTCCGGCTGCCGGGCGCGTGGGCCGTGCGCCCCGGCCTGGAGCTGCGCTTCTGGGCCGCCGAATTGCTGTCCGGCGAGCCGCGCGCACTGCAGGACCACGACGCGCTGCGTTGGCTGGGCCCGGACGAGCTGGACGCCGTGGACTGGATCGACCACGACCGTGACGTGCTGCCGTACGTCGCCCGGCTGCTCGCGGGCGCCCCGGCGGGCGCCGCCGACAGCGCGTCGGCGGTGGGCGACGCGCAGTCCGCCGGGTAGGTCAATCGGACAAGACGACCCGGGGGCCGGGATAGCCTGGATGCTGCTGGGTATGTCACTTTTCGGCACTATTCGTCACCATCGGTGAGCCGTCCCCAGCCGGCGACGCCGATCCCGACCAGAGCCGGAGGCCCCGTCGGTGTCGAGTACCGGGAACGGCGGCGGGGGAGAGCGGCGGGCAGGCTCCGCGGGGAGCGCCGCCGCCCGCGCCCGACTGCGCCGCGCCGCCCGTCCGGCCGCCCCCCAGTCGCCGGCCGCCCGCCGCCGGGGCACCGTCGAGGCCCCCGACACCGCGCGGCCCGACACCGTACGGCCCGACCAGCCGGCGCCGACCCTGGCGGTGGCCGAGCCGGGTACCCGGGGCGGCCTGCGCGGACGCCCCGCCCGGCCCTTCCCCGGCGGTCCGGCCGATGCCACGGGCACCCCCGGCACGCCCGCCGGCGGCAGCCTGCTGGACATGCTCAAGGTCGCCATCGCGATCCTGGACACCGCGGGCCGGGTGGTGCTCTGGAGCCCCGCCGCGGAGGAGCTGCTCGGCTGGCCGAACGAGCTGCTGGTCGGCCGCCGGATCGACGAGCTGATCCCCGACCGGGAGCAGGTCGCCCGGATCCGGGGCGCGATCCAGGACACCCTGCGGCACGGCCGCTGGGCCGGCTACGCCGAGCTGCGCGACCGGGACGGCGCCCCGGTCGCCGTGGACGCCCGGATCTCCCTCCTGGTGGACGGCGACGGCACCCCGTTCCTCCAGGTCAACATGGCCGAGGCGGCCGCCGTCCAGGCCGTCGAACGGGACCTCGCGGTGCGCGACGCGCTGTTCGAGCAGTCCCCGCTGGGCATCGCCATCATGGACACCGGCCTGCGCTACACGGCCGTCAACCGGACCCTCGCCGAGATGAACGGCGTCGCCCCGGACGACCACGTCGGCCGCACCACCGGCGAGACCCTGCCGGAGCGGGCCGCCGACGAGATCACCGCCATCCAGCGCCAGGTGCTGGCCACCGGCGAGCCGGTCATCGACGTCACCCTGGCCTCCCCGGTCACCACCCGGGCCGGCTACCGCTCGATCTCCTACAGCCGGATGACGGACCGCTCCGGCCGGGTGCTCGGCATCTCCGGCACCGTGATGGACGTGACCGAGCGCTACCGGGCGGTCGCCAAGGTCGAGCACGCCCGGCGCCGGCTCTCGCTGCTCAACGAGTTCGGCTCCCGGGTCGGCGACCTGCTGGACGCCTCCCGGATCGCCCAGGAGCTGGCCGGCTCGGTCGTCCCCCGGCTGACCGACCACTCGGCGGTGGTCCTGCTCCAGGCCGTCGCGCACGGTGACGACCTGCCCCGGCACGGCCACGACCGGCGCACCTCGCTGCTCCAGCTCGGCACCGCCTCCGTCCAGGACGGCCCCGAGGTGGACGTGATGCTGCGCCGCGGCGCCCGGATCACCTTCGCCGAGGAGTCGGTCTGCGGCCGGGTGCTGCGCACCGGCGTGCCCGAGCTGCTGTCCGGCGCCGACCAACTGGACGACGTCACCTACCCCGGAGACCCGAAGATGCAGGCCGCCCGGGACCTGGGCGTGCACTCGATGCTGGTCGTGCCGCTGCGCGCCCGCGGCATCGTGATCGGCCTGCTGCTGGTCAGCCGGGCCGGCTACCGCGAGGGCTTCGACCGGGACGACCTGGCCTTCACCGTCGAACTGGCCGACCGGGCCGGCAGCTCGCTGGACAACGCCCGCCTCTACGCCCGCGAGCGCACCGCCGCGCTCACCCTCCAGCGCACCCTGCTCCCGCAGCAGGTCCCGCAGCCCACCGGCGTCGAGGTCGCCTACCGGTACGTGCCCGGCAGCAGCGGCACCGAGGTCGGCGGCGACTGGTTCGACGTCATCCCGCTGCCCGGCGACCGCACCGCGCTGGTGGTCGGCGACGTGATGGGCCACGGCCTGCGGGCCGCCGCCACGATGGGACGGCTGCGCACCGCCGTCCGGGTGCTGGCCGCCCTCGACCTGCCGCCGGACGTCCTGCTGCGGCACGTCCACGAGCTGGCCGACGACCTCGCCCAGGGCCCGGACGAGGCGCTGCTGGCCACCTGCGTCTACGCGGTCTTCGACCCGGCGACGGCCCGGCTCACCGTCGCGAAGGCCGGGCACATCCCGCCGGTGCTGGTGGTGCCGGGCGAGGACGCCGCGGAGCCGACCCGCACCGGCGGCCCGCTGCCCGGCGGCGCCGGCCGCATCCTCGACCTGCCCTCCGGTGCCCCGCTCGGGGTGGGCGGAGTCCCGTTCGAGTCGGTCGAACTGAAGATCCCCGAGGGCAGTCTGCTGGCGCTGTGCACCGACGGCCTGGTCGAGTCCCGGGACAAGGACCTGGACGTCGGCCTCGGCCGGCTGGTCACCGTGCTCCAGGGGCCGCACGCCTCCATCCAGGCCGCCTGCGAGGCGGTGCTGGACACCATGGAGCAGGGCCGGGAGCCGGACGACGTCGCGCTGCTGCTGGCCCGGCTCGGCCACGGCCAGGCCGGCACCCCGACGGCGGGCTGGACCCTGCCAGCCGAGCCCACCGCCGTCTCCCGGGCCCGCCGGCTGGTCCGCGCCACCCTCGTCGAGTGGGGCGTCGAGGAGCTCACCGACACCGCCGAACTGCTGGTCAGCGAGCTGGTCACGAACGCCGTCCGGTACGCCAGCGCCCCCATCGGGGTGCGGCTGACGCTCGGTGAGACGCTGCTGGTCGAGATCTCCGACCCGCTGCCCGATCCGCCCCGGGAGCGGCACGCGGCCGAGGCCGACGAGGGCGGGCGCGGTCTGGAGCTGGTCCACCGGCTGGCACTGCGCTGGGGCGCCCGGGCCGAGGGCATCGGCAAGGTGGTCTGGTTCGAGCAGGCGCTGCCGGGTAGTGAGCCCGATGGATCGTGAGCGGAACGAACAGCAGGGGAGCGGGGTCGCATATGCCATCGGGCGCTCAGGGGGAGCGCGCGCTCCGGAAGGGGGCGCGAGCGTGGCATTGTGGTTGCGCGGGCGGTAGGACAAAAACCTTCGCCCGATCTGATGTTGTGATGTTGAGGGCGTGTGAACGTACCCCTCGATGATGAATACTCGGTCTTCTCGACATCCGGACGGTCGCGGGTTGGAGGGGTCGGTCCGTTGAACAGCACTCCGGCGCGGAGCGTGTCGCCGAGCAGCAGCGGTCATGCCGCTGTACCCGGGCAGGCCGGTTCCGCGCACCTGTCCGTACCGGACGGCGCGGTCGGCGGGCGCGGCCACCACCCCGTCGCCGAGGACCGCGCCTGGGGCGCCGGCGACCCCGGCTCGATCTACGACTACATCCGGGTCGCCACCTTCGCGATCGGCCCCGACGGGCGGATCAGCCAGTGGAGCGAGCGCGCCGCCGAGTTCTTCGGCATCCCGGCCGCCGAGGCCGTCGGCGCCGACCCGGTCACCACCTTCGTCCCCCGCGAGCTCTGGCAGCGCGGCCGGGCCCGGCTGGAGCGCACCCTGGCGGGCGAGGAGTGGGTCGGCACCACCCCGTACCGGGACGCCGACGGCGGCGAGGGCCTCGCCGAGCTCTACCTGATGCCCGACAGCGCCCTGCCCACCGCGGGCGCCACCTGCCTGGCCGTCGACCTCGGGCGGCTGCGCCGGATCGAGACCGACCTGGCCGCCTCCGAGGCCGTCTTCGGGCAGACGCCCACCGGTTTCGTGCTGTTCGACGACCGGCTGCGGCTGCAGCGGGTCAACGACGCCTTCGCCTCCGGGATGGGACTGGTCCCCACCGACCTGGAGGGCCTCACCCCGCACGACCTCTTCCCGCCGTCCGAGGCCGACCGGCTCACCGCCGCCCTGCGCAAGGTCGTGGCCACCGGCGAGCCCGTCTTCGACCTGCGCTTCCACGGCGCCGTCCCGACCCGCGAGGGCAACCGGCTCTGGGCCGTCTCGCTGTACCGCCTGAACGGCTCCGCCGGGCAGACCATGGGCGTCGCCGGGCAGGTCTCCGACGTCACCAGCCGGCACGTCGCCGAGCGCGAGGCCGACGGGGTGCGCCGCAACCTGGCCCTGCTCAACGAGGCCAGCGCGCACATCGGCTCCACGCTCGACCTGGAGACCACCGCCAAGGAACTGCTGGACGTCGTCGTCCCGCCGTTCTGCGACCTCGCGACCGTCGACCTCTACACCGCGCTGCTCTCCGGCGAGACCGTGCCCAGCGCCGGCCGGCTCGGCGACACCGTGCTCACCGACGGCAGCGGCGAACTGCGCCGGGTCGCCGTCTCCAGCGTGGTCGGCGGCGCCTCCTCGGTGCTCGGCTCGGTCACCGGCCTGCCGATCGCCGAGGCCGGCGGCACCCTCTGCTACCCGCGCCGCTCCCCGCACGCCCGGGCGCTGCGCACCGGCCGCAGCGTCGTCCCCGAGCCCGGGCGCGACCCGCTGCTGCGCTCCACCCTGATCGTCCCGCTGGTCGCCCGCGACCAGGTGCTCGGCCTCGTCCAGCTCTCCCGGGCGATCGGCAGCGAGCCCTTCGACGCCCGCGACGTCGCGATCGCCGAGGAACTGGTCGCCCGCGCCGCCGTCTGCATCGACAACGCCCGGCTCTACCGGCGCGAGCACGAGCGGGCGCTGATCCTCCAGCGCAGCCTGCTGCCCCCGGGCAACCCGGCCGCCAGCGGCCTGGAGATCGCCTGCCGCTACCTGCCCAGCAACAACAACACCGAGGTCGGCGGCGACTGGTTCGACGTCATCCCGCTGCCCGGCAACCGCACCGCGCTGGTCATCGGCGACGTGATGGGCCGCGGACTGCGCGCCGCCGTCGCGATGGGCCAGCTGCGCACCGCCGTCCGCACCCTGGCGATGCTCGACCTCGACCCCGCCGAGGTGCTCGGCGCCCTGGACGAGATCGCCCGCGGCCTCGGCGACGACTCGGTGCCGGCCGGCCCGCCCACCCCGTACGGGCGGCTCACCTCGACGGCCGACGAGGAGGCCCGCGAGGTCTACCTGGCGACCTGCGTCTACGCGGTCTACGACGCCGTCACCCGCCGCTGCGTCTTCGCCAACGCCGGCCACCTGCCGCCCGTCCTGCTCAGCCCCGGCGAGAGCTCCCGGATGCTCGACGTGCCGCCCGGCCTGCCGCTCGGCGTCGGCGGCGAGCCCTTCGAGGAGGTCGAGCTGACCCTCCCGGACGGCGCCGTGCTCGCGCTCTACACCGACGGCCTGGTGGAGAGCCGCAAGCACCAGCTGGACGAGGGACTGCGGGCCTTCCGCTCCGCGCTCTCCGACGGGGGCAAGGGGCTGGAGGACCTCTGCGACCACGTGCTCGGCGAGCTCAACCCGCACCACGGCGAGGACGACATCGCCCTGCTGATGGCCAAGGTGCACGCCTTCCCCGAGGACGCCGTCGGCAACTGGTTCCTGCCGCCCGAGCCCACCTCGGTGGCCAAGGCCCGCGAGCTGGCGTGCAGCTGGCTGCTCGCCCGGGGGCTGGACGAGCTGGTCGACACCACCGAACTGCTGGTCAGCGAGCTGGTCACCAACGCGCTCAAGCACGGGCGGGGCGAGATCCGGCTGCGGCTGCTGCGCGAGCGCGGCCTGGTCTGCGAGGTCTGGGACGACGGCTACGCGCAGCCCCGGCAGCGGCGCGCGCAGGAGACCGACGAGGGTGGGCGGGGCCTGCAGCTGGTCAGCCTGCTGGCCGAGCGCTGGGGCAGCCGGCGCACGCCCAAGGGCAAGATCGTCTGGTTCGAGCTCGGCCTCTAGCCGCCGGATCGGTGGGCCGGACGGGTGCAGTCGCCCGGCCGCCCGCCGTGTCGGCACGGGCCGGGCGCCCGGGGCGGCGTTCGATGGCCGCCATGCGCGTCCGCCAGCTCACCGCCGCAGCCGCCGCGCTGCTGCTCGCCGCCGGTCTCGGCGGCTGCTCCGACGACCCGGGCCCCGCCCGCACCCCCGCCGCCGTGCCCGCCCCGGCCGAGCCCACGGCCACCACCGGGGACGTCGGGCCGGTCGACCGCGCCGCCGTCCGGGACGGCGGCACGCTGCGCTGGGCCCTCGACCGCGTCCCGGCCACGCTGAACGTCTACCAGGGCGCGGCGACCGCCGACTCGGCGCTGCTCGCCCACGCGCTGTACCCCTCGCTGTTCCGGCCCGACGAGCACGGCCGGCTCGCCCCCGACCCGGACTACCTGGAGGGCGCCGAGTCCACCCCGCCCGGGCAGTCGCCGCAGGTGGTGACGTACCGGCTGAACCCGCGCGCCGTCTGGAGCGACGGCACCCCGGTCTCGGCCGCCGACCTCGACGCCCAGCGGACCGCGCTGTCCGGCCTGGACCCCGCGTACCGGGGCGGGCGGGCGGCCGGGTACGACGCCGTCGAGTCGGTCGCCCCGGGTGCCGACCCGCACGAGGTGCGGGTGACCTTCCGGCGGCCGTACGCGGAGTGGCGCTCGCTGTTCGGGCCGCTCTACCCGGCCGCCGAGACGGCCACCCCGGCCGACTTCGACCGGGCGCTGACCGGCGGCGACCGGCCGAGCGCCGGGCCGTACACCCTCTCCCGGTACGACGCCGAGGGCGGGACGGTCACCGTGGTGCGCAACCCGCTCTGGTGGGGCGAGCCGGCGAAGGCCGACCGGATCGACTTCCTCGCCTCGCCGCCCGAGCAGCGGCTGGACGCGCTGGACCAGGACCGGCTGGACGTCGCCCCGCTCACCGCGGCGGTGGACCGGGCGGTGCCCGCCCCGGCCGCCGATGCCTCCTCCGCTCCCGCCTCCGCCTCACCCTCCGTCGCGCCGCCGCCCGAGGCCGCGCCCGAGTCGGCGGCGCTGGCGCTGCGGCGGGCCGAGTCGCTGCCCGGCGTCACCGTGCACCGGGCCGCCGCGGCCTCGCTCACCCAGCTCACCCTCAACGCCGAGCGCGCCCCGCTGACCGACCCGCTGGTGCGCCGGGCCCTCACCCGGGCCGTCGACCGGCAGCGGATCGCCGCCGCCGCGCTCACCCCGCTCGGCCTGCCCGCCGCACCGCTGGGCAGCCACCTGCTCGCCGGCGACCAGGAGGGCTACCGGGACAACAGCGGCGCGGTCGACCAGGCGGACCCGGGCCTGCTGCTGGACGAGGCGGGCTGGATGCGGCCCACCGGCGGGGGCGTCCGGAGCAGGGGCGGCAAGCCGCTCTCCCTCTCGCTGCTGCTCCCGGCCGGTTCGGCGACCGCCAAGCGCACCGCCGACGCGCTCACCGCCGGCCTCGGGGACGCCGGGATCGCGGTGCGACAGGTGCCCGTGCCCGCCGAGTCCTTCGTCGGGGAGCACCTGGCGGCCGGGGACTACGACCTCGCGCTCTTCTCCCGGCCGGTCGGCGCCAGCCCGGCGAGCGAACAGCGCCCCGCCTACGCCAAGCCCCGGCCGGACCCCGACGGCGTGCCGGACCCGGGCGGCAACTTCGGCCGCGGCGGCACCGAGGAGATCGACCGGCTGTTCGACCGGGCGGCCGCCGAACCGGACCCGGCGGCCCGGCTCGACCTGCTCCAGGAGGCGGACGTACGGATCTGGCAGCTCGGGCACTCGGTGCCGCTCTACCAGCGGCCGGAGCTGGTCGGGGTCCGGACCGGGGTGGTCGGCGCCGGCGCGTACGGCTTCGGGTGGCCGCGCTTCCAGGACGTGGGCTGGGGCGGGTAGGGCTTCCCCGGCGGGGCGGCGCACGGCGTCGGCGGACGCCTCCCGGAGACCGCTCCGGGGGCGTCCGCCCGGTGCGTGGGCCGGGCCGTCGGAGCACGAACGGAAGGGGGCCGGAGCCCGGTCGCCGGGTGGGCGCCGTGTGATCCGCCTGTGATCTTGATCCCCTGCGACCTGCTCGTTTCTGCTCACCTGGGCGCTTCCCCGTACGATAGGAGGAAGCCGAGGCATGTCGATATGCCCGGCGGGTGGACCGGTAGTAGCAGGCGGAACGGGTGGCAGCGGCCGAAAGGGCCGCAAGTGCGCGTCTCGCGGCCGGGCGCCGTAACCCACGATTCCGGGAGAATCCGCTAGGCATGCCCACGCGCAACGACATCCGTAACGTCGCCATCGTCGCCCACGTCGACCACGGCAAGACCACGCTGGTCGACGCCATGCTCAAGCAGGCCGGCGCCTTCGCAGCCCACCAGCAGCTCGATGACCGGATGATGGACTCCAACGACCTGGAGCGCGAGAAGGGCATCACCATTCTCGCGAAGAACACCGCGGTCAAGTACCACCCCAAGGATGGTGGCGCGCCGATCACCATCAACATCATCGACACCCCGGGCCACGCCGACTTCGGTGGCGAGGTCGAGCGCGGTCTGTCGATGGTGGACGCGGTCGTCCTCCTGGTCGACGCCTCCGAAGGCCCGCTGCCGCAGACCCGGTTCGTGCTCCGCAAGGCGCTCACCGCCCGCCTGCCCGTCATCCTCTGCATCAACAAGACCGACCGTCCGGACTCCCGGATCGACGAGGTCATCAACGAGACCTACGACCTGTTCCTGGACCTGGACGCGGACGAGGACCAGATCGAGTTCCCGATCGTCTACGCCTGCGCCCGTGACGGCGTCGCCTCGCTGACCAAGCCGGAGAACGGCACCGTCCCGGCCGACAGCACCAGCCTGGAGCCGTTCTTCTCCACCCTGCTGGAGCACGTCCCGGCCCCCGGCTACGACGAGGACGCCCCGCTCCAGGCCCACGTCACCAACCTGGACGCCGACAACTTCCTCGGCCGCATCGCGCTGCTCCGCGTCGAGCAGGGCGAGCTGCGCAAGGGCCAGACCGTGGCCTGGATCAAGCGTGACGGCTCGATCCAGAACGTCCGCATCTCCGAGCTGCTGATGACCGAGGCGCTCACCCGCAAGCCGGCCGAGGTGGCCGGCCCCGGTGACATCTGCGCCGTCGCCGGCATCGGCGAGATCATGATCGGCGAGACCCTGGCCGACCCGGAGAACCCGATCGCGCTGCCGCTGATCACGGTGGACGAGCCGGCCATCTCGATGACCATCGGCACCAACACCTCGCCGCTGGTCGGCCGTGGCGGCAGCGGCAAGGGCGCGGACGCCAAGGCCGGCGTCAAGGTGGACCGCAAGGTCACCGCCCGCCAGGTGAAGGACCGCCTGGACCGCGAGCTGATCGGTAACGTCTCGCTGCGCGTGCTCGACACCGAGCGTCCGGACGCCTGGGAGGTGCAGGGCCGCGGTGAGCTGGCGCTGGCCATCCTGATCGAGACCATGCGCCGCGAGGGCTTCGAGCTGACCGTCGGCAAGCCGCAGGTGGTCACCAAGCAGGTCAACGGCAAGACCCACGAGCCCGTCGAGCGCCTCACGGTGGACGTGCCCGAGGAGCACATGGGTGCCGTCACCCAGCTCATGGGCATCCGCAAGGGCCGGATGGACAACATGTCCAACCACGGCTCGGGCTGGGTCCGGATGGAGTTCGTCGTGCCGTCCCGCGGCCTGATCGGCTTCCGTACCGAGTTCCTCACCAACACCCGCGGCACCGGCATCGCGCACTCGATCCACGAGGGTCACGAGCCGTGGTTCGGCAACCTGACCACCCGCAACAACGGTTCGCTGGTCGCCGACCGGGCCGGTGTGGTCACCGCCTTCGCGATGACCAACCTGCAGGAGCGCGGCGTGCTCTTCTGCGAGCCGGGCACCGAGGTGTACGAGGGCATGATCGTCGGTGAGAACTCGCGTGCCGACGACATGGACGTGAACATCACCAAGGAGAAGAAGCTCACCAACATGCGCTCGGCGAACGCCGACGTGGCCGAGTCGATCGTCCCGCCGCGCAAGCTCTCGCTGGAGCAGTCGCTGGAGTTCTGCCGCGAGGACGAGTGCATCGAGGTGACCCCGGAGACGGTTCGCATCCGTAAGGTCGTCCTCGACCAGAAGGACCGCGGTCGCACCGCCTCGCGCGCCAAGAAGGCGTGATCCGGACGCACTGAACGGCCATTGGCCGGAATGATTCGCCCCCCTTTCCCATGGAGAGGGGGGCGAACTTTTTCAACTACTCCAAGTTGTCGGGGCCGCTATTCACGGAATAGCGCTCATCACACCCGGGTGTCCGCTGAGCGGACGTGACAGTTCGTCATCCGTGACGACTGTCCGTTTGGTGCCTGTCTGGCTATGTCTCAAATGTCCGGTTTTCGAAACTTACCGACTGTTCATGTGACCTAATTGAGATCGTCACTGGTCACTTTCGTGTCCGTGCGTGACGGATAGTGGGTGCAGTCAGGCTCGGGTCAAGGGTGAACGCGCAGGGGTGCGCGCCGAAACCACGAGCGCGGACGGCACAGCGGGTCCGGTGGGAACCGTTCCGCAGTGCCCTCCTCGTTGCAACGTCGAATTCAGGAGGCACACCGATGCGCGGTGCGAGCCAGGCCAAGTGGGTTGTCGCAGCTGTTGCTGTCGCCCTCGCTGCGACTGCGTGCAGCAGCAGCGACTCCTCCGGGGGCAGCTCCGACAGCGCTGCGGTCGACCCGGGCGCCAGCTTCAGCTACCAGAGCGCGGAGCCGCAGCGCCCGCTCCAGCCGGCCAACGCCATGGAGAACCAGGGCGGCCGTATCGTCAAGCAGCTCTTCAAGGGCCTCGTCGACTACGACCCCGCGACCGGTGCGCTGCGCAACCAGGTGGCCGACAAGATCGAGACCACCGACGCCAAGAACTACACCGTCACGCTGAAGTCCGGCTGGACCTTCCACGACGGCACCCCGGTCACCGCCAAGTCCTTCGTGAGCTCCTGGAACTGGTCGGCCAACCCGAAGAACAACCAGATCAACTCGGACTGGTTCTCCGACATCGTCGGCTACGACGCGGTCCACCCGGACAAGGACAAGGGTGACCCGACGGCCACCGAGATGTCCGGTCTGAAGGTCGTCGACGACACCCACTTCACGATCGAACTGTCCACCCCGGTCTCGTACTTCACGTACAAGCTCGGCTACTCGGCCTTCTTCCCGCTGCCCGAGGGCTTCTTCACCGACCCGGCCGGCTACGGCCAGAAGCCGGTCGGCAACGGCCCCTACAAGTTCGTCTCGTGGGAGCACAACAAGGCCATCACGCTGGCCGCCTACGACAAGTACACGGGCATCGACAAGCCGAAGAACGGCGGCGTCGTCTTCCGGAACTACACCGCCGGTGAGGCCGCGTACAAGGACCTGATGTCCGACACCCTGGACGTCCTGGACCAGGTCGACTCGACCGACCTGCCGAAGTACAAGGACGACCTGGGCAAGCGCGCGGTCGACCAGCCGCAGGGCGCCATCCAGAACATCTCCTTCGCGCTGTACCAGGGCGACTGGAACGCCCCGGGCAAGGAGAAGGTCCGTCAGGGCCTCTCGATGGCGATCGACCGCGACACCATCACCAAGACCGTGCTGAACGGCAACCGCATCCCCGCCGACTCGTTCGTGGCGCCCGGCGTCATGGGCTACAAGGCCGGCACCTGCGGCGACGCCTGCAAGTTCAACCCGGAGAAGGCGAAGCAGCTCATCACCGAGGGCGGCGGCGTTCCCGGCGGCAAGATCACCATCCTGTACAACTCCGACGGCAGCCACAAGGAGTGGGTGGACGCGGTCTGCAACTCGATCCGCCAGTCGGTCGGCGTCGAGTGCCTCGGTGACCCGAAGCCGGACTTCAAGACCTCGCGTGACCTGGTCACCAGCAAGCAGGTCCAGAGCATGATGCGTACCGGCTGGGTGCAGGACTACCCGCTGAACGCCAACTTCCTGCGCGACGTCTACGGCACCGGTGCCGCGGCCAACGACGGCAGCTACTCCAGCTCCGAGTTCGACAAGCTGTCGAAGGAGGCGGACGCCGCCACCACGGTCGAGAAGACCGCGGAGTACTACCAGCAGGCCGAGGCCGTTCTGGCCAAGGACATGCCGGCCATCCCGCTCTGGTACTACAAGACCAGCTCCGGCTACTCCAAGAACGTCCAGAACGTGAAGTTCAACTCCTTCGGCGACCCGGTCTACACCGACGTCGAGGTCAAGAAGAAGAAGTAATCGGTCGGCACCGCCTGACCCGGTGACAACGGCCGGTGCCCGTCCATCCCCACAAGGGCGAGGACTGGCACCGGCCGTTGGCACGCCGACTTATCTCTTGCCGGGTTGACGGGCCCGGCAGAGTCATACATGGAGGCACGATGGGGCGCTTTGTCGCAAGGCGACTGCTCCAGATGATCCCGGTGTTCCTCGGAACGACCGCACTCATCTTTTTCATGGTGCACTTGCTGCCCGGTGACCCGCTGGCAGCGCTGTGGGGCGACAAGGCGCCGGACCCGGTGCAGCTCGCCGCGCTGAGGCACCAGCAAGGCTTCGACAAGCCGCTGGTCCAGCAGTACCTCGACTACATGGGGAAGCTGTTCACCGGTGACTTCGGCACCGGCCTGGACGGACGCCCGGTGCTCGACAAGATCACCGAGGCGCTGCCGGTCACGGTCCAGCTGGCGCTGTTCGCGTTCGCCATCGAGATCGTGCTCGGCATCGGGATCGGCCTGTACGCCGGTCTGCGCCGCGGCAAGCTCTTCGACAAGGGCGCCCTGGTCATGACCCTGCTGCTGATCTCGATCCCGGTCCCGGTGCTGGGCTTCATCGTTCAGACGGTCTTCGGGCAGAACCTGAAGTGGGTCACCCCGACCGTCCAGGACAGCAACGACATCACCCAGATGGTGCTGCCGGCCGTCGTGCTCGGCTCGCTCTCGCTGGCCTACGTCGCGCGCCTCACCCGCACCTCCATCGCCGAGAACATCAAGGCCGACTACGTCCGCACCGCGGTGGCCAAGGGCCTGCCGCGGCGCAAGGTGATCGGCACCCACCTGCTGCGCAACTCGATGATCCCGGTGGTCACCTTCCTCGGTACCGACCTCGGCGCCCTGATGGGCGGCGCCATCGTCACCGAGGGCATCTTCAACGTCCAGGGTGTGGGCCACGCGCTCTACCAAGCGATCAACATGAAGGAGGGCTCGACGGTCTCCGGCTTCGTGGCCTTCCTCGTGATCGTCTACCTGGCCGCCGGCCTGATCGTCGACCTGCTTTACGCGGTCCTGGACCCGAGGATCCGTTATGCCTGACCTGACCGAGAAGAAGACCGCCGGGAAGATCCCGGCCCAGGGCGGCGCCGCCACCGCGGCCGCCAAGCCCGAGAAGCCCCGCAGCCTCGGCTCCGACGCCTGGCACGACCTGCGGCGCAAGCCGATCTTCGTGATCTCCGCGCTGCTGATCCTGCTGCTGATCGTCATCGCGATCGCCCCCGGTCTGTTCACCTCGGTGGACCCGCGGGCCGGCGACCTGCGCAACCACTACCTGACGAAGCCGAACTACGGCCACCTCTTCCAGGCGGACTGGTTCGGCTACGACCTCCAGGGCCGCAGCATCTACGCCCGCGTCGTCCACGGCGCCCGCGCCTCGATCATCGTCGGCATCTGCGTCACCGCCGGTGTGACCATCATCGGCGGCCTCACCGGCATGCTGGCCGGCTACTTCGGCGGCTGGGTCGACACGATCATCTCCCGGATCACCGACATCTTCTTCGGCATCCCGCTGCTGCTCGGCTCGCTGGTGGTCCTGAACGCCTTCACCTCGCGCACCGTGTGGAGCGTGGTCTTCGCGCTGGTCGCCCTGGGCTGGACCCAGATGACCCGTGTCATGCGCGGTTCGGTGATCACGGTCAAGCAGGCCGACTTCGTGACGGCCGCCAAGGCGCTCGGCGCCGGCACCTGGCGGATCATGTTCAAGCACATCCTGCCGAACGCGGTCGCCCCGGTGATCGTCGTCGCCACCATCGCGCTCGGCGGCTACATCGCCGCCGAGGCGACGCTGAGCTTCCTCGGCATCGGTCTGCAGGACCCGACCATCTCCTGGGGCATCGACATCTCCTCCGCCCAGAAGGTGATCCGGACGGCGCCGTTCGCGCTGTTCTTCCCCGCCGGAATGCTGAGCCTCACCGTTCTGGCGTTCATCATGCTCGGCGACGCGGTGCGCGACGCCCTCGACCCGAAGCTCCGTTGAGAGAAGAGGTGACGACCCCGATGACCACCGTGATCGAGAACGACCAGAAGAACGACCGTCTCGAAGTTGGCACTCCTCTTCTCGAGGTGAAGGACCTCCACGTGGAGTTCCACACCCGGGACGGTGTCGCCAAGGCCGTGAACGGCGTCAACTACTCCGTCGCGGCCGGCGAGACGCTCGCCGTGCTCGGCGAGTCCGGCTCCGGCAAGTCCGTGACGGCGCAGACCATCATGGGCATCCTGGACATGCCCCCGGGCAAGGTGACCCAGGGCCAGATCCTGTACCGCGGCCAGGACATGCTCACGATGAGCAACGAGGAGCGGCGCCGGATCCGCGGCCGGAAGATCGCGATGATCTTCCAGGACGCGCTGTCCGCGCTGAACCCGGTGCTCTCCGTCGGCTACCAGCTCGGCGAGATGTTCCGCGTGCACCAGGGCGCCTCCCGCAAGGAGGCGAAGGAGAAGGCCATCGAGCTGATGGACCGGGTGCGCATCCCCGCCGCCCGGGAGCGGGTGAACGACTACCCGCACCAGTTCTCCGGCGGTATGCGCCAGCGCATCATGATCGCGATGGCGCTGTCGCTCCAGCCCGACCTGATCATCGCGGACGAGCCCACCACCGCCCTGGACGTGACCGTCCAGGCCCAGGTGATGGACCTGCTCGCCGAGCTGCAGGCCGAGTACAACATGGGCCTGATCCTGATCACCCACGACCTCGGCGTGGTCGCCGACGTCGCGGACAAGATCGCCGTGATGTACGCGGGCCGGATCGTGGAGACCGCCCCGGTGCACGAGCTGTACGCGAACCCCGCGCACCCGTACACCAAGGGCCTGCTCCGCTCCATCCCGCGCCTGGACCAGAAGGGCCAGGAGCTGTACGCGATCAAGGGCCTGCCCCCGAACCTGCTGAAGGTTCCGACCGGCTGCGCGTTCAACCCCCGCTGCGACGTCGCCACCGACCTGTGCCGCACCGAGATCCCGGCGCTGCACCACGTCACGGACAAGGACGGCAAGGAGCTCACCGGCCGCCGCAGCGCGTGCCACCTCTGGAAGGAGACCCTCCATGGCTGAGAACATCCTGGAGGTCAAGGACCTGGTCAAGCACTACCCGCTGACCCAGGGCATCCTCTTCAAGAAGCAGGTCGGCGCGGTCAAGGC
Source organism: Kitasatospora sp. NPDC058184 (assembly GCF_042883725.1). Lineage (NCBI taxonomy): Bacteria > Bacillati > Actinomycetota > Actinomycetes > Kitasatosporales > Streptomycetaceae > Kitasatospora > Kitasatospora sp. NPDC058184. Next base: position 119,334 of record NZ_JBHVVE010000004.1, read on the forward strand.
GGTCGACGGCATCTCCTTCGAGCTGAAGAAGGGCGAGACGCTCGGGATCGTCGGCGAGTCCGGCTGTGGCAAGTCCACGCTGGCCAAGGTGCTGATGAACCTGGAGCGGGCCACCTCCGGCCAGGTGCTGTTCAAGGGCGAGGACATCTCCACCCTGCAGGGCGCCGCCCTGAAGGCCGTCCGCCGGAACATCCAGATGGTGTTCCAGGACCCCTACACCTCGCTCAACCCGCGCATGACGGTCGGCGACATCATCGGCGAGCCGTTCGAGATCCACCCCGAGGTGGCGCCCAAGGGCGACCGCCGCAAGGCCGTCCAGGACCTGCTGGACGTCGTGGGTCTGAACCCGGAGTACATCAACCGGTACCCGCACCAGTTCTCCGGCGGCCAGCGCCAGCGCATCGGCATCGCCCGCGGCCTCGCGCTCAAGCCCGAGATCATCATCTGCGACGAGCCGGTCTCCGCGCTGGACGTGTCCGTCCAGGCGCAGGTGATCAACCTGCTGGAGCAGCTGCAGGGCGAGTTCGGCCTCTCCTACATGTTCATCGCGCACGACCTCTCCATCGTCCGGCACATCTCCGACCGCGTCGGCGTGATGTACCTGGGCAAGATGGTCGAGATCGGCTCGGACGAGGAGATCTACGAGAACGCCACCCACCCGTACACCCAGGCGCTGCTCTCCGCGGTGCCGGTGCCGGACCCGACGGCGCGCGAGTCCCGCGAGCGGATCATCCTCACCGGGGACATCCCCTCGCCGGCCAACCCGCCGTCCGGCTGCCGCTTCCGCACCCGCTGCTGGAAGGCGGAGGACCGGTGCTCCGAGGAGGTCCCGCTGCTCGCGGTCCCCTCGCTGCTGGAGGGCGCGGCCGCCCACGAGTCGGCCTGCCACTTCCCCGAGGTCCGGGAGCAGGCCGCGGCCTGATCCCCCGGTAGTCGAAGGAAGGGCCCGTGGCGTTCGCGCCGCGGGCCCTTCCCGCGTTCCGCCGGTCCCACGCCGCGTCGTCCGGCGCCGCGTCAACTCGGCAGGGGGTCACCGCACCCGTCCGGGTGCACCTGACGCGCGCCGTCGCCGGGGCGCGCTTCTCATGGGGTGTGATGCGAAACACACCCTGAGGAGGGACCTCCATGCCCGTAGCCGCCCGTGCTCGTTGGGTCCTCGCCGTTGCGACCTCCGTGGCCCTGGTGGCCACCGGCTGCAGCAGCAGTAGCGGCGGAGGGGGCAGCGGTTCGTCGGACGCCGGCAAGTCCTTCAGCTACCAGAGCAACGAGCCGCAGAACCCGTTGCAGCCGGCCAACGCGAACGAGGTCGGCGGCGGTCGCATCATCCAGAACCTCTTCAAGGGGCTGGTCGACTACGACCCGAGCAACGCCAAGATCCGGATGCAGGTCGCCGACAAGATCGACACCAGTGACTCGCAGACCTTCGACATCACGCTGAAGGACGGCTGGAAGTTCCACGACGGCACCCCGGTGCACGCCCAGAACTTCGTCGACGCCTGGAACTGGGGCGCCAGCCCGGCCAACAACCAGATCAACAGCTCCTGGTTCTCCGACATCGAGGGCTACCAGGACGTCCACCCGACCTCCGGCCAGCCCACCGCGGACAAGATGTCCGGGCTGACCGTCACCGACGAGCTGCACTTCACCGTCAAGCTGAGCCACAAGGTCTCGTACTTCGAGTACAAGCTCGGCTACATCGCCTTCTCCCCGCTGCCCGAGGGCTTCTTCAAGGACCCGGCCGGGTACGGGCAGAAGCCGGTGGGCAACGGCCCGTACCAGTTCGTCAGCTGGTCGCACAACAACAACGTGGTGACCAAGTCCTTCCCGGACTACCAGGGCGTGGACAAGCCGAAGAACGGCGGCATCGTCTTCAAGATGTACACCACGTCCGAGGCCGCCTACGCGGACCTCCAGTCCAACAACCTGGACGTGATGGACCAGGTGCCGCCGTCCGCGCTGGCCACCTACAAGAGCGACCTCGGGGACCGGGCGGTGGACGCTCCGCAGGGCGCCATCCAGAACATCGGCTTCACGCTCTACCAGGCTGACTGGGCGTCGCCGGACAAGGCGAAGGTGCGCCAGGGCCTGTCGATGGCGATCGACCGCGCCACCATCACCAAGACGGTGCTCCAGGGCTCCCGCAAGCCCGCCACCGCCTGGGTGGCCGAGGGCGTCGAGGGCTACAAGGACGGCGCCTGCGGCGAGTTCTGCACGTTCGACGCGGCCAAGGCCAAGCAGCTGATCCAGGAGGGCGGCGGCGTCCCCGGCAACAAGCTGCTGATCACCTACAACGCGGACGGCGGCCACAAGGAGTGGGTCGACGCGGTCTGCAACTCGATCCGGCAGAACACCGGCGTCGACTGCCTGGGCGACCCGAAGCCCGACTTCAAGACCGCGCGGGCCGCGATCACCGGGCACACCCTCAACGGCGCCTTCCGCACCGGCTGGGTGCAGGACTACCCGCTGAACGCCAACTTCCTGGCCGACGTCTACCGCACCGGTGCCGCGTCCAACGACTTCGGCTACAGCAACCCGCAGTTCGACGACGCGGCCACCAGGGCCGACGAGGCCGCCAGCGTCGCCGACACGGTGACCGGCTACCAGCAGGCCGAGGCCGTGCTGCCGAGCGGGATGCCCGCCATCCCGCTCTGGTACTACCGCACCAACTCGGGCTACTCGACCAAGGTGCAGAACGTGAAGTTCGACTCCTTCGGCAACCCGGCCTGGACCCAGGTCGAGGTCAAGGGCTGAGCCCCGAGCCCTCGCGCCGGCCCCGCCCTCCCCGCACGGAGGGCGGGGCGCGGTCTCTCGGCCGACCGGTCCGGTCGGCCGGGCACCCAGTCGGACACCTAGGAAGGAGGCTCGGATGGGCAGTTACGTGCTGCGTCGGGTGCTGCAGATGATCCCGGTGTTCTTCGGCACCACGCTGCTGATCTTCCTGATGGTCTACACGCTGCCCGGCGACCCGGTGGCGGCGCTGTTCGGGGAGAAGGCCGCCGACCCGGCCGTGGTCGCCAGCATCAAGCACACGTACTACCTGGACCAGCCGCTCTGGAAGCAGTACCTGCACTACATGGGGAACCTCTTCCAAGGGGACTTCGGCACCAGCTTCACCGGCCGTCCGGTCACCGACATCATGGCGGACGCCTTCCCGGTCACCATCCGGCTCGCCCTGATGGCCTTCGTCTTCGAGATGATCGCGGGCCTGGCCCTCGGCCTGGTCTCCGGCCTGCGGCGCGGCAGCGTCGCGGACACCCTGGTGCTGGTCTTCACCCTGGTGGTGATCTCGATCCCGGTCTTCGTGCTGGCCTACATCGCCCAGACGGTGTTCGCCACCAACCTGGGCTGGGTCACCCCGACGGTGCAGGACAGCTACGACCTGACCCAACTGGTGCTGCCGGCCGTCGTCCTGGGCTCGCTCTCGCTCGCGTACGTGGCCCGGCTCACCCGGACGTCGATCGGCGAGAACCTGCGGGCCGACTACATGCGCACCGCGGTCGCCAAGGGCCTGCCCCGGCGCACCATCATCTCCCGCCACCTGCTGCGCAACTCGCTGATCCCGGTGATCACCTTCCTCGGCACCGACCTCGGCGCGCTGATGGGCGGGGCGATCGTCACCGAGGGCGTCTTCAACGTGCAGGGCATCGGCAACGTCCTGTACCGGGCGGTCAACCAGAAGGAGGGCCCCACCGTGGTCGGCATCGTGACCGTCCTGGTGATCATCTACCTGGTCGCCAGCCTGCTCGTCGACCTGCTCTACGCGGTCCTGGACCCGAGGATCCGCTATGCCTGACATCCACGACGAGGACTCGTACGAGCCGCACCCCAAGCCCGGGGTCTCGCGCCTCGACTACGCGGGTGAGCAGGGCATGGCGGTCGAGCAGGAGACGTTAGTCGAACCGGACGTGGTGAAGCGGGAGGAGGCCCGCAGCCTGTGGGCCGACGCCTGGCGGGACCTGCGCCGGCGGCCGATCTTCCTGATCTCGGCGGTGCTGATCGTGCTGCTGGTGGTGATGGCGATCTTCCCCTGGGCGTTCACCTCCGCGGACCCGCGCAAGGCCGACCTGGTGAACGACTACCTCAGGCGGCCGAACTGGGGCGACGTCTTCGGGGCCGGCTGGTTCGGGTACGACGCCCAGGGCCGGTCCATCTACGCCCGGGTGGTGTACGGCGCCCGCGCCTCGATCACCGTCGGCATCTTCGTGACCGCCGCCGTCACCCTGCTCGGCGGGCTGACCGGGATGGTGGCCGGCTTCTTCGGCGGCTGGGTCGACGCGCTGCTCTCCCGGATCACCGACATCTTCTTCGGCATCCCGCTGCTGCTCGGCGCGCTGGTGCTGCTGAACGCCTTCGCCACCCGCACGGTGTGGAGCGTGGTCATCGCGCTGGGCGTGCTCGGCTGGACCCAGATCGCCCGCGTGATGCGCGGGGCGGTGCTGACCGTCAAGCAGGCCGACTACGTGGTGGCCGGCCGGGCGCTCGGCGCCGGGACGGGCCGGCTGATGTTCCGGCACATCCTGCCGAACGCGATCGCCCCGGTGATCGTGGTGGCGACGATCGCGCTCGGCGGCTACATCGCCACCGAGGCGACGCTGAGCTTCCTCGGCATCGGTCTTCAGGACCCGACCATCTCCTGGGGCATCGACATCTCCTCCGCCCAGAAGGTGATCCGGACGGCGCCGTACGTGCTGTTCTTCCCGGCCGCGGCGCTCTCGATCACCGTGCTGGCCTTCATCATGCTGGGCGACGCGGTGCGCGACGCCCTCGATCCGAAGCTTCGCTGAGCGAGGGGAGCGCATCGTGAGTACAGCGGTGGACACCACCGGGCACGAGCGGAAGGCGCCGTACCAGGGGCCGCTGCTCGACGTCCGGGACCTGCACGTCGAGTTCGCCACCCGGGACGGGGTCGCCCGGGCGGTGAACGGGGTGAGCTACTCCGTCGCGGCGGGGGAGACGCTGGCGGTGCTGGGGGAGTCCGGCTCGGGCAAGTCGGTGACGGCGCAGGCGGTCATGGGCATCCTGGACATGCCGCCGGCCCGGATCCCGCGCGGCGAGATCCTCTACCGGGGCCAGGACATGCTCAGGATGGGCAAGGAGGAGCGGCGGCGGATCCGCGGCCAGAAGATCGCGATGATCTTCCAGGACGCGCTGTCGGCGCTGAACCCGGTGCTCAGCGTGGGCTACCAGCTCGGCGAGATGTTCCGGGCGCACCGGGGGGTGTCCCGCAAGGAGGCGCGGGACAAGGCCGTCGAGCTGATGGACCGGGTGCGCATCCCGGCCGCCAAGGAGCGGGTGAACGACTATCCGCACCAGTTCTCCGGGGGCATGCGGCAGCGGATCATGATCGCGATGGCGCTGGCGCTGGAGCCGGACCTGATCATCGCGGACGAGCCGACCACGGCGCTGGACGTGACGGTGCAGGCCCAGGTGATGGACCTGCTCGCCGAGTTGCAGGCCGAGTACAACATGGGGCTGATCCTGATCACCCACGACCTCGGTGTGGTGGCGGACGTCGCGGACAAGATCGCGGTGATGTACGCGGGCCGGATCGTGGAGACCGCCCCGGTGCACGAGCTGTACGCCCGGCCCGCGCACCCGTACACCCGGGGCCTGCTGGACTCGATCCCCCGGCTCGACCAGAAGGGCCAGGAGCTCTACGCGATCAAGGGCCTGCCGCCCAACCTGCTGCGCATCCCCCCGGGCTGCGCCTTCAACCCGCGCTGCCCGCGCGCCCAGGACGTCTGCCGGGCCGAGGTGCCGGAGCTGTTCCCGGTCGCCGAGGAGGACGGGACGCCGTTGGAGGGGCGCGGCAGCGCCTGCTTCTTCTGGAAGGAGACCCTCCATGACCGTTAACGGGTCCAGCGCACTGGGCGCGGTGGTGCCGGAGGAGGTCGCCCTCGCGCGGGAGGTGCCGCGCGGCGAGCCGATCCTCGAAGTCCGGGACCTGGTCAAGCACTTCCCGCTCACCAAGGGCATCATCCTCCGGCGGCAGGTCGGGGCGGTGAAGGCGGTCGACGGGGTCACCTTCGACCTGATGCACGGTGAGACGCTCGGCATCGTCGGCGAGTCCGGCTGCGGGAAGTCCACGCTGGCCAAGGTGCTGATGAACCTGGAGCCGGCCACCTCGGGATCGGTCCGCTACAAGGGGGAGGAGATCTCCCGGCTCTCCGGGGCGGGGCTGAAGGCCGTCCGGCGGAACATCCAGATGGTGTTCCAGGACCCGTACACCTCGCTCAACCCGCGCATGACGGTCGGCGACATCATCGGCGAACCGTTCGAGATCCACCCCGAGGTGGCGCCCAAGGGGGACCGCCGCAAGGCCGTCCAGGACCTGCTGGACGTGGTCGGGCTCAACCCCGAGTACATCAACCGCTACCCGCACCAGTTCTCCGGCGGGCAGCGCCAACGCATCGGCATCGCCCGGGGGTTGGCGCTCAAGCCGGAGGTCATCATCTGCGACGAGCCGGTCTCCGCGCTGGACGTCTCGGTGCAGGCGCAGGTGATCAACCTGCTGGAGCAGCTGCAGGGCGACTTCAACCTGTCGTACATGTTCATCGCGCACGACCTCTCGATCGTCCGGCACATCTCCGACCGGGTCGGGGTGATGTACCTGGGGAAGATGGTCGAGATCGGCAGCGACGCGGAGATCTACGACCACGCGACCCACCCGTACACCCAGGCGCTGCTCTCGGCGGTGCCGGTGCCGGACCCGACGGCGCGCGAGACGCGGGACCGGATCGTGCTCACCGGCGACGTGCCCTCGCCGGCCAACCCGCCGTCCGGCTGCCGCTTCCGCACCCGCTGCTGGAAGGCGCAGCAGCGGTGCGAGGTCGAGGAGCCGCTGCTGGTCGCGCCGTCCTGGCTGGGCGACGCGGCGCGGCACGACTCGGCGTGTCATTTCGCGGCGGAGCGGGGCGTCGAGCGGGAGTCCGGCTGACACCGGCCCCCTACCAGGGCGCGTCCTCGCAGGTGGGGGCGCGCCCTTTCCCGTGACGGAAAAGAGATCTGCCGCGGGCTCGCCAAGTACCCTCCCTTCCCTGATAGTTGCTCTGCGCCCAGCGGTGGGTGCCGCGGTGCTGAGGAGGGCGGCTCTGATGGACGCGGTGGAGGTGATCGGCGGTGGCCGGGGGAGCGTGGAGCCCGGGACGCCGCTGCTGGAGGTCGACGACCTGCACGTGGAGTTCCACACCCGGGACGGGGTCGCCAAGGCGGTGAACGGGGTGAGCTACTCCGTCGCGGCGGGGGAGACGCTGGCGGTGCTGGGGGAGTCCGGCTCGGGCAAGTCGGTGACGGCGCAGGCGGTCATGGGCATCCTGGACATGCCGCCGGGGCGGATCACCGCGGGGCGGATCCTGTTCCGCGGCGAGGACCTGCTGACCATGGGCACGGCCGCCCGGCGGTCCATCCGGGGCGGGCACATCGCGATGATCTTCCAGGACGCGCTGTCGGCGCTGAACCCGGTGCTCAGCGTGGGCTACCAGCTCGGCGAGATGTTCCGGGCGCACCGGGGGGTGTCCCGCAAGGAGGCGAAGGAGAAGGCCGTCGAGCTGATGGACCGGGTGCGCATCCCGGCCGCCAGGCAGCGCGTCGGGGACTTCCCGCACCAGTTCTCCGGGGGCATGCGGCAGCGGATCATGATCGCGATGGCGCTGGCGCTGGAGCCGGACCTGATCATCGCGGACGAGCCGACCACGGCGCTGGACGTGACGGTGCAGGCCCAGGTGATGGACCTGCTCGCCGACTTGCAGGCCGAGTACAACATGGGACTGATCCTGATCACCCACGACCTGGGCGTGGTGGCGGACGTCGCGGACAAGATCGCGGTGATGTACGCGGGCCGGATCGTGGAGACCGCCCCCGTCAGGGAGTTGTACGCCCGGCCCGCGCACCCGGGGCCTGCTGGACTCGATCCCCCGGCTCGACCAGAAGGGCCAGAACCTGCACGCCATCAAGGGCCTGCCGCCGAGCCTGCTGAGCCTGCCGGAGGGCTGCGCCTTCAACCCGCGCTGCGACCGGGTGCAGGACCGCTGCCGCACCGAACTCCCGGCGCTGACGCCGGTCACCAGCGAGTACGGGACGGAGCTGGCGGGCCGCCGCAGCGCCTGCCACTACTGGCGCGAGACGCTGCACGGCTGAGCCCGTCCACCCGCTACTTCACGAAGCCGACGTTCTCCCAGACGATGTCGGACAGGCCCTGCGCGCCGATGTTGGCGAGGTCGGCGCGGGCCCCGTACAGCTGCGGGCGCTGGTAGAGCGGCAGGACGCCGGCCACCTTCCAGAGCTCGCCGTCGGCCTGGTTGATCGCCTCGGAGGCGGTGCCCGCGTCGGCCGCGGCGGCGGCCCGGTCGAGTGCGGCGTCCACCGCCGGGCTGCCCGCGCCGACGTGGTTGGTGCCGCCGCTCTGGACGAAGTTGGCGCGGTTGCCGCTGGCCGGGAAGGGGGTGCCGATCAGCGAGTAGGCGGCGATGTCGAAGTCGTCGCGGTTGACGTACCGGTCGAAGAACTCGTTGGCGGGGGCGGTCACCGTGGTCACCTTGATGCCGACGTCCTTGAGCATGGCGGTGGCGTTGGCGGCCTCGCTCTGGGCCGGGGTGACGCCGGCCGGGACGACCATCCGCAGGTTCAGCTCGCGGCCGTCCTTCTTCCGTACGTCGCCGTCCAGCTTCCAGCCGGCCGCGTCCAGCTTGCGGGCGGCCTCGGCGGGGTCGTAGCGGGCCAGGCCCAGGGAGTTGTCGCGGTAGCCGTTCTGGTTGGTGACCAGCAGGTGGTTGTTGAGCGGGACGGCGGGCCAGTCCAGGCCGTTGAGGTCGGCGCGGATCACCACGTCCCGGTTGATCGCCTGGAAGACGGCCTGGCGCACGGTCGCGTCGCTGAGCGCCGGGGTGCGGGCGTTCAGGGTGAGCTGGCGGAAGTCCGGGCCGCCGGCCCGGCGCACCACGGCGCCCTTGGTGTTCCTGATGACCTGGTAACCGGCCACGTCCGGACCGTTGTTGACGAGGTCGATCCGGCCCTGGGCGAAGGCGGCGGGCATCGCGTCGGGCAGCATCGCGTGGAAGACGATCCGGTCCAGCACGGGCTTGTCGCCCCACCAGGAGGGGTCGGCGACCAGCGTGACGGTCTGGGTGGCGCGGTCCAGCTGCTCGACCTTGAACGGGCCGGCGCTGACCGGGAACCCGTCCAGGTAGGAGCTGTTGAACAGCTCCGGTGTGGAGACCCTACTGGCCGGCAGCAGCGGGGCGTTGCCGGCGCTGTTGAACATCGACTGCCACTCGGAGAACGGGCGGTCGAAGGTCATCACGGCCTGGTAGTCGTCCTTGCCGCGCTCGACCGCCGAGACCAGCTCGAAGCCGGTGCTGCTGGAGGCCTTGTAGGCCGGGTCCTTCCCGTTCAGGGCACGCCAGTTGGCCTCGATGTCGCGCCAGGTGATCGGGGTGCCGTCGGACCAGTGGGCCTTCGGGTTGAGCGTCCAGGTGACCACCTGCCGGCCGTCCCTGAGCTCCGCGTGCGCCTCCTGCAGGTATGCGGGGTTGGGCGTCTGGGTGCCGGCGGCGTCCGAGCGGAAGAAGGTCGGCAGCAGCGGCTTGCTGACCATGACGGTCGAGGACTCGCTGCCGTCGGCGTGGATCGGCGACCACTGGCGGGAGAACTGGGCGATCGCCAGGTTCAGGGTGCCGCCCTGGCGCAGCCGGGCCCGGTCGTGCGGGTTGATGTCGATCGCGGTCAGCTTGGGCGCTGTGGTGCCGGAGGGCAGCGCGTCGCCGCCGCCCTGGCCGGCGGTGCAGGAGCAGAGCGCCAGCGAGAGCGTGAGGGCGGTGAGACCGGCGAGCAGGGCCGTCCCGTGGCGCTGGAGGCGGCGGTGCATCGGCGTGCTCCCGGGGTGGATGTGGCGGATGGTGTGGCGTCACATCTTGCTGACCGGGAGGGGGCGTTGTCGAGGGGCGGGCCCGGATGCGGGCCCGCCCCCCGTGGGCGCGGGTTCGTCGGGAGCGGACGCGCCCGACCGTGCGGGTGTCCGACCGTGGACGGGTCAGACCACGAACTTGAAGGTGCGGTCCTTGTCGCCGGTCTTGTCGAACACCGAGGTGATGCCGTCCGCGACGTCCTGCGGGGTGATCGCGGCGACCTGGCCGTTCTTCTTGACCTTCACCTTGTCGAACGCGGTGCCCAGCTGGGCGGCGAGCGCGTCGAGGTCCCACTTGGGCACGATCTTGCCGGAGGCGTCCGGGACGAGCGTGAGCGCCTTGGCCGCGGTCTTGGGGCCGAAGTCCCAGGTCTTCGCGCCGGCCACGACGTGCACCTTGCCCGCGGCGATCTGCTTGCCGAGGCTGTCGGCGGCGGCCTGGAGGGCCTGGGTGGAGATCTTCGGCTGGGCGGCCGTGACGGCGAGGGCGATCGGCTGGTCGGGCTTGCCGTCGGCGCGGTCGCGGTAGGCCTGCTCGATCGCCTCCAGGGCGCTCGCCGACTCCACCGCCTGCCCGGCCCGGCCGGGCACGACGATCGGCTCGCCGTTGACGTCGCCGAACTTGATGTAGCCCTCCTGGAGGCCCTGGCCGGAGCCGGCCGCGAGGGTGTCCAGGGCGGCCCGGAGCTTGGCCTTGTCGACCTTGACCTCCGGGGCGACGGCCTTGGTGCCGCCCTGGAGCGACTTGATGACGTCGACCGGGTTGTAGCTGTGCTGGGCCAGGCCGTCCACGGTGGCGGTGGTGTCGAAGCTCAGCCCGGCGACCGCCGGGTCGAGGTCCACGGCCTGGTCGCCGATCTTCAGCTTGAGCGGCTGCTGGCCGGCCTTGCCGACCGACTCGTCCAGCTGGTGGATCGCCTGGTCGCGGCTGCTGCCGCCGATCTCGGCGCCGAGCACCACGGTGCCCTTGGGGACGTCGGACTGGTTGAGCATCAGACCGGTGCCGTACGCGGCCGCGCCGAGGAACAGCACCGCGACGCCGCCGTAGACGCCCAGCTTGACCAGCTTCTTGCCGGCTCCGCCGCGCTTGGCCTTGGCGGGGGCGGCGGGTTCGGCCTTCGCCTTGGCGGGGGCCGGAGCGGGGGCGGCCTTGTCGCCCTTGGCGTCCTTGGTGCCCTTTCCACCCTTGCCGCCCTTGCCCTTGCCGCCCTTGGTGTCCGTGGCGGCCTCGGGCCGGGGGCCGGGGGCCGGGGCCGGCAGCGGGGTGACCGCGGTGGCCTCCGGGTCGCCGGGCTGCGGGGCGCCGCCGGGAGCGCCCGGGAAGAGGGCGCCGGGGCCCGCCGGGGTGGCGGGGGCGTCCTGGCCGGGAGCGGTCGGGCGCTGGGCCGCGAACGGGTCGGTGCCGGTCGGGGCCGAGGCGAACAGGCCCGGCTGCGGACGGCCGTCGGCGCCGTGCGGGGCGCCGTTCCGGGGCAGGCCGGGTATCGCGGCGGGCGGCGGGGTGGTGTCGCGGATCGGCGCGAAGCCGTCGACCGAGGTGTCCTCCGGGCCCGGCTCGCCGGCCGGTCCGGCCTGCGGGTGCGGTGCGGGGGCCGGGTGGCCGTTCGCCTGGAAGTCGTTGCGCGGACCGGACTGGCGCGGGCCGCCCGCCCGGTCGTCGAGCTGCTGCCCGCCCGGCTGCTGACGGTTCCGCTGGCCGCCGCCCCGCCGGGGGAGGCCGCCCTGCTGGCCGGCGTCGGGGACGGAGGTGCCGAACGGGTCGGCGACCGGTGCGACGAACGGGTCGGCGGTCGGCGCGAACGGGTCGGCGACCGGGGCGAAGGGATCGGCGACCGGCGTGAAGGGGGCGGCGGCCTCGTACACGCCGGGCTCCTCCACCGGGGCCTCGGCCTGGAACGGCGCGGCGGGCGCGGCCGGGCGCGGCTGCTTGCCCTGGGCGGGCACCGGGCGGCCGTTCGGGGCGCCGTTGGCGCGGGCGGCCTGGCCCGCGGCCGGGTGGGCACCCTGCGGGCGCGGCTCGGCGACGGCGCCCGGCACGGCCAGGGCCTCCGCCGCTCCGGCGGCACCGGCCGGCACGGCCGCGGGCACGGCGGCCGGGGCGGGCTCGGCGACCGGGGCCTTCTTCTGACGCGGCCGGAACCAGGCGCCGGTGGACTCCGACTCGGAGGTGGCCGGCGGGATCGGCGGGATCTGCCACTCCGGCGGCAGGTTCGGCGGGGCGGCCTGGCGGCCGCCGTCCTCCATCACACCGAGGACGGGCGAGGTCGGCGCGGAACGGTGCCGCGGGCCGCCCGGTTCGGCGGCGGCCGCCGCCGGGGCGTCATCGCCGGGGCCGTCCTCGTTCTTGACGGCGCTGCGGACGACGACCGGCGGGATCGGACGCGAGCCGGGGATGTTGATCCGGACCCGGGTGGTCAGGGTGGTCTCGGTCTTCGGACCGTCGTCCTCGCCGCCCGACGCGGCGCCCGGTCCGGCGTCCGCCCGGTCGCCGCCGGGGAGCCCCGGTGTGCCGTAGGGCGGGGTGCCCGACGGGTAGGCGTCCGGACCCGTGCGCCGGGGCGTCGGGTGGGCGTTGTCAGATTCGCGGCTGCTCAATGCTGCTCTGCTCCGGGTTCGCGGGCGGGCCGTGCGGCGCGACCGCGGTTCGTGGTCGCCGGGCCTTGACGGGGGCGGGCGGCGGTCGGGTACGGCGTTCTGCGGGACCACCATACTGGGAAGAACAGAGCGGCGAACGGCTTCGGACAGATCCTGATACGTCCGGTTCCTCCGGTATGAGAGTAAGGCCGTACGCTCCTGACTGCGCGTCGTACGCGGTACGGTACGCCGTGCACGACCGGGGTCAGCGCGGGGGGCCGGGCACCCCGGGGAACCAGCTGGTGCGGGTGGGCAGGGTGGCGCAGATCACGCCCAGCACCGAGCCGGCGAACAGCCAGGCCAGCGAGGTGGCGTTGGACCACAGCACGTTGTCGCCCTCGGGCCGGGGCACCATCAGCAGCAGCATCGCCAGGAACCAGCCGGCCGCGGGCGCGCCCGCGCCGAGCCGGGTGCCGGTGACCCGCAGACCGGCGTAGAAGGTGGCCGCGGTCGCGGCGAGCGCCAACAGGACCCCCACCGGCGGCCACAGGGCCTGCACAAAGGATCCGCAGACCGACACCGCGACGCCCAGCAGGAAGAACAGGGCGTAGGCGGCGATCCGGGCGGCGCGCGGGGGCTGGGGCTCGGCCAGCCGCTCCTCGCGGGTGCCGAGCACGGCGGCGGCGAGCGGGCGGCGGGTCGGCCGGGCGGCGGGCTTGCTCATCGGGTGCCCTCCTCGGCGGGCGCGGCGTCGGGCGCGAGGCCGGCGAACAGGTCGTCCTCCGGCTCGCCCGGCCCGGCCTGGCCGCGCACCAACTGGTAGTACTCGGTGGTGAACAGCGGCTGGGCCAGGTCGTTGGAGAGCGCGAAGAAGGCGCCGTCCACGGTGATCTGGGTGGCGTGGGCGGTCATCGCGGCGGTCTTGCGCCCCGCCTGCGCGGCGCCGTCCAGCACGGTGGTGACCACCTCGTCGTCGACCACGCCGGGGACGTCGGCGGGCTGCGCGACACCCGGGAAGGACGCCTTGGCGGCGGCCTCGGCGAGCCCGGCCTCGATCACCGAGCAGGGCATCCGGTTCCAGTACACCTTGGCGATCCGCCAGGCCGGGCCCAGCTCCGGCCGGTGCGCCGGGTCGGCGGCCAGCTCGTACGCGCGCATCGCGACCCGGTGCGCCTGGATGTGGTCCGGGTGCCCGTAGCCGCCGTCCGGGTCGTACGTGACCAGCACCTGCGGGCGCACCTCGCGGACCACCGCGACCAGGTGGCCGGCCGCCTCGTCGACGTCCGCCTGCCAGAAGCAGCCGGGCACGTCGTTCTCGGGCACGCCCATCATCCCGGAGTCGCGGTAGCGCCCCGGGCCGCCGAGGAAGCGGAAGTCGGACACGCCGAGGGCGCTCATCGCCTCGGTCAGCTCGCCGATCCGGTACGCGCCGAGGGTGTCGTCCCGATCGGCCGTCAGGTGGGCCAGCTCCGGGGGGATCACCTCGCCGCCCTCGCCGAGGGTGCAGGTCACCAGCGTGACCCGGGCGCCCTCGGCGGCGTACCGGGCCATGGTGGCGCCGTTGCCGATCGACTCGTCGTCGGGGTGCGCGTGGACCAGGAGGAGGCGGCGGCCGGTAGTCGCGGTCATGGGAGGAAGCCTAACCACCGGCCGGTGGGGGTCAGAGCCTCAGGCCGTTGATCATTCCGGCGAGGTTGCTGGTGACCTGGCTGATCGACGGGGCGATCGAGCTGGAGGCCAGGTAGAAGCCGAGCAGCGCGCAGACGATCGCGTGCGCCAGCTTCAGGCCGGACCGGCGGATCAGGATCACCACGATGACCAGCATCAGCACGGCGGCGGAGATGTTCATGGCCATGTCGGCTCACACCCCTTCTCGGGCACGCCGCCTCCGGGGAGGCGGCGAGGGACGGTGCGGGACTGGGGGCTGCGGGCGACCGCGGTCCGGGACGGGGCCGGACGGCCGCTCGCGCGACAAGTCATACCCGATGGGTAAGGGTGGCATTACCCTCGGTGAGGCCACGCGCGCCGGGGCATCGTGGCATCCGAGGGGCGCATGGGCCGGTCGGAGGCGGTTTGGACCCCTTTGGGGCGTACTTGCCGACGATGCTCCGAACGAGTGATCAGTGCACGCCCGGGGGTGGTGGTCCGGCGTCATAAGGTCTGGTGCCATGACCTCCCACACCCCTGCCGACACCTTCCCACGGCAGTACGCGCGGACCCTGCGCTACACCGTCGGCGCGCCCCGCTCCTTCTCCGTCGCGCCCGACGGCTCGCGGGTCGTCTTCCTCCGCTCCGGCTCGGGCCGCGACCGGGCCAACCTGCTCTGGACCCTCGACACCGCCACCGGCGAGGAGCGGGTCGCCGCCGACCCGGCCGCGCTGCTCGGCGGCGGCGGGGAGGACCTGTCGCCGGCCGAGAAGGCCCGCCGCGAGCGCAGCCGCGAGGGCTCGGCCGGCATCGTCGGCTACGCCCTGGACGCGGCCGGCGCGCTGGCCGCCTTCGCCCTCTCCGGCCGGCTGTTCACCGCCGACCTCGGCACCGGCGCCACCGCCGAACTGCCCGCCGAGGGGCCGCTGTTGGACCCGCGCCCGTCGCCTGACGGCGCCCACGTCGCGTACGCCAACGCCGCCGGCGAGCTGCGGCTGACCCGCACCGACGGCGGCGGCGACCGGGTGCTCGCCGAGCCGGACGGCCCGAACGTCACCTGGGGCCAGGCCGAGTTCATCGCCCAGGAGGAGATGGACCGCGACCGCGGCTTCTGGTGGTCCCCGGACAGCGACCGGCTGCTGGTCGAGCGCGCCGACGACAGCCCGGTGCGCCGCTGGTGGATCGCCGACCCGGCGAACCCGGACCGCGAGCCCGCCGAGGTCGCCTACCCGGCGGCCGGCGGCGCCAACGCCGAGGTCGGGCTCTGGCTGCTCGACCTGTACGGCGGGCGCACCGAGGTGGTCTGGGACCGCGAGGCCTACCCGTACCTGGGCCGGGTGCACTGGTCGAAGGGCGGCGTGCCGCTGCTCCTGGTCCAGACCCGCGACCAGCGCGGCCAGCGGATCCTCGGCCTGGACACGGCCACCGGCGCCACCGAGGTGCTGCACGAGGAGAAGGACGGCGCCTGGCTGGAGCTGTTCCAGGGCGCACCGGCCTGGACCCCGGACGGCAAGCTGGTCCGGATCTCCGACGAGGGGGGAGTGCGGGCGCTGGTGATCGGCGACCGTGCCGTGACCGGGGCCGACCTGCACGTCCGCTCGGTCGTCGCGGTCACCGAGCGGGAGGTGTTCTTCAGCGCCGCCGGCGGCGCCGAGGAGACCGACCCCGAGCCGGGCTGGATCGGCGTCGGCCGGATCAGCCACGACGGCACGCGGCTGGGCTGGGAGTCCGCCAACGGCCGGCCGTTCACCTCCGTCACCAGCGCGGTGCACGGCGGCGGGATCACCGTCCGGGCCACCGCCGAGCCCGACCTGCCCGGCACCCTGGTCACCGTCGCCCGGGACCTGCCGGAGGGCCTGGCGGTCGACGACGTCGCCACCATCGCCTCGTACGCCGAGACCCCGGCCATCACCGCCCGCCCGGTCTTCCGCTTCGCCGGCGAGCGCCGCATCCCGTCCGCCGTCTTCCTGCCCACCGGCTACGACCGCGAGCGGGACGGCCTGCTGCCCGTCCTGATGGACCCGTACGGCGGCCCGCACGGCCAGCGCGTCCTCCAGGCGCACAACCCGCACCTCAACTCGCAGTGGTTCGCCGACCAGGGCTTCGCGGTGGTGGTCGCCGACGGGCGCGGCACCCCCGGGCGCGGGCCGGCCTGGGAGAAGTCGATCGCCTTCGACTTCGCCGGGGCCACCCTGGACGACCAGGTGGAGGCGCTGCGGGCGCTCGCCGAGGAGTTCCCGCTGGACCTCGACCGGGTCGCCGTCCGCGGCTGGTCGTACGGCGGCTACCTCTCCGCGCTCGCCGTGCTGCGCCGCCCGGACGTCTTCCACGCGGCGGTGGCCGGGGCGCCGGTGACCGACTGGGAGCTGTACGACACCCACTACACCGAGCGCTACCTGGGCGACCCGGCCGAGCGGCCCGAGGTGTACGCCGCCAACTCGCTGAGCGGGTACGCGGCCGGGCTGGAGCGCCCGCTGATGATCATCCACGGGCTGGCGGACGACAACGTGGTGGCCGCGCACACCCTGCGGCTGTCCTCGGCGCTGCTCGCCGCCGGGCGTCCGCACACCGTGCTGCCGCTGTCCGGCGTCACCCACATGACCCCGCAGGAGGAGGTCGCGGAGAACCTGCTGCTGCTCCAGGTCGACTTCGTGAAGCGCTCGCTGGGCGTGTGACACCCGTCTGACCAGCGCTTTCGGCGGCCGGTGCCCCTGACGGGGGTACCGGCCGCCGGCATGACATCCGTCATGCCGAAGGCACGACGGCGGACACTGCCGCCGCCACCCGCCCGCGCGGGACTCTGAGGTGGTGCGAACAGCACCGGTCGTGACACCACGAGCGTGACACCCTCAGGGAAGAGGAGCCGGGCAATGGTTACCGAGGTGGCCGCCTTCCGCGGCGTGGGCAAGAGCTACGGGCGGGTGCGCGCCGTGGACGGACTGGACCTCGTGCTCCGACCGGGCGAGACCGTCGCCCTGCTCGGGCCGAACGGTGCCGGGAAGTCCACCAGCCTGGACCTGCTGCTCGGCCTGCGCGAGCCCGACCGGGGCAGCGTGACCCTGTTCGGCGGCGCCCCGCGGGCGGCGATCGAGGACGGCCGGGTCGGCGCGATGCTGCAGAGCGGCGGGCTGATGTCCGACGTCAAGGTGCGCGAGCTGGTGCAGCTCGCCTGCGACGTGCACCCGCGCGGCCGGTCGGTCACGGAGGTGCTGACCGACGCCGGGATCACCGAGTTCGCGGAGCGCCGGGTCGACAAGCTGTCCGGCGGCCAGGAGCAGCGGGTCCGCTTCGCCCTGGCCATCGCGGGCGACAACGACCTGATCGTGCTGGACGAGCCCACCACCGGCATGGACGTCAGCGTGCGGCAGTCGTTCTGGGCGAGCATGCGCGCCCAGGCCGACGCCGGGCGCACGGTGCTGTTCGCCACCCACTACCTGGAGGAGGCCGACTCGATCGCCGACCGCGTCCTGGTGCTGCACCGCGGCCGGCTGATCGCCGACGGCAGCTCGGCGGAGATCAAGGCACGGGCCGGCGCCCGCCGGATCGCCTTCGAACTCCACGACGCGGACGGCGGGTTCGAGGAGTCCGTGCTGCGCACCCTGCCCGGCGTGCAGTCGCTGGACGTCACCGCGCGGGTCCCGGGGGTGCGGACGGTGCGGATCCGGACCGCGGACGCCGACGCCACCGCGGCCGGGATCTACCGGGCGGGGCTGTACCCGCGCGGGCTGGAGGTGGCCGGCGTGGGCCTGGAGCAGGCCTTCCTGACCATCACTGGCGAACTGGACCGCCAGGACGGCGCCCGGCGCGCCGACGAGCGGAGCACCGACAAGGAGAGCGTGCGATGACCACCCTGATCAAGCTGGAGATCCTGCGGACCCTGCGCAACCGGCGCTACCTGCTCTTCACCATCGCCTACCCGGCGCTGATGTACTTCTTCTTCATCAACGCCTACGGCTCCACCCAGCTGGCCGGCGGCCTGCCGGTGAAGACCTACTTCATGGTCTCGATGGCCACCTTCGGTGCCGTCGGCGCGGTGCTGACCGGCAGCGCGCAGCGGATCTCGCTGGAGCGCAAGAGCGGCTGGGTGCGCCAGCTGCGGCTGACCGCGCTGCCCGGCCGGGCGTACACCGTCGGCAAGATCGCGGCGACCGCGGTCACCACGCTGCCGGCGATCCTGGTGGTCTTCGCGGTCGGCGCGAGCCAGGGGGTCTCGCTGACCGTGCCGCAGTGGGCCGGACTGACGGCCGCGCTCTGGCTGGGCAGCTTCGTCTTCGCCGCGCTCGGGGTGGCGCTCGGGTACGCGGCCGCGCCGGACGCGGTGCAGCCGATCGTGATGATCACCTACATGGCGATGGCCCTGCTCGGCGGCACCTGGTTCCCGGTGAGCGGCTCGCTGGAGGAGTTCGCCCGGTTCAACCCGGTGTACCTGTACAACCAACTGGCCGGCTTCACCCGGCCCGGGCACTCCCTGGACACCGTCGCGGTCGCCGGGCTGGCCGGCTTCCTCGTGGTGTTCGCCGCCGCCGCGGCGGCGCTGTACCGCCGCGACACCCGCCAGGCATGATGACCGGCATGAGTGACGCGCGCCGGACCCACCGCACCGACGAACCGCCGGAGGCGGGAGCGGCGCGCGCCTCCTTCATGAACGTGCCCGGCTCCCCGGTGGAGACCAGGCGGCAGCTGCTGGTCAAGGTCGCCTGGATGCTGCTGTGGATGCTCTACCTGGCCTACCCGGCCGGCGACCTGCTGAGCGGCGCCCACACCACGGCCGGGACGGTGCTCGGCTGGTGCTGCCTGGCCGGGTTCGTGGGCGCCTACGTGCTGCTGGTGATCTTCCGCTCGCAGGCCGGGATGCGGCCGCGGGCCTGCCTGGCGATCGTCACGACGATGGTCGCGCTGGCCGTCGCCGCCTCGGTCGTCCTCGGCTCCGCCTTCCTGACGCTGTTCATCTACGCCTCGGTGTGCGTCGCCATCATCACGCCGGCCCGGTACGCGCTGCGGGTGCTGATCGCCATGGCCGTGCTCACCGCCGTGGTCGGGGCGGCGATCGGGGCGGGCAACGACAACATCACCACCTTCGCGCTCAGCGCCTTCCTCTCCGGCGTCGCGATGACCGGGCTGCAGCGGCTGGTCGCCACCATGAAGGAGCTGCGCGAGGCCCGGGCCGCCGTCGCGCACCTGGCCGCCTCCGAGGAGCGGCTGCGGATGGCCCGCGACCTGCACGACCTGCTCGGGCACTCGCTGTCGCTGATCACCCTGAAGAGCGAGCTGGCCGGGCGGTTCATGGACGCCGGCAAGGACGAGGCGGCGCGGGCGCAGGTCGCCGACATCGAGCAGGTCGCCCGGCAGTCGCTGATCGACGTCCGGGAGGCGGTGACCGGCTTCCGCCGGCCGACCCTGCCGGTCGAACTGGCCGCCGCCCGTACCGCGCTGGCCGCCGCGCAGGTCCGGCTGGAGGCCGCGCCGGAGCTGGTGGACGCCTGGCCGTCGCTGGCCGAGGAGGAGACGGGCGCGCTGGCCTGGGCGCTGCGCGAGGCCGTGACCAACGTCGTCCGGCACGGCGAGGGCGCCACCGTCTGCACGGTCACGGCGGACGAGAGCTGGGAGGCGAGCGGCGAGCGCTACGCCGTCCTGGAGATCGTCGACAACGGGCGCGGGCCGGGCAAGTCCCAGCCGGGCAACGGGCTGTCCGGGCTGGAGGAGCGGCTGGCGCTGGTCGGCGGGCGGCTGGAGACCGGGCCGGGGGAGCGCGGGCGGGGCTTCCGGCTGCGGGCCTCGGTGCCGCTGCGGACGGCGCCCACTGCGGCGCCGGCGCCCGTGTCGAAGCCTCTTTAGGGCTGCCGCGCAGGCCGTCAGGCCGGGGGAAGCTCCAGGACGAAGCGGGCGCCGCGCGGGGCGTGGGCGACCCGCAGGGTGCCGCCGTGCCGCGTGGCGATGTCCGCGGCGATGGCCAGGCCCAGGCCGCTGCCGCCGGAGTCCCGGCTGCGGGCCTCGTCGAGCCGGGTGAACGGCTCGAAGATCCGTTCGCGGTCCTCCGGCGGCACGCCCGGGCCGTCGTCCCGGACCTCCAGGACGCAGCCGTGCGCGGTCCGCCGCGCGGACAGCACCACCTCGGCGGACGCGTGCCGCCGGGCGTTGTCCAGCAGGTTGCGCACCAGCCGGTGCAGCCGGATGCGGCTGCCGAGCACCGGCACCGCCTCGGGCGCGTCCACCCGCAGGGCGAGCCGGGCGCCGAGGCCGGGGCGGTACTGGTCGGCGAGCTCGCGCAGCACGGCGGACAGGTCGACGGTGGTGAGCCGGCCGGCCGTCGCCGGGTGCGCGCCCCGGGCCAGGAACAGCAGGTCCTCGGTGAGCTGCTGGAGCCGCTCGACCGAGGTGAGCGCCTCCCGGGTGGTGGCCGGCCAGTCGGTGCGGTCGGGGTGCGCCAGCGACACCTCCAGATTGGTGCGCAGCGCGGCGATCGGGCTGCGCAGCTCGTGCGAGGCGTCCGCGACGAAGCGCTGCTGCTGCACGGCCGAGCGCTCCAGCCGGTCCAGGGTGGCGTTGGTGGTCCGGGCCATCCGGGTGAGCTCGTCGCCGGCGGGAGGCACCGGGACGCGGCGGTCCAGCCGGTGCTCGCCGATCTCGGCCAGTTCGGCGCGGATCGCCTCCACCGGGCGCAGCGCCCGGCTGGTCGCCGCCCAGGCCGTCAGCGCGACCAGCAGCGCGGCGGCCGGCACGCCCACCTGCAGCACCGGGTCGATGGTGTGCAGCGAGGCCTCGGCGGCGAACGGGGTGGCCAGCACGTACACGGTGAACGGGCCGACCACCGGCTTGACCGGCTGGCCGTTCTCGTCGTTCTGCCGCAGCAGCGGGCTCCAGCTGCCCAGCGCGGTGAAGGTGCGCCCCGAGTAGCGGTTGGCGGCGGCCTCCCCGGCCGGGCCGATGGCGACCCGCTGGACCGACTGCCAGTCGTCCGGCGCGAGTTTCGGTACGGCGGCGGGCGGGTCCCCGGCCAGGTGCTGGGTGGTCAGCGGGCCGCCCATGGTCAGCACCCGGCCGTCGCTGTCCAGGACGAGGTACGGCAGCCGCCCGTAGTCCGCGAGCTGCTGGCCGTGCTTGTAGCCGCTGCTGATCTCGCGGGCCTGGGCCTGGGCGTCCGCCTCGGCCGCCTCCAGCTGGGCGTCGTACATGTGGCCGCGCAGCCACCAGGCGCCGACGCCGAGCAGCAGCAGCGCGGCCAGGCCGGCCGCCAGCGAGGTGCGCAGCCGGGTGGAGAGCCTGCCGGGCACCGGTCAGGCCTCCAGCCGGTAGCCGACGCCGCGCACGGTGGTGATCGAACGGACGCCGAACGGCGCGTCCACCTTGCGGCGCAGCATGCTGACGTACACCTCGACGATGGACTCCTCGCCGTCGAAGGCGATGTCCCACACCTCGTCGACGATCCGGCGCTTGGACAGCACCTCGCCGGGGTGCTCGGCCAGGCAGCGCAGGACGGCGAACTCCCGCTCGGTGAGGGTGATCTCGGCGCCGCCCCGGCCGCAGCGGCGGCCCGCCGGGTCCAGCCACAGGTCCCCGACCCGCAGCAGCGGGCCCGGCGTCTGGCTGCGGCGGATCAGCGCGCGTAGCCGGGCCAGGAAGACCAGGTAGGAGAACGGCTTGGTGAGGTAGTCGTCGGCGCCGGTGTCCAGGCCCTCGGCCTCGTCGTACTCGCCGTCCTTGGCGGTCAGCATCAGGATCGGGGTGGTGACGCCGTCGGCGCGCAGTGCCTCGCACACCTTGTAGCCGTTCAGGCCGGGCAGCATGATGTCGAGCACGATCGCCCGGTAGGCGTGCCGCTGGGCCAGCCGCAGGCCGGTGAGGCCGTCCGGGGCGAGGTCGACGGTGTAGCCCTCGACCTCCAGGCCGCGCCGTACGGCCGCCGCGACCTGGGCGTCGTCCTCCACCACCAGAATCTCCATGCGGATCAGGATGCCACCGGCGCCGGATCCGTTCCTTAAGCCGTCTTCAGCTTTCTCAGCCCCGCTTCAGGGGCGCGGGTGCATGCTCTCGCCGTTTCCGCCGATCAGTTCGAGTCGGTGCCTGACACGGGAGGTGCCGGCGGATGACCGTACTGGAGGGTCCTCCGTTGCCCCGCCCTCCGCTGCCCGGTCCGCCGCGGCCCGCCCGCCACCGGCGGCCGCGCCGCACGCCGCCGCCCAGCCTGGTGATGGCGGCCGGGACGGTGGTCTCCCGGGCCACCGGCTTCGTCCGCTCGGCGCTGCTGGTGGCGGTCCTCGGCTCGGGGCTGCTCGCGGACGGGTACAACGTGGCCAACACGGTGCCCAACCTGCTGTTCGTGCTGCTGATCGGCGGCGCGCTGAACACCGCGCTGGTGCCCCACCTGGTGCGCGCCGCCAAGGAGTCGGCGGACGGCGGGGCGGCGCACGTCGACCGGCTGGTGACGGTGCTGGTGGTCACCCTGCTGGTGCTGACGGCGGTGGTGGTGCCGGGCGCGCCGTACCTCGTGCGGGCCTACACCGCGTACGGCGGTGCGCAGTTGGACCGGACGGTGCTGCTGGCGTACCTGTGCCTGCCGCAGGTGTTCTTCTACGGGCTGTTCACGGTGCTCGGCCAACTCCTCAACGCCCGGCAGCGGTTCGCGCCGATGGCCTGGGCGCCGGTGCTCAACAACCTGGTGGTGATCGGGGTGTTCGCCGGGTACCTCGGCCAACGGTCCTTCTCCACGGCCGACGTGACCGTGCTCGGGGCCGGTACGACGGCCGGGGTGGTGGCGCAGAGCCTGGTGCTGCTGCCCTGCCTGCGGGCCGCCGGGGTGCGGCCCCGGCCGCGCTGGGACTGGCGGCAGGCCGGGCTCGGCGAGCCGCTGCGGGCCGCCGGGTGGACGCTGCTGCTGGTGCTCGGCGACCAGGTGGGCTACTGGGTGGTGACCCGGCTGTCGACCTCCGTCGGCTCGCGGGCCGCCGAGGCCGGGCTGCCGGGCGTCGGGTACACCGCGTACAGCAGCGCGTACCTGCTGTGGATCGTGCCGCACGGGGTGGTCACGGTGTCGGTGGTGACGGCGGTCGTCCCCGCGCTCACCGCCGCCGCCGACTCCCCGCGGGCCGTCCGCGCGCTGCTCGCCCGCACCGTCCGCACCATCGCGGTGGTCACCGTCCCGGCGGCCTGCGCGTTCGCGGTCCTCGCACCGCAGCTGTGCGCGCTCGCCTTCGGGCACGGGAGCACCGGCGCCGACGACGTACGGGCCATCGCCGGGATGCTGACCGCCTTCGCGCCCGGCCTGGTCCTGTACTCCGCCGGCTACGCGCTGACCCGCGTCTTCTACGCGCTCGGCGACAGCCGTACGCCCTTCCTGCTCAACCTGCTGCCGGTCGCCGCCACGGCGCTGGGGGCGGTGCTCTGCCACCGGCTGCTGCCGCTGCGCTGGGCCGTCACCGGGATGGCCGGCTGCTACGGGGCGTCGTTCCTGCTCACCTGCGCGGCCGCCGCCCTGCTGCTGCGCCGGCGGCTCGGGCCGCTGCGGGTCCTGGGAGCCCACGGGAAGCCGCTGCTGGCCGCCCTGCCGGCCGCCGCGGGCGCCTGGTGGGCCACCCGGTACGGCCTCCTGCCGGCCGCCGCCGCCCTCGCGGTCGGCTACCTCCTGCTCGCCCACCTCCTCCGGATCGAAGAACTGTCCGTCCTCACCACACGATTGCGCAGGCGCCCATGACCCTCCTCCCCAGCGACGTCGCCCGGGTCCTCGACTTCCTCCTCCCCGAGGGCCACCCCCTGCGCGCCCAGGTCCCGCACCTGCGCGTCGAGTCCCGCTGCCGGTGCGGCTGCAGCACCGCCCTGTTCGCCGGCGTCCAGGACGGCGCCCGCTCGGAGGTGGTCGCCGAGGCGGCGATCGGCTCCGACGGCGAGATCCTGCTCTTCGCCGAGGACGGCCGGCTCTCCTGGCTGGAGGTCTGCTCCTGGACCGACCCCAAGCTCACCCTCGTCGACGCCGCCCGCTACCTCGGCGGGGAACCCGGGCGGCCGGAGTGAGCGTCGTACCGGGCATGCCCACCGTTCTCATCCTCGGCTTCGACCCGCACACCGTCCCCGGCGTGGACGGCGACGCGGTGCGGGCCCTCCTCGACGCCGAACTCGCCCGCTTCACCGAGCACGGCATCGACGCCGCCGTGACCCTGGTCGCCCCCGACGACACCGCCGAACCCGCCGTCGTGGCGGCCCTCGCCGGGCGCCGCTGGGACGTCGTCGTCATCGGCGGCGGCATCCGCAAGCCCGAACCGGCGCTGCCGTTCTTCGAGGCGGTCGTCAACCTGGTCCGCCGTCACGCCCCGCAGGCGGCCGTCGCCTTCAACACCAGCCCCGCCGACAGCGTCGAGGCCGCCCGCCGCTGGCTGCCGTAGCGGGACGCCGGCCCGGCCTTCAGCCCGCGCCGGGCCCGCGCTCAGCCGAGGTCGCCCAGGGGGCGGCGGTAGGCGAGGGCGGGGCGGTCGGCGAGGAGGAACCGGTGGCTGAGCGCGAAGCCGTTGCGGGCGAGGACGGCCTGGGAGGCGGGGTTGTCGACGGTGGTGACGGCGGTCAGGACGGTCAGGCCGTAGGCGGTGGCCGCGAGGCGGCAGGCCTCGGCGACGGCGGCCTTCGCGACGCCGCGGCCGGCGGCCGACTCGGCGATCCGGTAGCCGAGTTCGGCGCTGCCGTCGGCGAGGTCGACGAGGTTGGCGCGGCCGACCAGCCCGCCGGCCGCGTCGAGCACCACGTGGAACCGGCAGGTGCCCTCGGCCTGTTCGGCGAGGAGGGCGGCGTGGCGGTCCGCGAAGCCGGTGAAGTAGGCGTCGCCGCGGTCCGGGATGCTGCGGGCGAAGTACGCGCGGTTGGCGCGTTCGAAGGCCAGCAGGGCCTCGGCGTGGTCGGGGCGCAGGGGTTCCAGGGTGATCATCGCGCCAGTCTGGCCCGCAGCGCCCCGGTGAACCACCGGAATACCCCGGTGAGGCTCTCCGGGACGGGCCAGCCGTTGATGACCGCCAGCAGCTGCCAGTAGCGCTCGGCGCGCGGGTCGTCGGCGGTCTCCAGGCGGTCGAGCAGCCAGCGCCGCAACCCGGCGTCGTCGGGGCGGCCGAAGGTCTCGGCGTAGGCGGCGGTGAGGGCGTCGAGGACGGGGTCGGCCGCGGGGGAGGCGGGGTCGGTGCCGGCGGCCAGCGCCGCACCGACCAGGGACCGTACGGTCTCGGTGAGCGCGTGGTGCAGCCCGCCGCGGTCGCCCTCGGCCCGTTCGGCGGCCTGCTGTTCGGCCATCCTTCGGACGGCCGCGCGGAAGTCCGGGTCCTGGACGAGTTCGCCGAGTTCGACCCAGGCCTCGACCTGCTCCGCCCTTGGCTCGTCCGGCAGTTCGGGCATGGCGGAGCGCATCATGGCGACGAACTCGGGGTTGGCGTCCAGGCCGCCGAAGGCCTCGTCGACGAAGTCGTGGACCAGGCGCCGGCGTTCGGCGTCGGAGAGTTTGGCGAGCTTGTGCATGAGTCCCATCTCCTCGGGTGTGGAAGCGCGTTGGGCGACGGCGAGCAGCACCGCCCGGCGCAGCCGGAGGGTGCGGATCTGCACCTCCAGCGCCTCGGCGTGTGCGGCGGCCACCTCGTGCAGCGGGGCCTCCCGTTCCAGCACCCGGCGGATCGCGGGCAGGTCGAGCCCGAGTTCGCGCAGGGTGCGGACGAGGTCCAGCCGGGCGAGGGCGTGCACGTCGTACAGCCGGTAGCCGGCGGCGCTGCGCCCGGTGGGCGGGACGAGGCCGGTGTCGGCGTAGAACCGGATGGTCTTGACGGTGAGTCCGGTGCGCCGGGCGAGGTCGCCGATCGGGTAGAGCGTTTCGCTGCCGTCCATGGGGACCACTCTGGACTCTCCCCTTACCGGAGACGCAAGCCCGCGGCCCTCTAAGGTCGTGGCCATGAACGACACTGACAACGGGGCCTCGATCCGCGTGCTGCTCGCCGAGGACCAGGGGATGGTCCGGGAGGCGCTGGCCGCGCTGCTCGGGCTGGAGGGGGACATCGACGTCGTCGCGCAGGTCGGCCGCGGGGACGAGGTGGTGGCGGCGGTGCTCGCGAACGACGTGCAGGTCGCCGTGCTGGACATCGAGATGCCGGGGATGACGGGCATCGAGGCGGCCGCCGAGCTGCGCGACCGGGCGCCCCGGACGAAGGTGGTCATCGCGACGACCTTCGGCCGGCCCGGCTACCTGCGCCGGGCGATGGAGTCGGGCGCGGACGCGTTCCTGGTGAAGGACGCGCCGGCCGCCGAGCTGGCGGAGGCGATCCGACGGGTGCTGCGCGGCGAGCGGGTGATCGACCCGGTGCTGGCCGCCGCCGCGCTGGCCGAGGGCGCCAACCCGCTGACCCCGCGCGAGCGGGACGTGCTGGGCGCGGCCGCCGACGGTGCGGTGAACGCGGACATCGCCCGGCGGCTGCACCTCTCCGAGGGGACGGTGCGCAACTACCTGTCGATGGCGATCCAGAAGACCGAGGCCCGCAACCGCACCGAGGCGGTCCGGATCGCCCGGGAGAAGGGCTGGCTGTAGGGCCCGTCTTCAAGCCCCCGGCGTCGACCCGCAGACGGGGGTCAGTTGAGCCGGTGCCGGGCCGCCCGGGCCTCCTGCCGGACCTTGGCGGCGGTGTCCGGGTCGAAGGCGTCGAGGATCTGCGCGTAGGCGTCCATCTCCGCCGAGCCGCCGAGGAAGTCCCCGGTGCGGACGAGGAGTTCGGCCCGTTCCAGGCGCAGCTGGGCGGGGTGCCGGGGCAGCAGCAGGGCGAGTTCGGTGGCCCAGAGCTGGGTGCGGGCGTGCTCGGGGCGGTCGGCGGCCCAGAGCCGGATGTTGCCGAGCACCCGCAGCACGACCTCCAGCGGCTGGGCCGGGGTGAGCAGGGCGGGGGTGAACTCCGCCCCGGCGGCGGCGACCAGCCGTTCGACGTCCGCCGGGTCGAGCAGCCGCCCGCCGTGGAACGGGTCGGCCAGGACGTAGTCCTCGCCGCCGGCCGGGCCGCCCACCGCGACGATGAAGTGGCCGGGCAGCGCGATGCCGTGGACGGTCAGCCCGGCCCGCCGGCCGACCGCCATCCACACCAGGGAGAGCGTGATCGGCAGCCCGCGCCGGCGCCGCAGCACCTCGGGCAGCAGCGAGGACTCCAGCCGCCGGTAGTCCGACTGCCGCCCGTGGAAGCGCTCCCGCCCGCCGAGCACCGCGGCGAGCAGGGCGGCGGTCTCCTCCGGCCCGGTCGGCGCCCGCTCGGCGACGGCCGTCCGGACCGCCGCCGCGTGCCGCTCGAACGCGGCCTCGCAGGCGGCGAGCAGCGCGTCCACGCCCGGCGGTTCGCCGGGGTCGCCGGGGTCGGGCACCATGCCGTGCTCGGCGGCGGCGAGCAGGCACAGCAGCACCGGGTCGGGCTGCTCGGCGCGGGCGGCGGTCCGGAAGCGGTCTCTGCTCTGCTCGGTCACGGTGACGGCGACGGCTTTCGTACGGCGGACGGACAAGGCGGCGGACGGACGATCGGGCGGGCGATCGGACGAACGGACGGACGGTACGGCCTGGCGGCTACCCCTGGGGGAGGAGCGCGTAGTGGTAAGTGTGACTGGTCGTGAAGCCGAGTCCGTCATAGAGCGCGATCGCCCCCGCGTTCTCCGCCTCGACCTGGAGGTAGCCGCCGCTCGCCCCCTCCTCGGCCGCGCGCGAGGCGAGCACCGCCATGACCGTCGTCGCCAGTCCGGCCCGCCGGGCGTACGGCTGGACCTCGATCGCGCCGAAGCAGGCCCAGGCGCCCTCGATGACGCAGCGTCCGATCGCCAGCGGCGGCTGCCCGGGGGCGCCCGGCACGGTGGCGAACCAGACCGAGGGCCCGCCGTGCAGCACCCGCCGGGCCGCCTCCTCCACCGCCGGGTCGCCGCTCACCCGCCGGTACACCGACAGCCACCGGTCGTCCGCGGTCCGCGCGAGGCGCACCCTGTCGTGCCCGGCGCCGGCCCGGGCGAGCCCGGCCAGCGGGGCGGTGCGGACCAGGGTGGGCGCGTACCCGGCGCCGAGCCGGTCGAGTTCGGCGACCAGCGCCGGGGGCGAGCCGGGGGAGATCACCTCGACGTACGCGGGCAGTCCGCGCGCCGCGTACCAGGCGCGGACGGCCGCCAGCGCCCGGGGCAGCGGCAGTCCCGGGTCCCCGAGCGCCTGGACGGAGTTGGCCCGCCGGGTGAACCCGGCCGCGGCGCGCAGCGTCCACTCGCCGAGCGGCTCCTGCTCGACGGCCGGCCAGCCGCGGCCCGCGATCCGCTGCAGTTCGACCGGCTCGGTGACCGGCAACGGGACGCGCCGGGCCGGGAACGGCGGCACGGTCTTGCCTGCGACCAGCAGCTTCTCCGGCAAGAACACCGGATCGCCGGTTCGAGGGGCGATCGTCAACCCATGATCGTCCCACGATGTGAGCACGCCGATCGAATCCCGGAACACCGGCCGGTCGTCCACGAACTCCGCGAGGCGGCGGACGGACACGCGTCGTCCCACGTCAGAGCGGTCTATCCGGACTTCCGGACGGTCGCCGACCGGGTCGTGCGTCGCCATCTGGCCACCTCCTGTGCATTTGCGGTCTCCGACCCGCGATACTAGGGGCGGGCATCGACGACGCCGCGCTCACCGCGCACGGCAGCAGAACAGAACGGGCCACCAGGCCCTTCCGAGGAGGAACGACAGCGTGACCTACGTCATCGCGCAGCCTTGTGTCGACGTGAAGGACAAGGCGTGCATCGAAGAGTGCCCGGTTGACTGCATCTACGAGGGCGAGCGATCGCTCTACATCCACCCGGATGAGTGTGTCGACTGTGGCGCGTGCGAGCCGGTCTGCCCGGTCGAGGCGATCTTCTACGAGGACGACACTCCGGAGGAGTGGAAGGACTACTACAAGGCGAACGTCGAGTTCTTCGACGACCTGGGTTCCCCCGGCGGCGCCTCCAAGCTCGGTCTGATCGAGCGTGACCACCCGTTCATCGCCGCTCTGCCGCCGCAGAACGCCGACCACTGACGATCGGTGGCACAACAGCTGTGAGTACCAACAGCACGCGCGCGCCGTTCCCGGGTCACCCGGGGGCGGCGCGCCGCGTTTCGGACAAGCTCCCTGTCTTCCCCTGGGACAAGCTGGAGCCGTACAAGGCGACCGCCCTGGCCCACCCCGGCGGGCTCTGCGACTTCTCCGTCGGCACCCCGGTGGACCCGGTCCCCGAGGTGATCCAGAAGGCGCTGGCCGCGCACACCGACACCCCCGGCTACCCGACCGTCTGGGGCCCGCTGGAGCTGCGCGAGGCGATCGCCGGCTGGCTGCACCGCCGCCTCGGCGCGGAGACCGGCCCGCAGGCCGTGCTCCCGACCGTCGGCTCCAAGGAGCTGGTGGCCTGGCTGCCGACCCAGCTCGGCCTCGGCCCCGGCGACCAGGTCGCCTACCCGCGCCTGGCCTACCCGACCTACGAGGTGGGCGCCCGGCTGTGCGGCGCCGAGCCGGTCGAGTACGACTCGGTGGACGAGCTGGACGGCTCCCGGGTGCGCCTGCTCTGGGTGAACTCGCCGTCCAACCCGACCGGTCGGGTGCTGGGCGCGGACGAGCTGCGCCGGGCCGTCGAGTGGGCCAGGGAGCACGGGGCGCTGCTGGTCAGCGACGAGTGCTACCTGGAGCTGGGCTGGGAGGCCGAGCCGGTCTCCGTCCTGCACCCGGACGTCTGCGGCGACGGCCACGAGGGCCTGCTGGCCGTCCACTCGCTCTCCAAGCGCTCCAACCTGGCCGGCTACCGCGCCTCCTTCGTGGCGGGCGACCCGGTGGTGGTCAGGGAGCTGCTGGAGGTGCGCAAGCACGGCGGCATGATCGTGCCGGCGCCGGTCCAGGCGGCGACGGTCGCCGCGCTCGCGGACGACGCCCACGTGGCCGAGCAGCGCGAGCGGTACGCGGCCCGGCGCTCGGCGCTGCGGGCGGCGCTGGAGGCGTACGGCTTCCGGATCGAGCACTCCGAGGCGAGCCTCTACCTGTGGGCGACCCAGGACCGCCCGTGCTGGGAGACCGTGGCCGAACTGGCCGGGCTGGGCATCCTGGTGGCGCCCGGCGACTTCTACGGGCCGGCCGGCGACCGCTTCGTGCGGGTCGCGTTCACGGCGACCGACGAGCGGGTCGCCGCGGCCGTGGAGCGGCTGGGCGCCGCGAGCTGACCGCGACCGCGCCGAGCTGACCGCGATCGCGCCGAGCTCGGCGCGCCGACCGCAGCGGGCGACCGTACGGCGAAGGGGGCCGGTGTCACGGACACCGGCCCCCTTCGGGGTTCTCCCCGAGCCGGGGGTTGTGCGGCGGCGGGGGTTACAGCGGCAGGCCGCTGAGGCTGCCGCCGCTCAGGTTGCCGCCGCCCAGGCCGCCCAGCAGGCCGCCGAGCGGGCCGAGCGCGCCGGTGAGGCCGGACAGCGGGCTGTTCGCGCCGAGGTCGGCACCGCCGAGGCGGTTGGCCGACCCGTGCTCGGCCAGGCCGAGCACGTCGGTGGCGGGCAGGTCGGCGGGCAGGGCGTGCTCGACCGAGCCGAGCGGCAGCGCGCGCTGCACCGCGCCGACCGGCAGCGCGTCGGCGACGGCGGTGCCGCCGGGGACGGCGCCGGTGAGCGTCTCGGCGCCGGGCACGGCCTGGGTGACCGAGCCCGCCTGGGTGAGTCCGCCGAGCGGGCCGGTGCCGGCGGTGGCGCTGCGGGTCTCCGCGCTCTTGCCGGTGACGGCCTCGCCGAGCTTGCCGGCCAGGGACGAGGCGACCTTCGGGGTGACCGAGGAGAGCTGGCCCGCGGTCGCCGCGGTCTGGTCGACCGGGGCGGTCAGCGAGCCGGCCTTCTCGTTGGCCTCGGGCAGCTGCTGGGCGACGATGTTTCCGGCGGCGTCGGCGGAGGCCGGTACGCCGGCGGCGACGGTGGCCGCACCCGTGGTCCCGGCGGCCTGGCCGAGCTGGTGGGTGGTGTGCTGGAGGGTGGAACCGGTGTCGGTGTTGGCCAGCTGGCCCAGCGGTGCCGCGAGGTCGCTCTTGGGCAGCAGGGCGTCCCCGCCCAGGGCGGACGCGGAGCCGGCCGCGAGAAGCGGGGTCGCTCCGGCGGCCACGACGAGCGCGGCCTGGGCGATCCGGCGCGTGAGGGGGTGAGACATGGGGCTCCTCGAAGGGGTCTGGGTCCGTCCCGTCCGCCAAAGGACCGGGCGTGGACGACCGGGCGGACGACGTTGTTACCGCTTGAGAAGCCAGAAGGTTTCGGCCGACGCAAGGAATCTTCCTGGCCGACCATCGGATCGTACGACCACAACAGCGCTGCCCGACCGGCCCGGTCGGACGCCGTCGAACCGCCCCGGTCAAGGGGAGTGACGGTTCTCCAACCGGGTTCGCCGGAGCGGGCGGCCGGTCCATCGGGGTTGACCGGAATCACCCGTCCGGCGGCAACCCGAACACCAGTGCGTCAACTCTTGTCGGCCGGGGCCAGCGTGACCTGGACGAGCTTGGTCGAGGTGCCCGAGGTCTGGTTCTGCCAGCCGTCCTCGGACTTGGACTTGCGCCAGATCTTCCCGTCGTAGGCGACCGTCGCGATGCCCAGCTGCTGGGCCTGGGCGACCGCCCAGTGGGCGACCTCCCAGCCGCTCGCCCGCTCGGCGCTCACCCCGCCGTCCGCCGCCCCCGCGTCCGGCGAGGAGGTCAGGGCGGCGGTGGCCGGGTCCGGGGTCAGCGAGACGGCGTTCTCGGCGCCCTTGATGGTCGAGGTGTAGCCGGTCGCCGGGGTCACCGTGCGGCCGAACTCCCGGCGCACCCGGTCGGACAGCACCTGGGCCCGGTCCGGCGCGGCGGCCGGGGCCGCGGTGGCGCCCGGGGTGGCGCCCGGCGCGGCCGAGGCGGAGTCCGCCGGGTCCGGCTTGGCGTAGTCGTGCACCACGCAGGAGAACGAGGCGGGCTCCCGGCCGGCCAGCGCCGAGGTGAGCAGGGTCGCCTTGGTCTCGTGCTTGGCGTAGGCCTGCGGGTAACCGCTCTTCTGCACCGTCTGCGCGGCGTCGGTCAGCGGCATCCGGGTGTAGCCCGGGACCTTGACCAGGCCGTCCAGGAACTTGTTGGTCGCGTACACCGGGTCCGAGATCTGCGCCGGGGTGCCCCAGCCCATCGACGGCCGCTGCTGGAAGAGGCCGATCGAGTCCCGGTCGCCGCCCGCGAGGTTGCGCAGCTTGGACTCCTGCATGGCGGTCGCCAGCGAGATCGTGGTGGCCCGGTCCGGCAGCCCGCGCGAACGCGCCACCGCGGCGATCGTCGCGGCGTTGGCGGCCTGCGGCAGCTCCAGCGTGCCGTTCCCGGCCGCCGTCTTCACCGAGCACTCCTCGGACGCGCCGGGCTTGAAACCGAACCACCAGATCCCGACCACGGCCAGGCCGGCGACCATGGCCAGGCCGAGCAGCCCGACGATCACCATCAGCAGGGCGCGAAGCGGCCCGCGGCGGCGAGTGGGCTCCTCTTCGTCGCCCAGCTCTTCGCTGCTCCTTCTCCTGGCCACCGTCGCCCCTCTCGCGCCTGCACCTTGATCCGACACCGTACCCACTCGGACGGATGTGCGGCGCCTTCCGGTTGCCGTCACCCGCCCACTCGCCTCCGGGAGCCGAGGGGCGCGCCGACCGAGGCGGCCCCGGTCCGCGTCGCGGACCGCCGCACCGGCCGGACCGGGCCGCGGATCCAGGGCCTGTCTTCGGACTCGCGTCTGCGGGGCGACGCTCCCCCAGCCTTCGGCCGGGAGGTACCCCCAGGGCACAAGCGCACCTCGCCGCGTTGTCGTCGGTCGCCAATGCTCCGCAGTGGCTCCCTCCTCCGCCTTGCGATGCACGCACCCCAACGCCGCCCCGCCCGCCCTCCGGGCGGACGACGGGAGCCCGAAGACAGGCCCTAGGCTGGCTCCCATGAGCAGCTCGAACCCGACGCCCCTGGACCTCACTCTCGACGGCGGCACGCTGACCGCCCGGCTCGTCGACATCCCCTCGGTGAGCGGCGACGAGCAGGCGCTCGCCGACGCCATCGAGACCGCGCTGCGCGGCTACCCGCACCTCACCGTGGACCGCCACGGCAACAACGTGGTGGCCCGGACGAACCTGGGCCGGGCCGAGCGCGTCGTCCTGGCCGGCCACCTGGACACCGTGCCGATCGCCGACAACCTCCCCTCGTGGGTCGAGGGCGACCTGCTCCACGGCTGCGGCACCACGGACATGAAGTCCGGCGTGGCCGTGCAGCTGCGCCTCGCCGCCACGGTGCCCGAGCCCAACCGCGACCTCACCTTCGTCTTCTACGACTGCGAGGAGGTGGAGGCCTCCCGCAACGGCCTCGGCCACCTGGCCAAGGACCACCCGGAGTGGCTGGCCGGCGACTTCGCGGTGCTGATGGAGCCCAGCGGCGGCATGGTCGAGGGCGGCTGCCAGGGCACCCTGCGGGCGCAGGTGCGGCTGACCGGCGTGCGCGCCCACTCGGCCCGCAGCTGGCTCGGGGACAACGCCATCCACCACGCCGCCGAGGTGCTCACCCGGCTGGAGAACTACCAGCCGCGCCGGGTGGAGATCGACGGCCTGGAGTACCGCGAGGGCCTGAACGCGGTCCGGATCGACGGCGGCGTGGCCGGCAACGTGATCCCGGACGAGTGCGTCGTCACGGTCAACTTCCGCTACGCGCCGGACCGCGACGAGGTGGACGCGGAGAAGCACGTGCGCGAGGTCTTCGACGGCTTCGAGCTGACCGTCACCGACTTCGCCGTGGGCGCCCTGCCCGGGCTCTCCCAGCCGGCCGCCCAGGCCTTCCTGGAGGCCACCGGCGGCCAGGCCCGGGCCAAGTTCGGCTGGACCGACGTCGCCCGGTTCAGCGCGCTCGGCGTCCCGGCGGTCAACTACGGCCCCGGCGACCCGAACCTGGCGCACAAGCGCGAGGAGTACTGCTCGCTGAGCGCCATCGCCGAGGTCGAGGACCGGATGCGCGCCTGGCTGACCAGCTGAGCCGCTGCCGGCGACGCTCGTCCGATCAGCAGTCGAACGCCACCTTCCGGATGCTCAACCGACCTTCCCCCGTTGCCTGAAAACGGGGGAGGGCGGGCGTAGGGTTCCGTCATGACAGGCACAGGAGACGAGAAGCACTACGGCCACGGCCCCGAGCAGGTCGGTGCGCCGCGGAAGAAGAAGGCCTGGCCCGAGAAGCAGAAGGGCCCGGTGCTGGTGCGCCGGGACCAGGTCGGTACGAGCACCACGGACCAGCGCCTGCTGGACACCACCGGTCCGACCGACTGGCTGCACACCGACCCGTGGCGGGTCCTGCGGATCACCTCGGAGTTCGTCGAGGGCTTCGGCGCCCTCGCCGAACTCCCGCCCGCGATCAGTGTCTTCGGCTCCGCCCGGACCCCGGTCGACTCGCCCGAGTACCAGGCGGGCGTGGCCATCGGCCGGGCCCTCGCCGAGGCCGGCTACGCGGTGATCACCGGCGGCGGCCCGGGCGCGATGGAGGCCGCCAACCGCGGCGCCTCCGAGGCGGGCGGCCTCAGCGTCGGGCTCGGCATCGAGCTGCCCTTCGAGCAGGGCCTCAACGAGTTCGTCGACCTCGGGCTGAACTTCCGCTACTTCTTCGTCCGCAAGACGATGTTCGTGAAGTACGCGCAGGGCTTCGTGGTCCTGCCCGGCGGCCTCGGCACGCTGGACGAGCTGTTCGAGGCGCTCACCCTGGTGCAGACGAAGAAGGTCACCCGCTTCCCGGTGATCCTCTACGGCAGCGCCTACTGGGGCGGCCTCTACGAGTGGCTGAAGGACACCCTGGTCGCGCAGGGCAAGGCGGCCCCGCACGACCTGGAGCTGTTCCACATCACCGACGAGATCGACGAGGTCATGAAGATCCTCGCCGACGCCCGCCGGCCCGCGAACGAGATCTAGCGCGAGCGAGCCGAACGTCGACACCGGGTCCGAGCGCCCCGGAGGCGAGCCGAGCGCCGACAGGAGGGTTCACGCCAGCCCCCGGCGGGCGACCGCCGGGGGGCGGGTGCCCCGGATCGAGGCGACCATGTCCAGCACCTGGCGGGTCTCCGCGACCTGGTGCACCCGGTAGACCCGCGCGCCCAGCCAGGCCGAGACCGCGGTGGTGGCCAGGGTGCCGAGCAGCCGCTCGTTCACCGGCCGGTCCAGGGTCTCGCCGACGAAGTCCTTGTTGGAGAGCGAGACCAGCACCGGGAAGCCGGTCGCGGTCATCTCCGGCAGCCGCCGGGTGGCCTCCAGCGAGTGCCGGGTGTTCTTGCCGAAGTCGTGCCCCGGGTCGATGACCACCGCGTCCCGCCGCACGCCCAGCTCCACCGCGCGCTCGGCGAGCCCCACGGTCACCCGCAGGATGTCCGCCATCACGTCCTCGTACCCGACCCGGTGCGGCCGGGTACGGGGCTCGGCGCCGCCCGCGTGGGTGCAGACCAGCCCGGCGTCGTACCGGGCGGCCACCTCGGCGAGCCTCGGGTCCACGCCGCCCCAGGCGTCGTTCAGCAGGTCCGCGCCCACCTCGCAGACCGCCTCGCCGACCTCGTGCCGCCAGGTGTCCACGCTGATCACCGCCTCGGGGTGGCGCTTGCGCAGCTCGGCCACGAAGGGCACGGTGCGCCGCAGCTCCTCCTCGACCGTGACCTCGTCGCCGGGCCCGGCCTTCACCCCGCCGATGTCCAGGATCGCCGCGCCCTCGGCCATCGCGCGGTCCGCGGCGGCGAAGGCGGCCTCGTCGGCGAAGGTCGCGCCCTTGTCGAAGAACGAGTCCGGCGTCCGGTTGACGATCGCCATGATCACCAGCTCGTCGTCACCGAATTCCCGCGGTCCCAGGCGCAGTGCCACCGATGTCTCCTCCAGAGCTCCTGCGGGTGCGATGATGGCCCCCGGCCTCACTAAGGGACCATGCTGTCATGATCAGTGTGGTTGCCTGCCACCACATAGCGGACCGGCCGGGAGTTCGGGAGGACAGCTCGTGTTCTGGGTGATCGTGGTCGCCATGGCCGTGGTGGTCGGCGGTGCCGCCCTGGTGGCGCTCGGCGGGGGCGGCTCGATGCCGGAGGCGGCACCAGACCGGATCTCCGCGCGGCTGCCGCAGGACCGCCCGCTGGGCCGGGCGGACGTGGACGAGCTGCGCCTGCCGATGGCGCTGCGCGGCTACCGGATGGACGAGGTGGACGACGTCCTGGACCGCCTCGGCGCCGAACTCGCCTACCGCGACGCGCGGATCGCCGAGCTGGAGGCCGCCGCCCACCTGCGCGGCGCGGTCGAGGCGACCAGCGCCCCCGACCCGGCGGCCGAACCGCTGCCCGGCCTGGAGCAGTTCGCCCAGGTGGTCGAGCCGGCCGTGGTGCTCGCCAAGCAGCCGGCCGGGGAGCACGCCCCCGAGGACGCGAAGCCGGGGACGGAGAAGTGACCGACCCGACCGGGGGCGCGGTGCTCGGCGCGGACGGCCTGCGCCGCTGCGGCTGGGGCGACTCCACCGACGACTACCGGGTCTACCACGACACCGAGTGGGGCCGCCCGGTGCACGGCGACGACGCGCTGTTCGAGCGGGTCTGCCTGGAGGCCTTCCAGTCCGGCCTGTCCTGGCTGACCATCCTGCGCCGCCGCGAGGGCTTCCGGGCCGCGTTCGCGGGCTTCCGGATCGCCGAGGTCGCCGAGTTCGGCGAGGCCGACAAGGAGCGCCTGCTCGCCGACGCCGGCATCATCCGCAACCGGGCCAAGATCGAGGCGGCGATCGCCAACGCGCGGGTCGCCCGCGACCTGGCGGGCGGCCTGGACGCGCTGATCTGGCAGTTCGCCGCCGAACCGGGCCGGCCGGCCCCCCGCACGATGGGCGAGGTGCCGGCCGTCACGCCGGAGTCGACGGCGCTGGCGAAGGCGCTGAAGAAGGCGGGCTTCCGCTTCGTCGGCCCGACCACCGCGTACGCCCTGATGCAGGCCTGCGGGCTGGTCGACGACCACCTGGCGGACTGCCACGTCCGCACCGGCGCCAAGGGCTGACCGGCGGGTCCGGGCCGGCCGGCCCGGACCCGGACACCGGCCCTAGCGGCCCAGGTACCTCGGCTTCTCCTTGGCGATGAAGGCGCGCACCGCGATCCGGTGGTCCTCGCTGTCGCCGGCCAGCGTCTGCAACTCGTCCTCCTTGTCGAGGAGTTCGTCCAGCGAGTGGGAGGCGCCGTACGCCAGCGACTCCTTGATGGCGCCGTAGGCGACGGTCGGGCCCTCGGCCAGCTCGTGGGCGAAGGCCCGTGCGGTGGCGGCGAGTTCCCCGGCCGGCACCACCCTGGTGGCCAGGCCCAGCTCGGCGGCCTCGGCGGCCTTGACCGTGCGGGGCAGCATCAGCAGCTCGGTGGCCCTGGCGTGCCCGACCAGCCGGGGCAGCGTCCAGGAGGCGCCCGAGTCGGCCGTCAGCCCGATCCCGGCGAAGGCGGTGTTGAAGCCGGCCCGGTCGGACAGGACGCGGAAGTCGCAGGCGAAGGCGAGCGAGGCGCCGGCCCCGGCCGCCACCCCGCCGACCGCGGCGACGGTCGGCTTGCGCATCCCGGCCAGCGCCCGCACCAGCGGGTTGTAGTGCTCGCCGACGGTCCGCAGCGCGCCCTCGCCGGTCTCCTCGGCCCGCTTCAGCATGGCCAGGTGCTCGTTCAGGTCCTGTCCGACGCAGAACGCCCGCTCGCCCGCTCCGGTGAGCAGGACGGCCCGCACCGCCGGGTCCGCGGCCGCGGCGGTCACGGCGTCGCGCAGCGCGACCTTGGTGGCGACGTCGAGCGCGTTCATCGCCTCCGGGCGGTTGATGGTGATGACGGCCAGGCCGCCGTCCAGCTCGTACAGCACGGAATCGGACATGGGTGAGGGCTCCCGGGATCGAGGCGTTGTCGGTCGTGTGTGTCAGGATGCCGGAGCACGCGGGGGCCTGGGGAGTGTGAGGTATCGCACCTTCGGGCGGTGTCCGCACCACCGCCACGCCGGGGCTTATGACGTGGTTTGCGGCGGTTGGGGGCGGTCCGGTCGTGGTTGCACCGAGAGTGATGTTGGTCATCAGCCCGTGGCATGCGGGATAATGGCTTCCGATCAATGCGTTCGATACCGGCGGTGGACGGACTGCCGGTGCGTAGCTGAGCGGTTGCAGGAAGGGGAACGAGCATGGCGGCCATGAAGCCGCGGACGGGTGACGGCCCGCTCGAAGTCACCAAAGAGGGACGGGGCATCATCATGCGCGTTCCGCTCGAAGGCGGCGGACGCCTTGTGGTGGAGCTCACGCCGGACGAGGCCCAGGCCCTCGGCGAGGCCCTGAAGAAGGCCTGCGGCTGACCGCAGCAGGTGCTCGCCATCTCCTGGAGATGTGCTGCCGGGCCCGGGTTCGACGTCATGTCGGCCCGGGTCCGCACGTTTTCCCGGGCCCGGGCCCGAAGGGGCGCCGGGCTCGGCGCGTGACGCTCAGCGCTTGGTGTTCAGCGCTTGATGTTCAGCGCTTGACGGCGCAGAGCAGCCCGTCCGACACCGGCAGCAGCGCCGGCAGCAGGGCCTCGCTCTCCCGCACGTCCCGGACCAGGTCCCGGACCGCGCCGGTCTGCGGGTCCTGGAGCTCCGGCTCGGCCAGCCGGCCCTCCTGGAAGACGCCCTCGAAGCAGACCATCCCGCCCGGCCGCAGCAGCCGCAGCGCCTCCCGCAGGTACTCGCAGGACTCGACCGGGTCGCCGTCGCAGAACACCAGGTCGTACTGGCCGTCGGCGAGCCGGGGCAGCACCTCCAGCGCCCGGCCCGGTATGAACCGGGAGCGGTTGGCCGCGAACCCGGCCGCCTGGTACGCCTCGCGGGCCAGCTGCTGGCGCACCGGCTCGGAGTCGACCGTGGTGAGCACGCCGTCCGGCCGCATTCCGCGCAGCAGGTAGACCCCGGACACCCCGGTGCCGGTGCCGATCTCGGCCACCGCCTTGGCGTCCAGTGCGGCGGCCAGCAGCCGCAGGCAGGCCCCGCCGCTCGGTCCGATCGCCCGTATCCCGGTCCGCGCGGACTGCGCCCGGGCGTAGGTCAGCACGGCGTCCTCGCTCACGTAGGTGTCGGCGAGGGCCGCGTGCGCGGGCCCGAACTCGCTGATGGCTGCCTCTTTCGGAGCCCCGGGCGAGGCCCGGTGCCGAAGGATGTCGATATTTCCTGGCACAGATTACTGGCCGACCGGGAACCGCGTACGGCGGCGGGCCGTTGTCAGGACGGACCGGGTGCGGAAGACCTCCCGGGCACTTTTATCCGGGCTTGACGGGTGAGGTGGATATGGTGGTGGCCCTGCTGGGCAGAAGAGCCGACCGAGGAGGTGTGGCCGAGGGCGACGTCCCTGTGCGGCGGCACTCCCGCGGCACCGCGTCAGCCCGTACGCCGAAGCCCGTGATGAACCAGCCTGCGCACTCCGACCTGGACCAGCCCGTGGCCGCGACGCCGGCCGGCGGCGCCACCGAGGCCCCCGCCCTCGCGACCTTCACCGAGGGTCCCGACGCGCAGACCTGGACTCCGCCCAGCTGGGAGGAGATCGTCGAGGCGCACAGCGCCCGCGTCTACCGGCTCGCCTACCGCCTGACGGGCAACCAGCACGACGCCGAGGACCTCACCCAGGAGGTCTTCGTCCGGGTGTTCCGTTCGCTGTCCACGTACACCCCCGGCACGTTCGAGGGCTGGCTGCACCGGATCACCACCAACCTCTTCCTGGACATGGTCCGCCGCCGCCAGCGCATCCGCTTCGACGCGCTCGGCGAGGACGCGGCCGAGCGGCTCGCCTCCCGCGAGCCGAGCCCGGCCCAGCACTTCAGCGACACCCACTTCGACGCCGACGTGCAGCAGGCCTTGGACACCCTGGCGCCGGAGTTCCGCGCCGCGGTGGTGCTCTGCGACATCGAGGGCCTGTCCTACGAGGAGATCGCCGCCACGCTGGGCGTCAAGCTCGGCACCGTCCGCAGCCGCATCCACCGCGGCCGCTCGCACCTGCGCGCCGCGCTCAAGCACCGCGCCCCCGGCTCGGCCCCCGGCCGGGAGCGCCGCGGCGGCTCGGAGGAGCCGGTGCCGGTCGGCGTCGGAGCGGTCGAGGCCGCGGTCGCGCCCGGTGGGCGCGGACGGAGGCGGTCGTGAGCGGAACCAGCCGGTCCGGTTCGGGTCGGTCGGACGCCTCCGACCGGTCCCCGAACCGACGGGGCTGGGCCCTGCCGGGCCGTCGCGGAGGCGACGAACCCGGTGAGCCCGTGCTGCCCGCGGTGGCACTGCCCGCGGACACGGCGCTGCACGCGCTTCCCGTCCGCCCCGCCGCACCCGCCGAGGACCACCACCTCGGCGAGCGCCTCTCCGCCTTCCTGGACGGCGAGCTCGGCCACGACTCGCGCGACCGCGTCCAGGCCCACCTGGCGACCTGCCCGCACTGCCTCGCCGAGGTCGACGAGGCCCGCGCCGTCAAGCACATGCTGACCCGCACCGGCACGCCCGGCCCGTCCTCCGCGCTGATGGCCCGCCTGATGGCCGTAGGCGGCCTTCCCGAGGACGCCCCGGCGGACGGCGACTGGCCGGCCGGCCGCGGCCGCCGCGATGACGACGACGACCTGCCCGGCGGCGGGGTCGCCGCCGCCGGGACGCTCGGCGGCAGCCGGCTCGACGGCGGCTCCTTCGGCCGCGGTGCCGGGGCCTCCTTCGGCGCCGGCGCGCTCGGCGCGGACACGCCGCTGCCCGGGGTCGACCCGCGCGCCTTCGGGCGCGGCGCGGTGCTGCGGCCGCTGATGGGCCGGCGCTCCGCCCGTCCCGAGCCCACCGCCGCCCCCGCCCGTCCGCAGTCCTCCGCGGCCGTCGTCCGCCCGCCCGCGCGGGGCCGCCGGCTGGTGTTCGCCGCCGCGGGCGCCTTCTCCGTCGCCGCGGTGACGCTCGGCGGTGTCGGCGGGCTCAGCACGCAGGGCGAGGAGCGCCACGGCACCACCGTCAGCCCGCCCGGCTCCGGCACCGGACGCGGCGGCGGCCTCGTCCCGATGAACGCCCAGGTCCCGGTGGACTTCCCCGGCCGCCCGGTCGCCGCGACCCCGCCGGGCTCCCCGGAGCGCTACCCCGGGGGCGCCGTGGCACAGCGCCAGCAGACCCGCTAGAACAACCCTCGACGGACCCGGGACGCACGCTCGATCCCCCGTCCGGACGGCCTCGGCCACCGGCAGGTCTTTACCACGGCTTCATCCCAGCGTGGACCAGGGACTCGCCGGTGGCCATTACCCTGTAGGAACCGTCGTCCGACGAGCTAGGGAGCCAAAGGTGTTCAGCGACGTGAGCGGGCTGGAGGTGCTGACCCTCGTCGTGATGGCCATCATCATCTTCGGTCCGGACAAACTGCCGAAGCTGATCCAGGACACCATGAACGTCGTCCGGAAGATCCGTTCCTTCGCCGACAACGCGAAGGAGGACATCCGCAGCGAGCTGGGCCCCGATTTCCAGGACTTCGAGTTCGAGGACCTGAACCCCAAGACCTTCGTCCGCAAGCAGCTCATGGGCGGCGAGGAGGACCCGCTGGGCCTCAAGGGGATGAAGGACTCGCTGGACATCCGCTCCGTCCTGGACGACAAGCCCGCGGCCCCGGTCAACGGCCGCAGCGGCAGCGTCAGCTTCGAGAAGTCCGCGCCGGCCCCCGCCCCCGCCTCCGCCGGCGCCCCGCTGGCCCCCGGCGAGCGCCCCCCGTTCGACCCCGACGCCACCTGACCGACCCCGCGTACGGCGCCCCGGCGCCGCGCCACCGCCCCGCCCGGCCACCCGGCTGAGCGGGGCGGTGGCGTGTGCGCCGCTATTGTGCTGATTGCTCCCGCTGAGCCGTCCGTCACACCGCGCCCCGTCGCGGACCGGTAACGGCCCCGGGGAGCGCCGCGGTACGCCACCATGGGAGCGCGCCACGGCAGGCAAACGTGTGTTTGAGGAGGCCCGGGGATGGACGCGACGAGTCAGGCGGGAGGGGCGACGGCCACGGCCGGCGGCCCGGTGGTCGGCGGACAGGCGGGCCCGGCGGACCCGCTGGTGCCCTACCTGTCCGCAGACTTCCCCTGGTACGGGCTGGACGAGGGCTGGACCGGCCGTCGCTTCCTGGTGCAGGCCGGCGCCGGCCCCCGCACCGCGGGCAGCGTCGACTA
The DNA here is from genome assembly GCF_042883725.1 of Kitasatospora sp. NPDC058184. NCBI lineage: Bacteria > Bacillati > Actinomycetota > Actinomycetes > Kitasatosporales > Streptomycetaceae > Kitasatospora > Kitasatospora sp. NPDC058184. The sequence goes on from NZ_JBHVVE010000004.1 coordinate 161,603, forward strand.
CGGCTCGCTCGGCCACGGCGAGGAGCCGGCCCAGCGGTACGAGCCGCGCGACGTGCGGAAGTTCGCCGTCGTGGTCACCGTGGCCCGCCGGGACAGCCGCCGCAGCGCCGACAACACCGGCACCCTGGAGGCGACCTCCGCCTCCTCCGCCGCGTGGCTGGCCGGCTCCGGCCTGCTCGCCGGCACCTGGCCCGGGCAGCTGGACCGGGCGCTGCGCCAGGACTGGCTGGACCAGCAGAGCAGCCTCGCCTGGGACCTCGCCGACGACCTGGCCGGCCCGGGCTGGTCCACCCTCAGCCTGCCGGTCAACGGCCTGCCGCAGCCCTTCCGCTACCGCGAGTCCGAGTACGGCTGGGTGCTGGCCGGCGAGGCCCCCGGCGTCCTGCTCGGCGCCTACGGCCGCGGCGTCAGCGCGTACGGCCTCGGCTTCTCCACCGTCCCGGACCTGACCGCCTACACCCGGCCGTAGGGCCCGCGGCGGTACGGCGAAGGGCCGGGTGGTCTGGTCCGACCACCCGGCCCTTCGTCGTCACCGTCTCAGAACTTGTTCCTGGGCGTCAGGCCCAGCGACATCCCGGACAGCCCGCGCTGGCGGCCGCCGAGCTTGCCGGCCACCGCGCGCAGGGCGACGCCGGCCGGGGAGTCGGGCGCGGCGAGCACGACCGGGCGGCCGTCGTCGCCGCCCTCGCGCAGCCGCACGTCGATCGGGATCGAGCCGAGCACCGGGACGGTCGCGCCGACGGTGCGGGTGAGCGCGTCCGCGACGGTCTGGCCGCCGCCGGTGCCGAAGACGTCGATCATCTCGTCGCAGTGCGGGCACGGCATGCCGGACATGTTCTCGATCACGCCGACGATCTTCTGGTGGGTCTGCACCGCGATGGTGCCGGCCCGCTCGGCCACCTCGGCGGCGGCCATCTGCGGGGTGGTGACGATCAGGATCTCCGCGTTGGGGACCAGCTGGGCCACCGAGATGGCGATGTCGCCGGTGCCGGGCGGCAGGTCCAGCAGCAGCACGTCCAGGTCGCCCCAGTACACGTCGGCGAGGAACTGCTGGAGCGCGCGGTGCAGCATCGGGCCGCGCCAGACCACCGGGGCGTTGCCCGGGGTGAACATGCCGATCGAGATGACCTTCACGCCGTTCGCCTGCGGCGGCATGATCATGTCCTGGACCTGGGTCGGCCGGCCCTCGACGCCCAGCATGCGCGGCACGCTGTGGCCGTAGATGTCGGCGTCCACCACGGCGACCTTCAGGCCGTCGGCGGCCATCGCGGCCGCCAGGTTGACGGTCACCGAGGACTTGCCGACGCCGCCCTTGCCGGAGGCGACGGCGTAGACCCGGGTCAGCGTGCCCGGCTTGGCGAACGGGATCTCCCGCTCGGGGGCGCCGCCGCGCAGCAACTGGGACAGCTCCTTGCGCTGCTCGTCGCTCATCACGTCGAGCTCGACCTCGACGCCGGTCACGCCGGGGACCTTCCCGACCGCCTCGCGCACCCGGGTGACGATGGTGTCGCGCATCGGGCAGCCGGAGACCGTCAGGTAGACCGCGACGCTCACCACGCCGCCCTCGGCGATCCCGACCGATTTCACCATGCCGATCTCGGTGATCGGGCGGTTGATCTCCGGGTCGTTGACGGTCGCCAGCGCCTGGCGTACGGACTCCTCCGTGACGCCGGCCGCGACCTCTGTCTCGTTGGCCATGCCTTGATGGTACGGCGCCCGGCGAAGTCGTTAACCGGTCGGTAGCGTGCCGCGGGTCACAGCGGCTCGGGGGCCTCCCGGCGTTCGTCGATCTCCTTGAGCAGGGACTGGAGTTCGGACCGGATGCTGCCCAGTTCAGAAGTGATGAAGGCCCGGGTGGCGACCTCGCCGAGCCCGTGCCGGAGGGCCGCGACCTCGCGGGTCAGGTACTCGGTGTCGGCGATGTTGCGGTCGCTGCGGGCGCGGTCCTGCTCCATGTTGACGCGGTCCCGGTTGTCCTGCCGGTTCTGCGCCAGCAGGATCAGCGGGGCCGCGTACGAGGCCTGCAGGGACAGCGCCAGGGTCAGGAAGATGAACGGGTACTCGTCGAAGCGCACGGACATCGGCAGCAGCGTGTTCCACGCTATCCAGACGACGACCACCACCGTCATCCAGACGATGAACCGCCCGGTGCCGAGGAAGCGGGCGATCCGCTCGGACAGGACGCCGAAGGCCTCCGGGTCGTAGGAGGGCAGCGTGAGCAGGCCGGGCCGGGCGGTGCGCGGCTGGTCGAGCCGGGCGCGGCCGGTGCCGGTGATCGGCGCGGTCTCCGCGCGCCGGTCCCGGGCGCCCTCGCGGGTGCGCAGCTCGCGCAGCTGCCGCAGCTGGCGCAGTTCGCCCTGGAGGCGCCGGCGTGCGGAGTCGTTCGACCGTCCGCTGCGGTCACCGTCCATCGGTCACCCCTTCCGTCTCGTCGTCGCGGACCTCGTCGTGGGCGTGCAGCGCGGCGTCGCGCCAGTCGTCCGGCAGCAGGTGGTCGAGCACGTCGTCGACGGTCACCGCGCCGAGCAGGTGGTCCGCGTCGTCGACGACCGGCGCGGCGACCAGGTTGTAGGTCGCCAGGTAGCTGGTGATCAGCGACAGCGGGGTGTCCGGCGGCAGCGGGTCCAGGTCGTCGTCGACCAGCGAGCCGACCAGGACGTACGGGGGCTCGCGCAGCAGCCGCTGGAAGTGCACGGTGCCCAGGTAGCGGCCGGTCGGGGTCTCGTTCGGCGGGCGGCAGACGAAGACCTGCGCGGCCAGCGCGGGCTTGTGGTCGCTGACCCGGACCCGGGCCAGCGCCTCGGCGACCGTCGCGTCCGGCTCCAGCACGATCGGCTCGGTGGTCATCAGACCGCCGGCGGTGTCCTCCTCGTACGTCAGCAGGCGGCGCACCGGCGCGGCCTCGTCCGGCTCCATCAGCTGGAGCAGCCGTTCGGCCTCGTCGCCGGGCAGCTCGGAGAGCAGGTCGGCGGCGTCGTCCGGGTCCATCGCCTCCAGGACGTCGGCGGCGCGCTCCTCCTGGAGCTTGCCGATGATCTCGACCTGGTCGTCCTCGGGCAGCTCCTCCAGGACGTCGGCCAGCCGCTCGTCGTCGAGGGCGGCGGCGACCTCGGCCCGGCGCTTGGCGGACAGGTGGTGCAGCACGCTGGCGAGGTCGGCGGGGCGCAGCTGCTCGAAGGTGGCGAGCAGGTTGGCCGCGCCCTGGTCCTGCTCGGGCAGCGAGAAGCCGGTGACGTCCTGCCAGTCCAGGGTGAGCCGCTCGCCCTTGCCCTTGCGCAGCCGGCCGGCCCGGCCGACCTGGACGAAGACCTTGCTGATCTCCCACTCGCGCAGCCGGGTCTGCACCATGCCGACGTCCAGCACGGTGACGTCCTCGGCGGTCTTGGACCAGGTGACGGTGCGGTCCAGCAGCTCGGCGAGCACCAGGGTCTCGGACGGGCGCTGCTCGAAGCGGCGCAGGTTGATCACGCCGGTGGTGAGCACCTGGCCGGACTCCAGGCTGGTCACCCGGGTCATCGGCAGGAAGATCCGGCGCCGGCCGACCACCTCGACCACCAGGCCGAGCACGCGCGGCGGGCGGCCGCCGAGCCGCAGCGACACGACCACGTCCCGGACCCGCCCGACCTGGTCGCCGTTCGGGTCGAACACCGCGATGGCGGACAGATGGGAGATGAAGACCCGGGTGCCTGGCCCTGCCATGGACTCCCTCGACTCGCTCGACGCCGTACCGGGTGCGCCGGGGGCGCACTCGCGGCCAAGGCTACCCGCGTGTTCCGGGCCCGGCCGGGAGGCACGGTAGCCGCCGGACACGTCCTGGGCGTGAACCTTTAACGGCGCTTGAACAGCAGTTTGGGCAGGCCGGCCGGGATCGGCAGCCGGGTGGTGGCCGGGGTGGGCATCGGCTGGGCGGCGTGCGAGCCGTCCGGCATCGCCCCGGGGTGCTCGGTGAGCGGGCCGGTCGGCTCCAGCCGCAGCACCCGGCACTCGCGGGCCCAGCGCTCGGTGATGGCGTCGGTGTCGGGCGCGTTCAGCCGCTTGCCCTTGAGCTCCTCGACGGCGCCCAGCCAGGCCTCGCTGCCCGGGGCCGGTTCGACCACCCGGGCGCTCCAGCCGGTCAGCCGGCCGCCCTTGTCCTTGCTGCGGACGGTGACCACGGCCCCGGCGCCGGGCTCCAGGCCGTGCAGCGGCTGCTCGGCGCCCCCGCCGACCACCACGACCGCGCCGTCGTGCCACGCGTGCCACAGCGGCCGGGCCTGCTCCTGCCCGTCCGCGCGCACCCAGAGCAGGCCGGACTTCTTCGCGGCCTCCTCCAGCAGGGCCCGGTCGAGGAAGTCGTCGGCGGTCGCGGCGGCGGGCGTACGGTCCATGGCGGACAGCGTACGGCTTTCGGCGTCCACCGGGTGTCTCAGCCTCCGGGCGACAGTTCCATTGCGCCGCCACGGGCCTTACCGTATGACCGCCCCACCCCCGCGACCAGCAAGGAGCGCCGTGCCCGCCGCCCGGCCCGCGACCGCCCCCTCCGCCGCCCCCGCGACCGCCGACCCGGGGCCGGCGCACCCGCTGCCCACCCTCGACCTGCTGCTGCTCGCCGTCTCGATCGGCGGCATCTCGCTGTCCGGCCCGCTGATCAGCGCCACCGCCGCGCCCGCGCTGGCGATCGCCCTCTGGCGCAACGTCATGTCGGTCGGCGTCCTCGGCCCGTACGCGCTGCTGCGCCACCGCGCCGAACTGCGCGGGATCGGCCGGCGGGCGCTGCTGCTCGCGGTGGCCGCCGGGGCGCTGCTCGCCGTGCACTTCGCGCTCTGGATGCCCAGCCTGCGGATGACCTCGGTGGCCTCGGCCACCGCCCTGGTCACCACCACCCCGCTGTGGACCATCCTGCTGATGCGGCTGATGGGCGTCCGGGCGCCGCGGCTGGTCTGGCTCGGCACGGTCGTCGCCTTCGCCGGGGTGCTGGTGCTGACCGGCGTCGACCTCTCGCTCTCCCCGCGCGCGCTGCTCGGCGACGCGCTCGCGCTCGCCGCCGGCCTGGCCGCGGCCGGGTACATGCTGCTGGGCGCCGAGGTCCGCAAGACCGTCAGCACCACCGCGTACACCCTGGTCTGCTACGCCACCACGGCCGTGGTGCTGCTGGGGATCTGCCTGGTCGCCGGCACGCCGCTGGCCGGGTGGCCGGCCGGGGTGTGGTGGCAGATCGTGCTGCTGATGGTCGCCGCCCAGTTGCTCGGCCACTCGCTGAGCAACCGCGTGGTGCGCAGCCTCGGGCCGTCCGTCACCTCGACCGCGATCCTGCTGGAGACGCCGGGCGCGGCGCTGATCGCCGCCCTCTGGCTGGGCCAGTGGCCGCCGGCGGCCGCCTACCCGGCGGTGGTGCTGATCCTGCTCGGGCTGGTCCTGGTCGCCCGCGGCGGGCGGCGCTGACCGCCGGCCCCGGCCGGGGGTACCACCCTCGGCGGGGCCCGGGTGCCGACGCCGGCGCGGTCAGAGCCAGCCGTTGCGGCGGAAGCCCCGGTACATCCCGAAGCAGATCAGCACGATCGCGCCGAGCACCGTCGGGTAGCCGTACTTGTGGTGCAGCTCCGGCATGTACTCGAAGTTCATGCCGTAGACGCCGGTGATCATGGTGGGCACCGCGAAGATCGCCGCCCAGGCGGTGATCTTGCGCATGTCCTCGTTCTGCGCCACCGAGACCTGCGCCAGGTTCGCCTGGAGCAGCGAGTTCAGCAGCTCGTCGAAGCCGTGCACCTGCTCGGCGACCCGGGCCAGGTGGTCGGCGACGTCCCGGAAGTACTTCTGGATGTCCGGGTCGACCAGCCGCTGGAGCGGCTCGGACAGCTGCTGCATCGGGCGCAGCAGCGGCGCCACGGCACGCTTGAACTCCAGGACCTCGCGCTTGAGTTGGTAGACCCGGCCGACGTCGGCGCTGCGCCCGCCCTTGGCCGAGAAGACGCCGTACTCGATCTCGTCCACGTCGTTCTGGAGCCGCTCGGCGACCAGCAGGTAGTTGTCCACGACGTGGTCGGCGATCGCGTGCAGCACCGCCGCCGGGCCCTTGGAGAGCAGCCCGGCCTCGTCGGCGTCGGCCTCCAGCCGGTGGCGCAGCTCCTGCAACGAGCCGTGGCCGCCGTGCCGGACGGTGATCACGAAGTCCCGGCCGGCGAAGACCATCAGCTCGCCGGTCTCCACCACCTCGCTGGTGGGCGTGAGCTGGTCGTGCTCGACGTAGCGGATGGTCTTGAAGACGGCGAACAGCACGTCGTCGTAGCGCTCGACCTTGGGCCGCTGGTGCGCGTGCACCGCGTCCTCGACCGCGAGCGGGTGCAGGCCGAAGCGCTGGGCGATCCCCTCGAACTCGGCCTCGGTCGGCTCGTGCAGCCCGATCCAGCTGAACGAGCCCTCGCCCTCGGGGAGTTGGTGGGCGGCCTTGACCCGGTGGGCGGCCTCGCGCGGGCTGCACGTCTCGCCCCTGCGCTTGCCGTGCTGGTAGACCGCGCAGTCCACGACCGCCGAACCGGCGTCCTCGGGCAGGACGGCGTAGACGCCGGCCGCGCCCCGGCGGCGGTTGGTGCGGACGGCGGCGCGCAGGCTGTTGATCATCGACATGGCAGGCTCCCAGAGGCAGGAACCGTCGCGCGGCCGCGCGGAAGGAAAAACGTTCGGCCGCGGTGCGACGGCGGAGAACACCGGTGAAACGGGGGATGAAAGTGCTCTCCCGGCCGGTCCGTCCGCCGTGGGGCCTGTGCCCGGGGCTACCGCGGCTGATTCAGCCGGTTGGGCCTGCGGGGCGCGGGGTACGGGGAAGTCGGGGCCGGGCAGAGCTGCCGGTACTGCATGGTCGGCCGGTATCCACCGCAACCACCTCCTTCGCGCCGCCGCCCCGGGACGAACGATCCCGGTGGCCAGTCGCTCACCCTAACATCTGACCGGGCGTCGAGGCCGAGGGGTTCCCGGAGGTTTCCGAAGGCTTTACGGGATCCTTGCCCCGCCCGGCCGTTGCCCCGCCACGGCGCCCCGCCGCACCGCCGTCGCACCCGCCTCCGGCCCGCCCGCACGCGGCCCGCGAACCCCCGGGGGTTACGCTCACCGGCATGGCGCACGACTTCCCGCTCTTCGGCGACCCCCACGGCGGCAGCTCCCCGGAGCTCACCCGGGAGGCGGTGCTGGCCGCCGTCGAGGCCCGGCTGATCTCCACCTTCGGCGAACCGGGCGGCCGCGCCGCGGTCACCTTCCTCGGCGCCGACCGGATCGAGGTGCTGCGCTTCGGCCCGGACGCCGAGGGCCTGGTGCGGTACGCGACGCTCGGCATGTCCGCCGCACCGATGGCCGACCCGACCGCGCCGGTCGCCGACCAGGTCCGCGGCCCGCGCGTCGAACTGGTGCTGACGGTCCGGGGCGGGCGCGACAGCGTGCTGCGCACCCTGGCCACCTTCGCCGCCACCCCGCAGGTCGAGGGCCTGGTGGTGGCCCCGGGCGGCTCGCTGGACCTCGGCTCGCCGCTCTGGGACGGCGCGCCCTTCACCTCGGTGCTCGCGGCCGAACCGGGCGGCCTGGTCGAGGACCTGGAGCTGGCCGAGCCGGCCGACCCGGTCCGCTTCCTGCCGCTGCTGCCGATGACGCCCAACGAGGCGGGCTGGAAGCGGGTGCACGGCGCGGCCGCGCTCCAGGAGCGCTGGCTCGACCAGGGCGCCGACCTGCGCGACCCGGGCCGACGCGGCGTCCGGCTGGACTGACCGCCGCCCGGCCGTACTCCGAAACTCCGAACGCCGGGCCAAGGGACTCATGATCCCCTGGCCCGGCGTTCGCGTTCGTTCGCGTCCGCTCAGCGCTCGATCGGCTTCGCGCCGGTCGCCTGCGCCAGCAGCGCCCCGTACACCTCCGGGTCGGTGGTGTGCTCGCCGAGCCGTACGGTCTTGCGGGTGCCGTGGTAGTCGCTGGAGCCGGTGACCAGCAGGCCGAGCTCGCCGGCCAGGCCGCGCAGCCGCTCCCTGGTCTCCTCGTCGTGGTCGGTGTGGTCGACCTCCAGCCCGGCCAGTCCGGCCGCCGCGAGGTCGGCGATCACCTGGTCGGAGACCGTCCGGCCGCGCTTGACCGCGCCCGGGTGGGCGAACACCGGCACCCCGCCGGCCGCCCGGACCAGCCGGACCGCCGTGACCGGGTCGGTCTCGTGCTTGCGGACGTCCGCCCGCCCGCCGTTGGCCAGCCAGTCGGCGGTGAAGGCGTCCGAGACGGTGGCGACCACGCCGGCCTCGACCAGCGCGCTGGCGATGTGCGGCCGGCCGACCGAGCCGGCCCCGGCGATCCGCCGCACCTGCTCCCAGCTGATCTCCGCGCCGAGCTCCCGGCAGCGCTCCACGATCGCCCGCCCGCGCCGGAACCGGTCGGTGCGCACCAGGTCCCGCTCGCGCGCGAACTCCGGCTCCTCGGGGTCGAACAGGTACGCCAGCAGGTGCAGGCTGATGCCGTCCACGGCGCAGGACAGCTCGGCGCCCGGGACGACGGTCAGCCGGCTGCCCGCGGGCAGTGCGCGCACCGCCACGGCGGCTTCGGCGTGGCCGGCCACGGTGTCGTGGTCGGTCAGCGCCACCACGTCGAGGCCCGCGGCGACGGCCGCCGCGACCAGCTCGGCCGGGCTGTCGGTGCCGTCGGAGGCGTTGCTGTGGGCGTGCAGGTCGATGCGCACGGATCGGGCTCCTGGAGGCTCGTGGGTGCCGCCCAGGATAGGCCTAGGGCCGGTCGTCAGCCGAGGAGCCGGGGGGAGAGCGCCCCGCAGGGCAGCAGGTCCAGTTCGGCGCCGGCCTCGCGCAGGTCGGTCAGCACCAGCTCGTCGTACATCACCAGCGCGGACTGCTCGGGCCAGGCGACCGCCCAGAGCCAGAGCCCGCGGGCCTCGCCGACGAACACCGCGCGGTCGGCCGGGGCGTCCGGGACGTGGAACATCGGGGTGGGCCGCCCGGCGGCCAGCAGCTTGGCGTCGGCGGGCTTGTAGAGGCCGACGGAGTCGCCCGGGTCCGGCCCGGACAGGCCCGCGTAGCGGGCGCCGAGGCCGACCCCCAGCTCCTCGGCGACCAGCACCAGCTCGCCGAAGCCGCCGAGCGGCGCGGGCCCGGAGCAGGCGACGGCGGTGGCCCGGGCGCCCGAGACGTCGTCGCCGACGTGGGCGATGCCGGTGTAGAGCCAGCCGACCGGGAGCGGCCAGGGCAGCCAGACCGGGACCTGGGAGCGGGCGACGGCGACGCCGAGGGCCTCCACACTCGGGGGCAGCACGGGCTGCATCGGGTGCACGGCTCCGTGCCGGTCGCACTGCCAGGTGTCTGAGAACAGACCGGGGGCGCGGACCCGACCGGCGCACCTCGGGCAGCTGGGCTCGCCCCTCATAGCCGTCAACGCTCCTCCCTCCGGACCGCCGCGTCAAGGACGATCACCCGTACGGAGGGCTCGGCGGCACCTGTCGGTGGCGGGCGCCCGGACCGGCGCCGGGTGGGCGTGGCACGGGCGGTTCCCGTTGGGGGATGTCCCGTCCCGGGCGGCGGCAAACGTCCGGGGCGTCGACCCCGGAAACACTGACGCCCCGTCATCGGCGAATGCGGTGACGGGGCGTCAGTCGGGTATCGGAACGTCCGGATCGGACGCTCCCGGCTCGTCGGCGGCGGGTGAGGCCTCCCGGTCGGAGGCGCCGCGCCGGGTCAGACGGTCGGGCACGGACGGATGAGCAGGCGCTCGCCGGTGCGGGCGGCGGCCTGGACGACCTCGCGCACGGTGGCGGCGTCGGCGATCTGGCGGTCGGCGGCGGAGCCGTTGGTCTCGTCGAGTCGGACGATCTCGAAGCGCATGGTCTTCGTCATGGGCGTCTCCTTTCCTGGCCCCGCGGGGCGGGGCGGGGGTGGCTGAGTCGGTATCAGCTCTCTCGGGGTCTTGCGGATCCGGAGGTGAGGCCGGATCGGGCGGGTCGTCGCGCGTGTGGCGGTCTGCTGCGGCAAGGGCTCCCCCTGCTTGCCTGGTGCGTCCAGTGCCTCGTGCACCACGGTGTCGTGGCGGTGCTACCGGGCCGTTGCCCGTCCGTGAAGTCCAGGTTTCGGGTGATCGGTGCCGCGGTGGAGGCCGGCGATGATTCCCGGACAGAATCAAAGATTACCGTAACTAACGAATTTTGTCCTGTGTTGAAGCCGATCGAACTTGAAGAAGTGGTACAGACCACTTTCGGCGGACCGGGGGAACCGGCGCGGCCCCGACCGCGTCGGTCAGGCCCAGAACGCGGCCAGCGCCCCGGCCGTGGCGGCCGGCTGCTCGGCGTTGGGGGAGTGGCCGGCGTCCGCGACCACCACCCGGCGGGCGCCCAGGCGCTCGGCCATCGCGGTCTGCTCCGGGACAGGCCAGGCGTGGTCCCGCACCCCGGACAGCACCAGCACCGGCAGCCCGGCGGTGGCGGCGGCCAGCTCCGCCACCCGGTCCGGCGCGGCCACCAGGTGAGCGCCGGTGACGGACAGCGCCCGCGGCACGTTGGCCAGCCAGCGGCGGTGCAGGAACTCCGCGACGGCCGGCTCCAGGCTCGGCCGCGGCTGCCCGCTCTCCGCCTCCAGCTGCCGCATGACCTGCCAGATCTGCTCCAGGTCCATCCCCCGCAGGGCGTCCAGCAGCAGCCCGGTGCGGACCGCCTCGGCCGGGTCGATCGCGCCCGGGCCGGTGGACACCAGGGTCAGCGACCGCCAGGGCAGCGGGCCCTCCGCGGCCGCGGCGAGCACCGCCTCGCGCACCACCTGGCCGCCGAAGGAGTGCCCCAGCAGGTGCGGCGGGGCGCCCCCGGCCTCGGCCGCCAGCACCCCGGTGAGCGCCCGTACGTCCGCGCCGAGCGCCCCGACGGCGTACGCCGCCGGATCGTCCGGACCGCCGGTCTGGTACTGCCCGCGCTGGTCCACGGCCGTCACCCGGTACCCGGCGGCCGCCAGCGGCTCCAGCAGCGCGATGAAGTCCTCCTTGCTGCCGGTGAACCCCGGCACCAGCAGCGCCGAGCCGCGCACCGGCCCGGCCGGCTCCGCCCGCAGCGCCGCGAACTCCCCGCGCCCGGTCACCAGCCGCTCGGCCCGCGCGCACCCGGGCAGCGTCAGAAACGGCGGCGTGCTCATGGGCTGCTCTCCCTGCTGTCCTGTCGGCGCTCCCCGACGCCCCCGAGCTTAGGAGGCGGGCACAACGCCCGAGGGGGCGGGCCGGGCCGGGTGGCCTGGCCCGCCCCCTCGGGGGAGACACGGGGGTGTCAGCTCTCCGGGGTGGCCTCCGCGGGCGCCGCCGCCTTGCGGGTGCGGGTGCGCTTGCGCGGGGCCGGGACCTCGGTGGCGGCCTCGGCGGCCGGGGCCTCCGGGGCGGTCTCGGCGACGGCCTTCGGCTTGCGGGCCCGGGTCGCCTTCTTGGCCGGGGCGGGAGCCTCGGCGGCGGCCTCGGCGACCGGAGCCGCCTCGACGGCCTCGGCCTTCGGCTTCCGGGCGCGGGTGGCCTTCTTCACCGGGGCCGGAGCCTCGGTGGCCTCGGCGACCGGGGCGGCGGCCTCGACGGCCTCCGCCTTCGGCTTGCGGGCCCGGGTGGCCTTCTTGGCCGGGGCGGGAGCCTCGACGACCGCCTCGACGACCGGAGCCGCCTCGACGACCGGAGCCGCCTCGACGACCGGAGCCGCCTCGACGACCGGAGCAGCGGTCTCGACGGCCTCGACGGCCTCCGCCTTCGGCTTGCGGGTCCGGGTGCGGGTGGCCTTCTTCGCCGGGGCCGGAGCCTCCGCGATCGCCTCGACGGCGGCCTCGACGACCGCCACGGCCTCGGCCACGACGGCCTCGGCGACCGGAGTCGCCTCGACCGCCACGACGGCCTCGGCGGCGGCGGCACCGCCGCGCGAGCGGCGGCGGCGACGGCGCGGCGCGGCCTCGCCCTCGGCGCCCTCGACGGCCGGAGCCGCCGCGGCGGCCTCGGTCACGCCGGCGACGGCCTCGCCCTCGGTGCCGACCGCCGCGCCCCGACGGGTGCGGCGGCGCTCACGGTTGCGGCGCGGCTTCTGCTCCTCGGCCTCGGCCGCGCCGGAGCCCGGACGGTCGGTGCCCGGACGATCGGAGCCGGAGCCGGCGCCCGGACGGTCCGAGCCGCCCTGGCCGCCGCGCCCACCGCGACCGCCGCGGGGCGCGCGGGCACCGCGTCCACCGGTCTCGCCGAGGTCCTCGACCTCCTCCGCGTTCAGCCCGGCGCGGGTGCGCTCCGAGCGCGGCAGGATGCCCTTGGTGCCCGGCGCGATCTTCAGCAGCTCGTACAGGTGCGCCGAGGTGGAGTAGGTCTCCTCCGGGTCGTTGAACGACAGGTCCAGCGCCTTGTTGATGAGCTGCCAGCGCGGGATGTCGTCCCAGTCGACCAGGGTGACGGCGGTGCCGGAGGCGCCGGCCCGGCCGGTGCGGCCGATCCGGTGCAGGTAGGTCTTCTCGTCCTCGGGGCACTGGTAGTTGATGACGTGGGTGACGCCCTCGACGTCGATGCCGCGGGCCGCGACGTCGGTGCAGACCAGCACGTCGACCTTGCCGTTGCGGAAGGCCCGCAGGGCCTGCTCGCGGGCGCCCTGGCCGAGGTCGCCGTGGACCGCGCCGGCCGCGAAGCCGCGCTGGGTCAGCTGGTCGGAGACGTCGGCGGCGGTGCGCTTGGTGCGGCAGAAGATCATCGCCAGCCCGCGGCCGTCGGCCTGCAGGATGCGCGAGACCATCTCGACCTTGTCCAGCGAGTGCGCACGGAAGATGTGCTGCTCGATGTTGGCGACGGTCGCGCCGGTGTCGTCCGGGGCGGCGGCCCGGATGTGGGTCGGCTGGCTCATGTACCGGCGGGCGAGGCTGATGACCTGGCCCGGCATGGTGGCCGAGAACAGCAGGGTCTGCCGCTTGGCCGGCAGCATGGTGATGATCTTCTCGACGTCGGGCAGGAAGCCCAGGTCGAGCATCTCGTCGGCCTCGTCCAGGACCAGCGCGCGGACCTTCGACAGGTTCAGCTTCTTCTGCCCGGCGAGGTCCAGCAGACGGCCCGGGGTGCCGACGACGATGTCGACGCCCTTGTTGAGCGCCTCGACCTGCGGCTCGTACGCCCGGCCGCCGTAGACCGCGAGCACGCGGACGTTGCGGACCTTGCCGGCGGTCTGCAGGTCGTTGGTGACCTGGGTGCAGAGCTCGCGCGTCGGGACGACGATCAGCGCCTGCGGGAAGTCGGAGAGCTGCTCCTCGGTCGCCCGGCCGGCGTCCACGTCGGCGCGCACGATGGCCCGCTCGATCAGCGGGAGGCCGAAGCCGAGGGTCTTGCCGGTGCCGGTCTTGGCCTGGCCGATGACGTCGTGGCCGGTCAGCGCGACCGGGAGGGTCATCTCCTGGATGGGGAAGGGGTGGACGATGCCGACGGACTCGAGTGCCTCGGCGGTCTCCGGGAGGATCCCCAGGTCCCGGAAGGTCGTCTTGATGGGTTCAGCGGTGGTGGACAGGGTGCTGCCTCTTCCGTTTTCGAAAGGGCCGAGAGCGAGCGGCGGGCGGGCAGCCGCGCGGCTGTCTACGGGCCTGGACGGCCCTGGTACAGCTGCGCGGACGCACAACCGCGCCGGTCCCTGCGGCCGGCCGGTGCGCGCTGCCCGGTGCGGGGCGCGTCGCCGGCGGCGTCGGGGAGGATTCCCGTGAGGGACCTGCGCGGGACCTCCGCCTCGGGGCGTGGTCTCGGCGGCCCTCGCTCGGCCACTGATGCGGTGCCAAGGCTTGAGGTCCAAGCCATGGTCGGAGCCGATCGGCTCTCCGACCGGGCATCCGCGTACGTGAGTACCCGTGCCACCGGTGCGGACACGTCCGGTTGGACGGTGCCGCTACGGAGGGTTCGCGCGGGGTACCGAGACGGCGGTGACACCATGCGAACACGACGGGCTCCGTACCACCATACAGTCAGGCGACGACTCGAACACGTGACGCGTCTGACATTGCCCCCGGCAACTGCCACCGGAGCGGCCGGTCCGGGCGGTCACCCGGGCGTGCCTGGTGGTGGGGCGGACAAGCGGGCGGGACTAAAGTTGCGGGTCATGGAGACCCATGGTGAGACGCAGGACGCGGCGGCCGGCTCGATCGGGGACTGGGCCGCGTGCTCGGCCGACCCCGGCTACCGGGCGGCGGTGCTCGACCTGCTCGGCGCGCTCGCGTACGGCGAGCTGAGCGCCTTCGAGCGGCTCGCCGAGGACGCCAAGCTGGCGCCCGACCTCGCCGACAAGGCGGCGCTGGCCCGGATGGCCTCCGCCGAGTTCCAGCACTACCAGCGGCTGCACGACCGGCTCGCCGAGGTCGGCGCCGACCCGCAGGAGGCGATGCGGCCGTTCGTCGAGCCGCTGGAGCTGTTCCACCGGATGACGGCGCCCTCGGACTGGCTGGAGGGCCTGGTCAAGGCCTACGTCGGCGACGCCATCGCGACCGACTTCTACCGCGAGGTGGCCGTCCGGCTGGACGACGACACCCGCGACCTGGTGCTGAGCGTCATGTCCGACACCGGCCACGCCCAGTTCGCCGTCGACAAGGTCCGCCAGGCGATCGAGGCCGACCCGCGGGCCGGCGGCCGGCTCGCCCTGTGGGGCCGGCGGCTGATGGGCGAGGCGCTCAGCCAGGCCCAGCGGGTGGTCGCCGAGCGCGACGCGCTGTCCAACCTGCTGGTCGGCGGCGTCCAGGTGCAGGGCTTCGACCTGGTCGAAGTCGGCAAGATGTTCAACCGGATCACCGAGGCGCACACCAAGCGGATGGCCGCCCTCGGCCTGGCCTCCTAGCGGCCCCGCGACCTACCGGGGGTTCTCAGGCCGCCCGGTGCCGCCGCGCCGCGCGGTGGGTGCCGGGCCGGTGCGGGTGGTGCCGGTGGTGCCGGTGGGCCGGGGCGCGCCCCGCCGCGAGGTCCGGCCGGGCCAGCAGCGAGGTGAGCACGCCCGAGGCCACCGCCGCGGCCGCGACGGACACCGCGGGCTGGCGGCCGTCCACGCTGAAGTGCGCGACCACCCCGCCGACCAGCGCCGCCGCCAGCGCGGTGCCCAGGACCAGGGCCCGGGCGGCCCGGAAGTACGCCGGGCGGGCCAGCAGGGCCGTGCCGCCCGTGACCAGGCCGACGAGGGCGAAGACGATCGACTCGACCAGCAAGGCTGCCTCCCGGGGGGACGGGCGTGCGGCACCGGCGCCGCACCCTCGCCGTACCCCGCCCCACCCGCTCGTACACGCGACGCAGCCCCACGGGCCACAGCGCCCCCGGACACGACGGTGCCCCGCTCCCTCGCGGGAACGGGGCACCGGACGATGCTGTGCTGCGGCGCCTCAGGCGGTGCCGAAACCGACCTTGCGGGCGGCCGACTCGCCGATCTCCACGTACGCCAGGCGCTCGGCCGGGACGATGATGCGACGGCCGTGCTCGTCGGACAGCGCGAAGATCTTCTCCGAGCCCTCCAGCGCCTTCGCGACCGCGTTCTGGACCTCATCGGCAGTCTGCGAGCTCTCGATCACGATCTCGCGGGGCGCGTTCTGCACGCCGATCTTGACCTCCACGGCTTCCGTCCCTCCGGGGTTGCAGCCTCCACGCACGGGCACCGGACCGCCTGGGACAAGCGTTCGCGGCGACCGTGCCGTACGGCTTCACCATAGAGCACCGGATCCCCGGCCCGGCGAAGGTCGGCGGATCAGCCCTGGTGGGCGGTGCCCTCGCCGGACTGCTCGCCCGGGTGCATCGGGAAGCCCTTCAGGCCGCGCCAGGACAGGCTGGCGACCAGCCGGACCGCCTCGTCGCGGGGGATCGCCAGGCCCTGCGACAGCCAGTACCGGGCGGTGATCTGGGCCAGGCCGCAGACCCCGGCGGCGAGCAGCTTGGACTCCGCCTCCGGCAGGTCGGTGTCCTCCTGGATCACCTTGCTGACGAGCGTCGCGCTCGCCTCGGAGGCCCGCTCGACCCGCTCGCGCACGGCCGGCTCGTTGGTCAGGTCCGACTCGAAGACCAGCCGGAAGGCGCCGGACTCGCTGGAGACGTAGTTGAAGTACGCCTCCATGGTGTTGGCCACCCGCTGCTTGTTGTCGGTGGTCGCCGACAGCGCCTCGCGGGTCGACTCGACCAGGGCGTCGCAGTGCTTGTCCAGCAGCGCCAGGTACAGCTCCAGCTTCCCGGGGAAGTGCTGGTAGAGCACCGGCTTGCTCACCCCGGCGCGGTCGGCGATGTCGTCCATGGCGGCCGCGTGGTAGCCCTGCGCGACGAACACCTCCTGGGCGGCACCGAGCAGTTGTTCACGGCGGGCGCTTCGCGGCAGGCGGGCACCGCGCGGGCGCTCCTGCGCCTCCTGGATGGCCGTCACGGCGCTCCTCACTTCGGGGTCTGTTCGCTGCTGGCAAGATGGCCGATTCTACTTTTCGGTAACCGCGTCCGCGTTCGGCGAAGGCGAGAAAAGACGATCGGCCTGGTTGTCAGGAGCCCACAATACGGCGCTGACCTCGGCCTCGGCAGTGGTGGAACGGAGGCGGCCGGCGGCCGGACCACCCCGGGGTTCCCGGGGCGGGCTCATTACCATCGTCCACCATGAGCAGCGCTGAGCAGCAGGTACGTACGGTCGAGGTCCCCGGCGCGGTGCTCGCGGTGCACCGTCCCGCCGTGGACGGCGCCGCCGACGGGCGCGAGCCCGGGCTCTTCGTGCACGGCCTCGGCGGCTCGGCCGCCAACTGGGAGGCCCTGATGGACCGGCTCGGCGGGCAGGTCGACGGCGAGGCCGTGGACCTGCCCGGCTTCGGCCGCTCCCACCCGCCCACCGACGGCAACCTCACCGTCTCCGGCCACGTCCGCGCGGTGATCGGCTACCTGGAGGCCTCCGGCCGCGGCCCGGTCCACCTGTTCGGCAACTCGCTGGGCGGCGCGGTCGCCGTCCGGCTGGCGGCGCTGCGCCCGGACCTGGTGCGCAGCCTCACCCTCGTCTCCCCGGCCCTGCCCGAGCTGCCCCCGCAGCACTCCGCCTGGCCGACCGCCCTGCTCGCGGTGCCCGGGGTGCCCGCGGTGCTGCGCCGGCTGTCCGCGGGCGGGCGCGACGCCGAGGCGGCCACCGAGGACCTGCTGCGGCTGGTCTACGGCGACCCGGGCAGTCTGAGCCCGGCGGCCCGGGCCCAGGCGGTGGCCGAGTACCGGCGCCGGCTGGAGGTGCCGCACGCGATGCAGGCGCTGGTCGGCTCGGCCCGCGGCATCGTCTCGGCGTACACCGAGCGCGGCGACCAGGCGCTGTGGCGGCAGGCCGAGCGGGTCGAGGCGCCGGTGCTGCTGGTGTACGGGCTGCGCGACAAGCTGGTCTCCTACCGCTCGGCCCGCCGCGCCTGCGCGGCCTTCCCGGACGCCCGGCTGCTGGTGCTGCCGGAGTCCGGGCACGTGGCGATGATGGAGCACCCCGACGAGGTCGCCCGCGCGGTGCGGGAGCTGATCGCGCACACCGCGGGCTGAGCGCGGACCACGGCCCGGGCGCACACG
Organism: Kitasatospora sp. NPDC058184; assembly: GCF_042883725.1. Classification (NCBI taxonomy): domain Bacteria; kingdom Bacillati; phylum Actinomycetota; class Actinomycetes; order Kitasatosporales; family Streptomycetaceae; genus Kitasatospora; species Kitasatospora sp. NPDC058184. The sequence goes on from NZ_JBHVVE010000004.1 coordinate 179,099, forward strand.
GCGGGCCGGGCGCGGACCAGGGGCTGAGCGCGTGCCGTGGCGGGCCGACCGCGCGCCCGGGCGGGGCCGCGCGGGCGGCCGCGCATACCGCCCGGTAACGCCCTGGTCCCGGTCGAGGTCACGTCGGTTCACTCGATCAGGTGGCAGGCAGGCATGTGACCGATGGATCGGCCCGGGCCGGTCCTACCTTTCTGCTGTCGGACCGAACAGGTGTGGGGGAGTCGCGGCCGCCGGAGGAACCGGAGGGCGGTCGCGGCCGAGGTCCCGGCGGGTCGGGCCCGACCGCCGGAGCGGGCGCCCGGGGGAACGGAACGCGGCGCGTCCGCGACCGGGCCGCCCGGAGGCACCGCGGCGCCGGCCCCGGCCGACCGGACTCCCCGGCCCCGACCGTCCCCGCCGCCGTACGGGGGCACCCCGGGCCACTGCCCGGGCCGCCCGGGCACCCGTCGGTCCGTCCGTGGTCCCGCCCAGCGAATCCGCTCTGCCCCGGAGGTCTCCCGTGCGCGTTGCCCTGCTCACCGAGGGTGCCCGTCCGCATCCCCGCCGTGGTACCGGAGGCTGGTGCGACCGGCTCGCCGAGGGCCTGCCGGAGCACGGGTTCGAGCGGTACCTGCTCACCGGCCCGGAACAGCCGGGCACGGCGGAGCGGCTGTCGCCCGCCTGGCGCGGCGCGTACGAGCTGGCGCTGTGGGGGCGCCGGCCGGTCGGCCGGGCACCGCGCGCGCCGCGCAGACGCCGGTACGCCGGGGCGTACGAACAGCTGGTGCGGGCCCTGGTGCTGCCCGGGGAGAGAGCGGGCTTCGGGCCGGGGCTGTACCGGCTGGCCGCGCTCGCCCGGGAGGACGGCACGCTGCCCGCCTTCCTGGCCTCCGCGCACGCCCGCCGGCTGCTGGAGCGGACCTGGCGGCTGCCCGGCGCGGACACCTCGGCCGGGCAGCCGCTGGTCTGCGACGTGCTGGTCGCGGCCGACCTGCTGGAACAGTGCCTGCGCCCGCTGTCCGCGCCCTGGTACGGCACCGGCCCCGGCGGCCTCGGCGCGGTCGACCTGTGCCACGTGGTCGGCGGCGGCCCGGCCGCGCTGCCCGCCCTGGTGGCCCGGCACCTGCACGGGGTGCCGTTCGTGGTCACCGAGCACGGACTGCACCTGCGCGAGCAGTACCTCGGCTACCGCGAGGCGCCGTACCGGTGGCCGGTCCGCGCCCTGCTGCTGTCCTTCTTCCGGGCGCTCACCGAGGAGACGTACCGGCGGGCCGCGATACTCACCCCGGGCAGCGCCCACGACCAGCAGTGGCAGCGCCGCTGCGGGGCCGATCCGGCGCGCACCCGGGTGGTGTACGAGGGCACCCCGGCGGTGGACCGCCCGGCCGCCGGGCCGGAACCCGCGGCGCCGACCCTGGTGTGGGCGGGCGCGCTGGAGCCGGGCCGGGACCCGGAGCTGGCGCTGCACGCCTTCGCCCGGGTCCGCGCCGACCTGCCCGGCGCCCGGCTGGTGGTGTACGGGGAGGAGGCGGCGCCCGGCTACCGGGCGCACTGCGCGGCGGTGGCCGAGCGGCTGGGAGTGGCCCCGGCGGTGGAGTTCGCCGGACAGCCCCGCTCGCTGGCCGGGGCCTGGGAGGCGGGCACGGTGGCGGTCTTCTCGGGACTCTCCCAGCGCAGCCCCCGGCTGCTCGCCGACGCGCTGCTCAGCGGCCGGGCGGTGGTCTCCACCGACGTCGGGGTGGCCCGCGAGGTGGTCGGGCCGACCGGGCTGCTGGTGCCCGCCCGCGATCCGCGCGCCCTGGCCGGCGCCTGCCTGGCGCTGCTGCGCGACGAGGAGCGGCGGGGCCGGCTCGGTCTGGCCGGGCGGCTGCGGGCGCAGGAACGCTTCGCCGTGGAGCCGGTGATCGGCGCCTTCCGGGAGATCTACCTGGAGCTGGTCTCGCAGTACCCGGCCTTCCCCGGCGGCGGGGGCGGCGGCGAGGGCGTCCCGGCGCCGCGCCCCTTCGCCCGCCCCGCCGAGTACTGGCTGGCCGACGGCCCGCGCGGCGGCACCCCGCCGGACGGCGGCGCGCGGGACGCGGACACGGCGGCCGACGGCGTGCGGCCGGCCGAACTCGCGGAGGCCCGCTGATGTCCGGCGGCCCCCTGCCCGGCGGCAGCGCGGACCCGGTGCGCGAGGTGATGGCGGAGCACCGGGAGCTGTGCGAGCGCGCCGTCGACCCGCTGGAGATCGCCGCCGGGCTGGAGGAGGCCGGGCTCGGCCAGGACGCCGCCGCCCGCTGCCGGCACGCCGACCTGTTCTCGCTGGCCGAGGAGCTGTACGCCCGGGTGCCGCGCCGCCCGCCGCCGCCCGGGCCCGCGCAGCCGCGGTCGGGCGGGGCCGCGGCCCGGGCCGCGCTGACCGCCGCCGCGCTGGCCGCGCTGCCCTGCGCGGGGGCGGCCGCGCTGGGCCCGCGCTGGCCGGTGCTGCTGCTGCCCGCCGCCGTCCCGCTGGTGCTGCTGCCCGCGCTGACCGCACCGACCCCGGCCGAGCCCGGCCCGCCCTGCGCCGGGCCGGGGGTGCTGGGGCCCGGGCCGACGCCCCGGCCGTACCCCGGCTCCCGGCTGCGGCCGGCGGCGCTGGGCCACGGGCTGGGCCTGGCCGCGCTGCTGCTGCTCCCGCCGGCCCTGCCGGGCGGGGACCGCCCGCTGGCCGTCGCGCTGGTGCTGGCGGCGGCGGTGTCGGCCGGGTCGGCCGAGCGGACGGCCCGCTGGTACCGGCAGCTCGGCCGCGGCCACCTGGGCGCGGCGGGCACCCTGGCGGAGTTCCGGGCCCGGATGCGGCCGGTGCTCCCGGTCGCGCTGGCCCTGCACCTGGCGGTGCTCGGGGTGCTGAGCTTCGCCGCGCTGGCGGTGCTGGCCGTCGTCGCCCCGCGTCCCGGGCCGGGCCACGGCGGCGGGCTGCTGCACCTGGCGGCCGAGCGGGCCGGCCCCGCCCAGTGGGCGGCGCAGGGCGTGCTGGGCCTGCTGGTGGTGCTGCCGGTGCTGCTGGCGCGGTGCGGCCGGCCGGCGTCGGCCGCGGCGGGGGCGTCGGCCGGGGCCGCCGCGGTGCTCGGCCCGCTCGCCCTGGGGCGCTCCGCCCCGGAGGCCTGGCTGCTCGGCGGCGGCACCGTCGCGGCGGCGCTGCTGGCGTACGCCGGGGCGGTGCTCGGCCGGGCCGGCTCGCACCGGTGAGCGCCGTCCGCCCGTTCGCCACCCCCCGTTCGACGTTTGTCGGGGCCCGGTTCACGGTTCCCGCTCCCGTCCCGTTCGTTGAACTTCGTTGAATCCGTTCCGCCAGGTCGTCCCGAGCTGGCTTCGTGGAAGGACGCCCCCGATGAGGGTGCTGCTGCTGGGCGCCGACGGCTTCATCGGCCGCCGGGTCACCGATCGTCTGCTGATGGACCAGGAGTTGCAGGTGACGGTGCTCGGCCGACGCGACTCGGCCGACATCCGCTTCGACCTGACCACCGGGAGCCCGGGCGCGCTGGCCCGGTTCCTGGACGCGGTCGCGCCGCAGGTGGTGATCAACTGCGCGGGCGCCACCTACGGCAGCTCGCGCACCCTGATCCGGTCGAACACGCTGGCCGTCGCGACGGTCTGCGAGGCCATCCGGCGCTGCCGGGAGCCGGCCAGGCTGGTGCACGTCGGCTCGGCCGCCGAGTACGGGCCGGTGCCCGGCGGGGTGCCGGTCTCCGAGCAGGCCGAGCCGCGGCCGGTCGGCCCGTACGGGGTGTCCAAGCTGGCCGGGACGGAGCTGGTGCTGGCCTCCGGGTTGGACGCGGCGGTGCTGCGGGTCTTCGACGTGGTGGGCCCGGGGGCGCCGACCGCCTCGCTGTTCGGGCGGCTGGCCGAGGGCCTGCGGCGGGCGCTGGAGCGGGACGAGCACCAGGTGCGGATGCCGGACCTGTCCGGGTTCCGGGACTTCGTGGACGTCCGGGACGTCGCGCGGGCCATCCAGGCGGCCGCGGTGTCGGCCGCCACCGGGGTGGTCAACATCGGCAGCGGGCACGCCGTCCGGGCCCGGGACGCGGCCCAGCTGCTGGTGCGGGCCTCGGGCTTCGAGGGGCAGATCGTCGAGGAGAACCGGCCGGTCCTGCTGCCCGCGCAGGCCGTCGGGGCGGGCGGCGACCACCTGCCGGGCCACCACCTGCCCGGGCACCGGCCGGAGGGGCACCGGCCGGAGGGCCGGCCGGTGCCGGGCGAGCCGGTGCCGTGGCGGCAGGCGGACGTGCGCACCGCCCGGGACCGTCTCGGATGGCGGACGCAGGTGCCGCTGGAGGAGTCGCTGGGCGACGTCTGGCTGGAGACGGCCTGCCGGGTGTGAGCGCCTCCCGCGCGGTGCCCCGGGCCCGTCAACCACGGGTTCGGGGCGCCTTCCGGGGGTCCGGCCGCGGGTTCCACGATCCGGTGCCGCCCGTCTCGCCCATCGGACGGGCTGTCTCGGAATACCGGGGGCGCGTGACACTGTTGGCCTAGACAGCCACCCGAGTGGCGGAGCAGCAACCCGCAGCGAGGCTGGCCCTGGCCACCCGAACAAGACCCATCGGAGTCCCCGTGTCGTTGCCACCCCTGGTCGAGCCGGCCGCCGAGCTCACCGTTGACGAGGTCCGCCGGTACTCCCGCCACCTGATCATCCCGGACGTGGGCATGGCGGGGCAGAAGCGGCTGAAGAACGCCAAGGTGCTGTGCGTCGGCGCCGGCGGACTCGGCTCGCCGGCCCTGCTGTACCTGGCCGCCGCCGGTGTCGGCACGCTGGGCATCGTCGAGTTCGACGTGGTCGACGAGTCGAACCTGCAGCGCCAGGTGATCCACGGGCAGTCGGACGTCGGCCGCTCCAAGGCGGAGTCGGCCCGCGACTCGGTCAAGGAGATCAACCCGTACGTCGACGTGGTGCTGCACGAGGAGCGCCTCGACAACTCCAACGTCATGGAGATCTTCGCCGGCTACGACCTGATCGTCGACGGCACCGACAACTTCGCCACCCGCTACCTGGTGAACGACGCCGCGGTGCTGCTGGGCAAGCCGTACGTGTGGGGCTCGATCTACCGCTTCGACGGCCAGGCCAGCGTGTTCTGGGCCGAGCACGGCCCCTGCTACCGCTGCCTGTACCCGGAGGCCCCGCCGCCGGGCATGGTCCCCTCCTGCGCCGAGGGCGGCGTGCTGGGCGTGCTGTGCGCGTCCATCGGCTCGATCCAGGTCAACGAGGCGATCAAGCTGCTGGCCGGCATCGGCGAGCCGCTGCTCGGCCGGCTGATGATCTACGACGCCCTGGAGATGAACTACCGCCAGGTGAAGGTCCGCAAGGACCCGAACTGCGCCGTCTGCGGTGAGAACCCGACGGTCACCGAGCTGATCGACTACGAGGCCTTCTGCGGCGTCGTGTCGGAGGAGGCGCAGGCCGCCGCCGCCGGTTCGACCATCACCTCGCAGCAGCTCAAGCAGTGGCAGGACGACAAGGAGGACATCTACCTCATCGACGTCCGCGAGCCCGGCGAGTACGAGATCGTCAACATCCCCGGCGCGGTGCTGATCCCGAAGAACGAGTTCCTGATGGGCGACGCGCTGGAGAAGCTGCCGCAGGACCGGAAGATCGTGCTGCACTGCAAGTCGGGCGTGCGCTCGGCCGAGGTGCTGGCCGTGGTCAAGGCCGCGGGCTTCGGCAACGCCGTCCACCTGGGCGGCGGCGTGCTCGGCTGGGTGAACCAGATCGAGCCGCACAAGCCGGTCTACTAGGACGCGCACGGGGAAGGGCCCGCCGCGCCTTGGATTCCCAAGGTGACCGGCGGGCCCTTCCCCGTGTCCGGGGGCGGCTCAGAGCGCGTTCCTGCGCTGGAGCACGTTGTAGGAGATCCAGCCCGGCAGCACCGGTAGCCAGAAGGTGAGCGCCCGGTAGAGGAAGACCGCCGGGGTGGCGACCGCGGGGGAGACGTCCGCGACGGTCAGGGCGCCGATCAGGGCGACCTCGACCGGGCCGATGCCGCCGGGGGTGGGGATCGCCGAGCCGGCCGCGTTGGCGGTCAGGAAGACCACCGCGACGGCCGAGAAGCTGACGTCGCCGCCGAAGGCCTGCACCGAGAAGTCCAGGCAGGCGGTGAAGGAGAGGGTCAGCAGCAGGATGCCGCCGAAGCCGGTGACCAGCTTGCTGGGCGTCTGCATCAGGTCGAGCATCCGCGGCACCACGCCGAAGAACAGCGAGCGCAGCCGGCCCAGCACGAACCGGCGCAGCGGCGCGACGGCGGCCACCACCAGGGCGAGCACGGCGGCGGTCAGCACGCCGATGATCACCGCGCGGGAGGCGGAGAGGTCCCCGTTGGTCTGGCTGCCGGTGATCAGGCCGAAGCTGAACAGCAGCAGCAGGTGCCCGGCCAGGCCGGCCAGCTGGGAGGCGCCGACCGAGGCCACCGCCTGGCCGGAGCGGATGCCGGCCTTCTGCAGGTAGCGGGTGTTGAGCGCGATGCCGCCGATCGCGGCGGGGGCGACCAGCTTGACGAAGGAGCCGGCCAGCTGGGCGGCGACGGTGCGCCGGAACGGCAGCTTCTCGGGCACGAAGCCGGTCAGGCTCATCGCGGCGGCGACGTAGCTGAAGGCGGCGGCGAGCAGGGCGGCCGCGGCCCAGGCCCAGTTCATCTGGGAGAGCTTCAGCTGGGCCGGCTTGATGGTGGTCAGGGCCAGGTAGGCGGCGAAGGTGAGCGCGATCACCATGATCAGGCTCTTCGGCTTCAGCCGTTCCAGCTTGGCCGGGGCCATCGGGGCCTCGGGGGCGATCTGGAGGATCTGGCCGCGGATGCGGCTCAGCAGGTCCTCGCCGGCCGCCGCGATGTCCTCCTCGGCCTGCTCCTGGGTGCGCTCGCCGGCCGCGACCTGCTCCAGCGCCCTGGCCCGGGCGGCGGCCTTGCGCTCCTTGGTGAGCTTGGCGAGGTCGACCCGGGTGGAGCGGCTCATCCCGACCGGCTGGAGCAGCGGCAGCGCCTGCGCCACCCGCTCGGCGCCGAGCACCGCGTTGGCGGTGGCGACGGCGCGCTCCGGGCCGATCCGCAGGGCGAAGGTGGTGAGCAGCTGGGCGACGTCGATCCGCAGGGTCAGGTCGGTGGCGGCGATGTCGCCGCCGGAGAGGTTGACCAGGCAGCCGGTCCGCCCGTCCACCACCAGCAGGGACTCGCCGGTGAGCCGGCGGTGGGCGATCCGGCGCTCGTGCAGGGCGGTCACCGACTGCCAGATCGAGGCCATCACCGGGTCGGTGACCTCCTCGTCGGCCAGCTCGTCCAGGGTGCGGCCCTCGACGTTCTCGTAGACCAGGATCGCGGCGTCCGGGCCGAGCTCGGAGGTGGCGACCAGCTGCGGCGCGCGGGCGCCCGAGGCGGCCGCCGCGTACGCGATCAGGGCCTCCTGCTCCAGCGCCTGGCGCAGCGACTGGGGGCTGCGGCGCACCGCCACCGAGCGCAGCCGCAGCCGCCGCCAGGCCCGGTAGAAGAAGCCGGAGGCCTGCTGCTCGCGGTCGATGATGTGCACGTCCAGCGGGGGGCCGCCCTGCTGGGTGACCTGGTAGCGGCGGGTGCCGCCGGGGGCGTCGGGGGCGCGCATGGCACCGGCCGGGGTGAAGCCGACCTTGCGCAGGCCGATCATCAGGTGCTGGCCGGTGGGCCGGATGTTGGGCGAGCCGATCGCGTACAGCGTGCCGTACGCGACGGACCAGCCGGTCAGCACGGTGAGCAGCAGCGACAGCGGGGTGGTGTAGCCGCCGAGCAGCTCGGTGACCCCGCTGAAGACCACCACCACCCACAGCGCGACCCGCCAGCGCGGTCTGCTCGACATGCCGACGGCGGTCATGTAGGCGATCACCGGGGCGAGGTAGCCGTGCACCGGGTCGGTGAGGGTGCCGGTGCTGTCCAGCGGCAGCTGGGTCAGCGCGTCCCGGATGTGGTCGGAGGCGCCTTCGGCCACCCACCAGTCGATGCCGAGCGAGACGCCGTACGCCAGCACCGAGGCGAGCACGCCGTCGGCGACCCGCAGGCCGTCGCGTTTGATCAGCCGCTCGACCGCGAAGGCCAGCGGCACGGCGAGCACCGCGACGCTGGAGAGCAGGCCGGTGATGGTGGAGAACACCGCGGAGAAGTGCGGTGCGTTGGAGGCGATGTCCTGCTCGATGCCGGTGGTGGTCGAGGTGGCGATGCCGGCCAGCACGAAGACGGCGACGATGCCGAGGACGCCGGCCAGGAAGCGGATCAGGTCGGACGGGCGGTGCGCGCGGGCGGCGAGCAGCGGCTCGTCGACGTCCAGGTGCGGGGCCTCGTCCGGCGGCTCGGGCTCCCCGGGCGGGGCGGCGGGGGCCGCGGGCGCCGGGGCGCCGGTGGTCTCGGCCGGGGGCGGGCCGGGCTGCTCGGGGGTCTTCGCGGGTGCGGGGGTCTTGATCGTCCGGTCCTTGATCAGGGAGACTTCCGGCGTCGGCCCGGGTTCGGGCCGGCCCTCGCCCCCGCTCCCGGGCGCCGACGGCACGGCGGCAGCGGACTCGTCGGAGTCCTTGTCCACGCCCACGTCAGCCGTCCCGGTCATCTGGTCTTGTCCTCGTATCACCACTCACCGCCCCGGAAGATGGTGGCATGCCCCGGCGCCCCGTGCGGGACAGGGGGCGGATCGGGCGCGGCGGATCGTACGGACGGGGCCGCGGGCGCGCCCCCGTAGGGAAGAATGCCGCAGGTGACGGACGCAACACACGACGGCCCTCCGGACGCCCTGCCGCCGTTCGCCGAACTGGTGCTCGACCTGACCGAGCGGATTCCACCCGGCCGGGTGATGACCTACGGCGACGTCGCCGAGTACCTCGGCCAGGGCGGCCCCCGACAGGTCGGCCGGGTGATGGCCCTGTACGGCGGCCCGGTGCCCTGGTGGCGGGTCGTCCGCGCGGACGGCCGGCTGCTGCCCGGGCACGAGCACCGCGCCCTCGACCACTACGGCGAGGAGGGCACCCCGCTGCGCGAACTCGCCGACCCGCCCCGGGTCGACCTCAAGCGGGCCCGCTGGGACGGTCGGCCGATTCCCTAGGGGGGCTTGACCGACGGCCGCCGCACGGACCGGACTGACAGCGCGGGACCGTAGGCTCGATACGGGCGGGTCCGACGCGGGCCCGCCCCGCCATGCCCCCTGTTCGACCCCAGGACCCGTTCGTGACCTCCCCGTACCGGCTCGTGCGCAGCCCGCTCGTCCAGCCCGACCCACCTGTGCTGGACGCCTACCAGCGCGCCGTGGTCGAGCACCCCGGCGGGCCGCTGCTGGTGCTGGCCGGGCCGGGCACCGGCAAGACCACCACCCTGGTCGAGGCGGTCGCCCGGCGGATCGAGGACGGCACCGACCCCGAGCGGATCCTCGTCCTCACCTTCAGCCGCAAGGCCGCGACGGAACTGCGCGACCGGATGTCCGGACGGCTCGGCGGCACCGCCGCCGCCCCCCAGGCCACCACCTTCCACTCCTACTGCTACGCCCTGCTGCGCGCCCACCAGGACCCGGAGGACTACGCCGAGCCGCTGCGGCTGCTCTCCGGCCCCGAACAGGACGTCATGGTCCGCGAACTGCTGGCCGGCGGCGCCGAGGACGCCAAGCTCGGCCTCGGCCGGATCGCCTGGCCGCTGGACCTGCGGGCCTGCCTGACCACCCGCGGCTTCGCCGACGAGGTCCGCGCCGTCCTCGCCCGCAGCCGCGAACTCGGCCTCGGCGAGGCCGAACTCGAGCGCTTCGCCCAGGGCGTCCAGCGCCCCGACTGGGCCGCCGCCGCGCACTTCCTCGCCGACTACCTCGACGTGCTCGACCTGCGCGGCGTCCTCGACTACGCCGAACTCGTCCACCGCGCCGTGCTGCTCGCCGAGCGCCCCGACGTCGCCGAGCAGCTGCGGCGGCGCTACGACGTCGTCTTCGTCGACGAGTACCAGGACACCGACCCCTCCCAGGTCCGGCTGCTGCGCCGGCTCGCCGGCGGCGGACGCGACCTCGTCGCGGTCGGCGACCCGGACCAGTCGATCTACGCCTTCCGCGGCGCCGACATCAACGGCATCCTCGACTTCCCCCAGACCTTCCGACAGGCCGACGGCAGCCCCGCCGAGGTCAAGGTGCTGCGGGTCTCCCGCCGCTCCGGCGCCCTGCTGCTCGCCGCCTCCCGGGAGGTCGCCCGCCGGATGCCGATGGGCCGGCTGCCCGCCGACAAGCTCGCCCAGCACCGCGCCCTGCTGCCCTCCCGCGAAGGCGGCAGGGTCGAGGTCTACACCTACCCGACCCCCGGCGCCGAACTCGACTCGATCGCCGACCTGCTGCGCCGCGCCCACCTGGAGGACGGCGTGCCCTGGGGCGAGATGGCCGTGCTCGTCCGGGCCGGCGCCCGCTCCATCCCCGGCGTACGGCGGGCCCTCGGCGCGGCCGGCGTCCCGCTGGAGATCGACGGCGACGACCTGCCGCTGCGCGAGGAGCCGGCCGTCGCCCAGCTGCTGCTCGCCCTGCGGGTCTGCGCCGAACAGGCCGCCCGCGACAAGCAGGGCGACCCGGACGCCCCCGACCCGCTCACCACCGACCTGGCGCACGCCCTGCTCACCGGCCCGCTCGGCGGCCTCGACGGCTCCGACCTGCGCCGCCTCGGCCGCGCCCTGCGCGAGGAGGAACGCGCCGCGCTGCGCGCCGAGGCCAGGGCCCGCCTCCGGACCCCCGAGGGCGGGGCGGACGACGGGAGCGTGCCGCCGGATCCCGGCCCCGGCCCCGCCGCCGCCCCCCGCCCGGCCGGCGAACTGATCCGCGAGGCCCTCGCCGAACCCGAGCGCCTCGTCGCACTCGACCCCGCGCACGCCCGCCGCGCCCGCGACCTCGGCACCCTGCTGCGCAAGGTCCGCGAACTGCTGGCCGGCGGCTGCACCGCCGAGGAGGCGCTCTGGGAGCTGTGGGACGGCAGCCGCCGCTGGCGCGAGCGACTGGAACGGGCCGCCCTGCGCGGCGGCGCGGCCGGCCGCAACGCCGACCGCGACCTGGACGCGCTCTGCGCCCTGTTCGAGACCGCCGCCCGCGCCGAGGAACAGGTCACCGGCCACCGCAGCGCCCTCGACCTGCTCGCCGAACTCGAAGCCCAGGACATCGCCGCCGACACCCTCACCGTCCGGACCGTGCGCCCCGAGGCGGTGCGGCTGATGACCGCCCACCGCTCCAAGGGCCTGGAGTGGCGCCTGGTCGTGGTGGCCGGCGTCCAGGACGGCCTCTGGCCCGACCTGCGCCGCCGCGGCTCCCTGCTGGAGGCCGACCGGATCGGCCGCGACGGCCTCGCCGAACCGCTCTCCCCGGCCGCGCTGCTCGGCGAGGAGCGCCGGCTCTTCTACGTCGCCGCGACCCGCGCCAAGGAACGGCTGATCGTCACCGCCGTCAAGGCCCCCGCCGACGACGGCGACGAACCGTCCCGCTTCCTGCGCGAGCTCTACCGCGAGGACGTCGACCCCAGGACCGGCAGGGTCGTCCGCCGCACCCCGCCGGTCACCGTCGAGGACGTCACCCACCGGCCGCGCCGCCCGCTGTCCGTCGCCGCGCTGGTCGCCGAACTGCGCGCCGTCACCGTCGACCCCGCCCGCTCGCCCGAACTGCGCCGCGCCGCCGCCGAACGCCTCGCCACCCTCGCCGCCGCCACCGACGAGGAGGGGCAGCCGCTGGTGCCCGCCGCCCGCCCCGAACGCTGGTGGGGCCTGGACGACCCGACCGCCGCCGCCGAGCCGCTGCGCAGCGCCGACGCGCCCGTCCGGCTGTCCGGCAGCGGGCTGGAACAGCTGGAGAGCTGCTCCCTGCAGTGGTTCCTGGACAAGGAGGTCAAGGCGCGCGGCGCCGGCTCGGCCGCCCAGGGCTTCGGCAACGTGGTGCACGCCCTCGCCGACGAGGTCGGCTCCGGCCGCACCCCCGCCGACCTCGCCGTGCTCATGGAGCGGCTGGACACCGTCTGGGACGCGCTGGCCTTCGACGCGCCCTGGAAGTCCCAGCAGGAGAAGACCGAGGCCCGCGCAGCCCTGGAGCGCTTCCTCAACTGGCACGTCCTGGAGCGCGGCCGGGACCTCGTCGCCACCGAGCACGGCTTCGACGTCACCCTCGACGTCGGCGGCGTCTCGGTGCGCATCCGCGGCTCGATGGACCGGGTGGAGAAGGACTCCGCCGGGCGCGCCTACGTGGTCGACTTCAAGACCGGCAAGCAGATACCCACCGACAGGTCGCTGCCCGAGCACAAGCAGCTCGCCGTCTACCAGCTCGCCGTCCGGGCCGGCGCCCTCAACGAGCTGCCCGGCTTCCCCGGGCACCCGCCGGACACCGGCGGCGCCGAACTCGTCCACCTGCGCGAGCCCGCCGCCAAGGCCGCCCAGGACACCCCCAAGGTGCAGCACCAGGAGCCGCCGCAGGGCGAGCCCTGGATCGAGAACCTGCTCGCCGAGGCTGCCGGGAAGGTCCTCGCCGAGCGCTTCGTCCCGCAGACCGGCGGCGGCTGCGACCGCTGCACCTTCCGCCGCAGCTGCTCCGCCCAGCGCGACGGGGCGCAGCTCGTGGAGTGAATCCTGTCCGACGCTCCGGTTACGGTTGCGGGGTGACCGCCGTGCTCAGCCATCCCGACCAGCTCAAGGAGCTGCTCGGCATCCCGTTCAACCGGGAGCAGATGGCGGCCGTCGCAGCCCCCCTGGAGCCGGCCGTGATCGTCGCCGGCGCGGGCTCCGGCAAGACCACGGTGATGGCCGCCCGGGTGGTCTGGCTGGTCGGCTCCGGCGCGGTCCGGCCCGAGGAGGTGCTCGGCCTCACCTTCACCAACAAGGCCGCCGGCGAGCTCTCCGAGCGGGTGCGCGCCTCCCTCCTGCGGGCCGGGGTCGTCGACCGGGACGGCGCCGAGCCGCTCGGCGACCCGGAGATCTCCACCTACCACGCCTTCGCCGGCCGCCTGCTCAAGGAGCACGGCCTGCGGATCGGCATCGAACCGGACGTCCGGCTGCTCGCCGACGCCACCCGCTTCCAGCTCGCCGCCAAGGTGCTGCGCACCGCCCGCGGCCCGTTCCCCGCCCTCACCGGCACCTTCGCCAACCTGGTCGCCGACCTGACCGCACTGGACGGCGAGCTCGCCGAGCACCTGGTCGAGCCGCAGACCCTGCGCGAGTTCGACGAACGGCTGCTGGACACCCTCGCCACCGTCAAGCTCACCAACGACGACCTGCGGGCCGTCCCGGCCACCGCCCGGGCCCGGCTGGAGCTGCTGCGCCTCGTCGAGGACTACCGGCGCCGCAAACGCTCCGCCGGGCTGATGGACTTCGGTGACCAGATCGCCGCCGCCGCCCGCCTCGCCCAGCAGCGCCCGGAGGTCGGCGAGCTGCTGCGCGGCCAGTTCAAGGTGGTGCTGCTGGACGAGTACCAGGACACCTCGGTCGCCCAGCGGCTGATGCTCGCCGGCCTGTTCGGCGCCCCCGGCGACGGGACCGGCACCGGCAGCGGCCACCCGGTGACCGCCGTCGGCGACCCCTGCCAGGCGATCTACGGCTGGCGCGGCGCCTCGGTGGCCAACCTCGACGAGTTCCCCCGGCACTTCCCGAAGGCCGACGGCCGCCCCGCCGACCGCTACGCGCTCAGCGAGAACCGCCGCAGCGGCGGCCGCCTGCTCGCCTTCGCCAACGAACTCGCCGCCCCGCTGCGGGAGATGCACGAGGGCGTGGAGGCGCTGCGCCCGGCCCCCGGCGCCGAGCGGGACGGCTACGTGCGCGCGGCGCTGCTGCCCACCCACGCCGAGGAGGTCGACTGGCTGGCCGACTCGATCGCCCACCTGGTGCGCACCGGCACCGCGCCCGGCCGGATCGCCGTGCTGTGCCGCGGCGGCGCGGCCTTCCCGGACATCCACGCCGCGCTGGTCGCCCGGGAGGTGCCGGTCGAGGTGGTCGGCCTCGGCGGGCTGCTGCAGCTGCCCGAGGTGGCCGACCTGGTGGCGGTCTGCGAGGTGCTGCAGGACCCGACCGCCAACGCCGCGCTGGTGCGCCTGCTGATCGGCCCGCGCTGGCGGATCGGCCCGCGCGACCTCGCCCTGCTCGGCCGCCGGGCCGCCGACCTGGTGCGCACCGACCACCCCGAGGGCGTCGAGGCGCTGGCCGCGGCCGTCGCCGAGGCCGACCCGACCGAGGTGGTCTCGCTGGCCGACGCGGTGGAGACCTTCCTCGACGCCTCGGCCGGCGACGAGGGGAAGCCCGACGACCTGCCGTTCTCCGCCGAGGCGCGGGTGCGCTTCGCCCGGCTCGCCGCCGAGCTGCGCGACCTGCGCCGCTCGCTCGCCGACCCGCTGATGGACGTGCTGCACCGGGTGCTGTCCGTCACCGGCCTGGAGGTCGAACTCGCCGCCTCTCCGCAGGCCCTGGCCGCCCGGCGGCGGGAGACCCTGCACGCCTTCCTGGACGTCGCCGCCTCCTTCGCAGACCTCGACGGCGACCCGGGCCTCGCCGCCTTCCTCGGCTTCCTGCGCGCCGCCCAGGAGTACGAGCGCGGCCTGGACAGCAGCCTGCCCGGCGGCGAGGACACCGTGAAGGTGCTCACCGCGCACAAGTCCAAGGGCCTGGAGTGGGACGTGGTCGCCGTCCCCGGCCTGGTACGGGGCGCGTTCCCGTCGTCCAGCCCGCGCGAACGCTGGACGAGCACCAAGCGCGTGCTCCCGCACGCCCTGCGCGGCGACGCCGAAACGCTGCCCGACGTGCGCGGCGGGTGGAACGGGAAGTCGATGACGGCCTTCAAGAAGGAGCTGGCCGACCACTCCGCCGTCGAGGAACTGCGCCTGGGCTACGTGGCGTTCACCCGCCCCCGGTCGCTGCTGCTGGCCTCCGGGCACTGGTGGGGGCCGAGCCAGAAGACCGTCCGCGGCCCGTCCGACTTCCTGGAGCGGCTGCGCGAGCACTGCGAGCGGCCCGGCGCCGGCGAGGTCGAGCACTGGGCCGAGCAGCCGGAGAAGGGCGCCGAGAACCCGGCGCTGGCCTCCCCGGTCGAGCGCCCCTGGCCGCTGCCGCTGGACCCGGCCGCCCAGCACGCCCGCCGCCGGGTCGCCGAGGTGGTGCGCGCGCGGGTGGCGGGCGCGGCGGCCCCCGAGGCCGAGGAGCTGACCTCCGAGGACCAGCGCCAGGTCGCCTCCTGGGACCGCGATCTGACCGCGCTGCTGGGCGAGTTGGAGCGCTCCCGGCGCACCGCGCGGGACGTTCCGCTGCCCGCCTCGCTGTCCGCCACCCAGCTGCTGCGCCTCGCCGCCGACCCGGACGGCTTCGCGCACGAGCTGGCCCGTCCGATGCCGCGCCCCCCGCAGCCGGCGGCCCGGCGCGGCACCCGCTTCCACGCCTGGGTGCAGTCCCGGATCGAGCCGCTGCTGCTGGTCGAGCCCGGCGCGCTGCCCGGCGCCGACGACGACGGCATCGAGGACGAGCAGGACCTGGAGCGGCTCAAGGAGGCGTTCCTGCGCACCCCGTACGCGCGGCGCAAGCCCCACCGGGTGGAGGCGCCGTTCCAGCTGGTGCTGGCGGGACGGGTGGTGCGGGGACGGATCGACGCGGTCTACCGGGAAGATGACGCGTTGTCGGAATCCGGTGGTGCGTCACGCTACGAAGTGGTGGACTGGAAGACCCACCGGGAGGAGACCGCCGACCCGTTGCAGCTCGCGGTCTACCGGCTGGCCTGGGCCGAGCACGCGGGCGTCGATCCCGAGCAGGTCACGGCTTCCTTCCTGTACGTCCGCAGCGGACGGATCGTCCGTCCCGCAGGACTTCCCGACCGAAAAGAGTTGGAACGGCTCCTGATCGGGAACAGTGACTATTGAGTCACACAGAGCATCCAAGTCATCACGCCAGTGCCCGAAACCTGTGCGTCATGCACGTTTCGCGCCTATTGTGGGGTCGGTAACCGGTCAACCCCCGTGCTCCGGCCGCCAGCGAGGCCCGTATTCCCTGACCCTCAGTCATCACCGCAGGTGCCCTCGGGCATCGGCGTCTTCTGCTGGAGAGACCGAAGTTGAGCGCGACCGGATGGATCAGAGAGCGGTTCACCGGGCCGACACCGGGGCCCGCTCCGCGCGCGACCGGCACCTGGCCGAGGACGGCGCTGGCGCTGCCGTTCATCGGCATGGTGCTGATCGTCGCCCTCGACTACCTCAGCGGCACCGAGGTGACGGTCGAACCGGCCCTCACCGCCGTACCCGCGCTGGCCGCCGTGGTCAGCCGCCGAACCTGGTACCCGCTCGCCATCGGTCTGGGCACCGAGGCGGCGGCCTTCCTGATGGCCTTCCGCAGCGACACGCTCGGCGAATCCGTGCACGCCGCCAGCGTCTTCGCGATCCTGCTCGTCGCCGCGATCGGCTGGGTCAGCGCCACCCTGAGACTGCGCCAGGAACAGGCGTTGGCCGACGCCCAGCTGGTCGCCTCGATCGCCCGCCGGGTGCTGCTGCGGCCCGTCCCCGAACGGGTCGGCACCGTCCGGGCGGCCGTCCACTACGAGGCCGCCGCCGCGCACGCCCGGATCGGCGGCGACCTCTACGAGGTGGTCAACACCCGGCACGGGGTGCGGGCCGTGGTCGGGGACGTCCGCGGCAAGGGCCTCGGCGCGGTGGAGACGGCCGCCGCCGTGCTCGGCGCCTTCCGCGAGGCGGCCCACCAGGAGGCCGCCCTGGACCGGGTGGCCGGCTGGCTGGCCGTCAGCCTCGACCGCGCCCTGCACGAGAACGACCACCCGGGCGTGGAGGAGGAGTTCGTCACCCTGGTGCTGATCGGCGTCCGCCCCGACGGCGCCGCGGAGATCGTCAACTGCGGCCACCCGGCCCCGCTGCTGCTGCGCGGCGGCGAGGTCAGCCCGCTCGAACTCGCCGAGACCGTACCGCCGCTGGGCGTCCTCGACCCGGCCGACGTCCGCCCGCCGGTGCACCGGCTGCTGCTCCAGGGCGAGGACCGGGTCCTGCTGTTCACCGACGGGGTGATCGAGGCCCGCGACCGCGCCGGCGTCTTCTACCCGCTCGCCGAACGCCTCCCGCGCTGCGCCGCCGGCCGCCCGGCCGACGTCCTGCAGCGCCTGCACGAGGACGTGGTGCGCCACGTCGGGCGCCAGCTCGGCGACGACGCGGCCATGCTGCTGCTCCAGTTCGACCCGCCGCCCGCGCTCGGGCCCGGAGCACCCCGGGGCGCGGCCACCGTCCACCTCCCGCAGCAGGCCGGGGTCCTGGCGCGCCACTGAGGACCCAGAGGCCCTACAGGGACACCTCGACCAGCAGCGGGCGGTGGTCCGACACCACCGCGCGCGGCGCCGCCGCCGGGCCGACCGCCGTCCGCGGCACGCCGATCGCCAGCACGTGGTCGAACTGCACCGCGGGCCGGTGCGAGGGGTAGGTCGGCGTGCGCGCCAGGTCGTACCAGCCCTGCAGGCGCGGCCGCGGCTCGCGCACCCGGCGCCGGCGCGGCTCGGTCAGCGCGGGCCGGGCCCGCCGGGCCGCCCGCAGCTCGCGCACCCGCGCCCGCGGCGCGGTGCGCTCCAGCGCCGTCGCCCCGCCGAGCACCGTCCGCGGCACGGCGCCGACCAGGTTGAAGTCGCCCAGCACCAGGTACGGCCGGGGCAGGTCGGCGATCCAGCGCCGGATGCCGGCCAGCTGCGCCATGTTCCAGCCGGGGACGAAGGACAGGTGCGCCGCCACCACGGTGAACGGTCCGTGCTCGCCCTCCAGGACGGCCGCCAGCGCCGCCCGCGGCTCGTCCGGCACCGGGGTCAGCCCGCGCCGCCCGGCCACCCGCAGCGGCAGCCCGAACGGGGCCGGGGCGAACCGGCGGGCCCGCCAGTGCCGGACCGGAAGCCTCGTCAGCAGCGCCGTCCCGTACGAGGGCGCGGCGCCGTCGCCGACCTCGTCCGGCCCGTACACCCGCAGGCCGACCGGACCGGACGGCTCCGGCACCCAGCCCGCCACCGGCGCCGGGCGGCCGTGCAGCGCGGCGGCGAAGCGCCAGTCCTTGGCGCCCATCGCCGCGGCGGCCACCGCCGCCTGGTCGGTGAGGCCGGAGCGCGCCTGGTGGCGGTCCACCTCCTGGAGCGCCAGCACGTCGGCGTCCAGCGCGGCCACCGCCTCGGCCAACGGCCCGCCGGGGTCGGACGGGTAGGGCCGCGGCGCGCCGTCCGGGGCGAGCGGCTGTCCGTGCAACAGATTGAAGGTGGCGATGCGCAACTGGCTCACACCGCACGACGGTACCCGGTCCCCGGGGGAGGGGGGCCCGGCTTGAGGCGGTAGGGCATACCGGGTATACATACTCGGTATGTCCATCCGTCACGGTCTGCTCGCCCTGCTCGACCAGGGCCCGCGCTACGGCTACCAGCTGCGCACCGAGTTCGAGGCGCGCACCGGCGCCACCTGGCCGCTCAACGTCGGGCAGGTCTACACCACGCTGTCGCGACTGGAGCGCGACGGGCTGGTCGAGCCAGCGGGGGAGGACGGCGAGGGCCACCAGTTCTACGCCGCCACCGACGCCGGCCGGGAGGAGCTGCGGTCCTGGTTCGACACCCCGGTGCCCCGGACCAACCCCCCGCGCGACGAACTGGCGATCAAGCTCGCCATGGCGGTCACCGTCCCCGGAGTGGACGTCTCCGCCGTCGTCCAGGGCCAGCGCCGGCACAGCATCAAGGCGCTCCAGGACTACACCCGGCTCAAGGGCCGCGCCCTCGCCGGCGAGAAGCGCCCCGGCGTGGTGCCCTCCGCCAGCAACGACCTCGCCTGGCTGCTCGTCCTCGACCAGCTGATCTTCCAGACCGAAGCGGAGATCCGCTGGCTCGACCACTGCGAGACCCGGCTCGCCCAGCAGGCCGAACTCCTGCAGGCCCGCACCGCCGAGGCCGCCCGCGACGACGGCGCGCCCGCGAAACGCGGCCGCCGCCTGCGGGCCTGAGCCCACCGCCCGAGCGCATCGCCCGAGTCCACCGCCCGAGCGCATCGCTTGAGCCCACCGCCCGAGCGCATCGCTCGAGCCCACCGCCTGAGTCCGCGCGCGTGAGTCCGCGCGCCACCCGAACCACCAGGCTCGGCCCGACTCCGAGCCCACACCCAGCACAAGGGGGGAATTCGTGTCCCACACCCAAGAGGCCCGGCAGACGCCGGTGCTCCACCTGGAGAACGTCACCCGGGTCCACGGCCACGGCGCCGCCGAGGTCCAGGCCCTGCGCGGCGTCGACCTCAAGGTCCACCCCGGCGAGTTCGTCGCCGTCATGGGCCCCTCCGGGTCCGGCAAGTCGACCCTGCTCACCCTGGCCGGCGGCCTGGACACCCCGAGCGGCGGCCAGGTCCTGGTCGAGGGCGTCGCCCTCGGCGGCCTCAACCGCAAGAAGCTCGCCCAGGTCCGCCGCCGCTCCGTCGGCTACGTCTTCCAGGACTACAACCTGATCCCGGCGCTCACCGCCGCCGAGAACATCTCGCTGCCGCGCGAACTCGACGGGCTGTCCACCCGCGCCGCCCGCCGCGAGGCCCTCGTCGCCCTGGAGGAGCTCGGCATCCCCGAGCTCGCCGACCGGTTCCCCGACGACATGTCCGGCGGCCAGCAGCAGCGCGTCGCCATCGCCCGCGCCCTGATCGGCGACCGCCGCCTCGTCCTCGCCGACGAGCCCACCGGCGCCCTCGACTCCACCACCGGCGAAGCCGTGCTCGCCGTCCTGCGCGCCCGCTGCGACGCCGGCGCCGCCGCCATGATGGTCACCCACGAGGCCCGGCACGCCGCCTGGGCCGACCGGGTCGTCTTCCTGCGCGACGGCCGGATGGTCGACGAGTCCGTCAGCCAGGACGCCGCCAGCCTGCTCGTCACCGCCGCCGGCAACAGCCTGAAGGTGGACGAGTGAAGCTCAGCGCCTGGCGGGTCGCCCTGCGCATAGCCCGCCGCGACGCCCTGCGCGCCAAGGGCCGCAGCGCCCTCGTCATCGCCATGGTCGCCCTGCCCGTCCTCGGCGTCACCGGCGCCGACGTCGTCTTCCGCAGCGCCGAGCTCACGCCCACCGAACAGGTGGCGCGGCTCATCGGCCAGGCCGCCGGCGAGCTGAGCGTGGTCGAGGCAGGCTCCACCGTCAAGCAGGCGCCGGACCCCGACAAGGGCTTCACCGTCAAGGACCCCAAGGACGACGCCAAGGAGGGCGAAGCCCCCGCGTACACCCCCGTCCAGCGGCGCTCCCTGGACACCGCCCCCGCCGAGCTGGCCCGCCAGCTGCTCCCGGCCGGCGCCGTCCTGGTGCCGGAGCTCTCGGGCCCGTACACCGCCGCGAGCAGCGCCCAGGGCCTGCTCAGCACCCGGGTCGGCGAGGCCGACCTGACCGACCCGGTCTGGCAGGGCCGGGTGAACCTGGTCCAGGGCCGCGCCCCGGCCGCCGACACCGAGGCCGCCGTCACCACGGACTTCCTCAAGCGCTCCGGCCTCAAGGTCGGCGACAAGACCGCCGTCCGCGGCCTGGAGTCCGCCCCCTTCACCATCAGCGGTGTCTACGAGTACCCCGGTGAGCTGCGGGCCACCGAACTGACCGCCCGCCCCGGCACCCTGCTGGAGCGGCTCGCCAAGGCCACCAGGACGGACAACGCCCGCGAGGCCGGCACCGAGACCTCCCGCTGGCTCGTCAAGCTCCCGGCCGGGGCCGCGCTCGACTGGAACAAGGTCAAGGAGGTCAACGAGTACGGCTTCACCGTGACCTCCCGCGCCGTCCTGCTCGACCCGCCGGCCCGCGCCGAGGTCCCCTACTACGTCGAGCAGAAGTCGCGCGGCGGCGAGGAGACCTCCTACCTCAACCGGACCGACGTCGTCATCCTCGCCACCGTCGTCGGCATGGCCCTGCTGGAGATCGTCCTCCTCGCGGGCCCCGCCTTCGCCGTCGGCGCACGGCGCTCGCGGCGGCAGCTCGGGCTGCTGGCCGCGGCCGGCGGTGAACGCGCCAACGTCCGCTCGGTCGTGCTCGGCGGCGGCATCGTCCTCGGCGTCACCGGCGCCCTGGTCGGCCTCGGCCTGGGCGTCGGCCTGGTCGCCCTGCTGCGCACCAGCGCCGAGGACTACTCCGGCAAGCGCTTCGGCCACTTCAACCTGCAGCCGCTCGACCTGCTCGGCATCCTCCTGGTCGGCCTCGTCACCGGCCTGCTGGCCGCCGTCGTGCCCGCCGTCCAGGCCTCCCGCCAGGACGTCGTCGCCGCGCTGACCGGCCGCGACACGCTCAAGCCGCCGAGCCGCAAGCTCGCCGTCCTCGGCCTGCTGATGCTCGGCGGCGGCGCCGCCCTCGCCCTGTTCGGCGCGACCAGCGGCATCGGCAACCGCAGCGTCGCCGTCCTCGGCGGCTCGGTCGTCGCGGAGCTCGGCATGGTCGTCCTGACGCCCTACCTGGTCGGGCTCTTCGGCCGGCTCGGCCGCTGGCTCTCGCTCGGCCCCCGGCTCGCCCTGCGCGACTCGGTGCGCCACCGCGGCCGCACCGCGCCCGCCGTGGCCGCCGTGATGGCCGCCGTCGCCGGCTCCGTCGCGGTCAGCGTCTACATGGCCAGCTACGAGGAGCAGAACCGGCGCGACTACGTCGCCTCCGGGCCCTCCAAGGCCGTGATGCTCGGCAGCGGCTGGATGACCGACGCCGACAGCAAGCTGCTGCCGCAGGCGCGCGAGGCCGTCGAACGCAGCATCCCCGACCTCGGCCAGCGCGCCGACGTCCAGCGCGTCGAGCCCAAGGGCAACTGCCCCGACGGCAGCTTCTGCGGCTACATCAGGGTCGAGGTGCCCAAGGCGGACCGCTGCCCCGCCCTCGACCCGACCAACGAGCTCGACCCCGCGGAGCACTACCGGATCATGGGGACGGACCCGCGCTGCAAGTCGGACAACCGCCGCAGCACCCCGTACACCGCGCTGGTCGCCGGCGACGCCACCCTGCTGCGCAACCTCTACGGCGTCACCGACCAGGGGGCCGGCCAGGCCCTCGCGGCCGGCAAGGCCGTGGTCTTCGACCCCCGGTACCTCAAGGACGGCAAGCTCGCCCTCCAGTACACCCTGCCGGTCCACCCCGATTCGAGCGGCAACTCCCGGGAGAAGCCGGTCACCACCGAGATCGCCGTGGACGCCGTCCTCGTCGACTCCTCGGTGCCGGCCCCGGGCCAGGCCGTGGTCAGCCCGGCCACCGCGGCCCGGCTCGGCTTCGCCACCGCTCCGGCCGGCTCGGTCTGGCTGCCCGCCGCGATGCCCTCCGACGGCGCCCAGCAGAAGGCCGACGGCGCGATGGCCAAGCTCACCGACCACACGATGCTCAAGATCGAACGCGGCTACGAGTCCCGGGCCGGACTGGTCCAGCTCGGCCTGAACGTCTTCGCCGCGATCGTCGCCCTCGGCGCGGCCGGCATCGCCACCGGACTGGCCGCCGCCGACTCCCAGCGCGACCTGACCACCCTCGCGGCGGTCGGCGCCGAACCCCGCATCCGGCGCTCGCTGTCCGGCTTCCAGTGCGGGGTGATCGCCGCCATGGGCGCCCTGCTCGGCGCGGTCTGCGGCGTGGTGCCGGGGGTGGCGCTGCGCAAGGTCGAGGCCGCGACGGGCGGCTACCCCGGGATGAGCGCCGCCGAGCTGGCCAACAAGGCGATCGTGGTCTTCCCGTGGCCCACCATCGCCGCCACCGTGGTGCTGCTGCCGCTGCTCGCGGCCGGCCTGGCCGCCGTGATGACCCGCTCGCGGATCACCCTGCTGCGCCGCTCGGGCTGAGCCCGGCGCACCCGTCCGTCACCCCCGTCGCGCACCCCTGTCGCGACGGGGGTGACGCATGTTACAGAGCCGGGAACGCCCGGCAGCCGGACGGCCGGGGCGGGCACCCGCACGGGCGAACTACAGTCGTCGGTATGACGAGAACCCCGGACAGCGTCGTCCGCTCCTACATCGACCAGCACCAGGCCGCGTTCCTCGCCGACCTCTCCGAGTGGCTGGCCATCCCCTCCGTCTCCGCCGACCCGGCCCGGGCCGGCGAGGTGCGGCGCTCGGCCGAGTGGCTGGCCGCCAAGCTGGGGGAGACCGGCTTCCCGGTCGCCGAGGTGTGGGAGACCGACGGACTGCCGGCGGTGTTCGCCGAGTGGCCCTCCGGGGACCCGTCCGCGCCGACCGTCCTGGTCTACGGGCACCACGACGTGCAGCCCGCGGCCCGGGAGGACGGCTGGGACACCGAGCCGTTCACCCCGACCGTGGTCGACGGCCGGCTGTACGCGCGCGGCGCCGCCGACGACAAGGGCCAGGTGTTCTTCCACACCCTGGGGGTGCGCGCCCACCTGGCCGCCACCGGCCGCACCGCGCCGGCCGTCAACCTCAAGCTGCTGATCGAGGGCGAGGAGGAGTCCGGCTCGCCGAACTTCGCCGACCTGGTCCGGCGCGAGGCCGGGCGGCTGGCCGCCGACGTGGTCGTCATCTCGGACACCGGCATGTGGTCCGCGACCACGCCGACCGTCTGCACCGGCATGCGCGGCCTGGCCGACGCCCAGATCGACCTGTACGGGCCGGACACCGACATCCACTCCGGCTCCTTCGGCGGCGCCGTCCCCAATCCGGCCCAGGTCGCGGCCGAGCTGGCCGCCGCCCTGCACGACGCCGACCGCAGGGTCGCGATCCCGGGCTTCTACGACGGCGTCGTCGAGCTGACCGAGACCGAGCGCGAGCTGTTCGCCGAGCTGCCCTTCGACGAGGAGCAGTGGCTGCGGGTCGCCAAGTCGTACGGCACCCGCGGCGAGGCCGGCTACTCCACCCTGGAGCGGATCTGGGCCCGCCCGACCGCCGAGGTCAACGGCATCTGGGGCGGCTACACCGGCCCCGGCGGCAAGACCATCGTCCCCGCCTCGGCGCACCTCAAGCTGTCCTTCCGGCTGGTCGCCGGGCAGGAGGTGGAGCAGGTCCGCGAGGCGGTGCGGGACTGGGTGGCCGGGCGGGTGCCCGAGGGCGTCCGGTACGAGCTGGTCTTCCCCGGCGCGACCCGGCCCTGCCTGACCCCGCTGGACCACCCGGCGCTCCAGTCCACCGTCCGGGCGATGGGGCGGGCCTTCGAGCAGAAGATCCTCTTCACCCGCGAGGGCGGCTCCGGCCCGGCCGCCGACCTCCAGGACGCGCTGGGCGCGCCGGTGCTGTTCCTCGGCATCTCGGTGCCCTCGGACGGCTGGCACTCGGTCAACGAGAAGGTCGAGCTGGACCTGCTGGCCAAGGGCGTGGAGACGGCCGCGTACCTCTGGGGCGACCTGGCCGAGAACTTCCGGCCGGGGGCATGACGCCCACCGCACGCACCATGGCAGCCAGATCACTCATCCGGATGATTCACCACGTGGGGATGGAACAGACGTGAGCACCGTGCCTGAGACCGAGCGCCCGTTGCCCCTGGCCCTGGCCCGGTCCGGGGTGGACCGGGCGGCCGAGCACCGCCTCGACGAGCCCTGGCTGGCGGCCGCCTGGAGCCACCCGAACACCCGGGTGCTGCCGATCGCCGGCGGTGAGGCGTTCGTGGTCGACACCGCGCAGGGCACCGAACTCGTGCTGATGCCCTCCTTCGAGGCCCCGCAGACCGGCGACCGGTACTTCCTCGGCACCGACCAGGACGGCGTCTCGTACTTCGCGCTGGCCGGCGAGAGCCTGCCCGGGCGGCTGGACGGCGACGCCCGGCCGGCCGGGCTGCGCGAGGTCGGCGGGCTGCTGTCCGACCGGGACGCCGGGCTGCTGGTGCACGCCGTGGCGCTGGAGCACTGGCACCGGCTGCACAGCTTCTGCTCGCGCTGCGGGCACCCGACCGAGAAGGCCGGCGCCGGGCACGTGCGGCGCTGCACCTCCTGCGCGGCCGAGCACTACCCGCGCACCGACCCGGCGGTGATCATGGTGATCACCGACGAGCAGGACCGCTGCCTGCTCGGCCGCCAGGCGCTGTGGCCGGAGGGCCGCTGGTCGACGCTGGCCGGCTTCGTCGAGCCGGGGGAGTCGATCGAGCAGGCGGTGGCCCGCGAGGTGCACGAGGAGGCGGGCGTCAAGGTCGGCGAGGTGCGCTACGTGGCCAGCCAGCCCTGGCCGTTCCCGTCCAGCCTGATGCTCGGCTTCCTGGGCCGGGCGCTGCCCGGCGGCACCGAGATCACCGTGGACGGCGAGGAGCTGGCCGAGGCGCGCTGGTTCTCCCGCGAGGAGCTGCGCGCCGGGATGGAGGCGGGCGAGATCCTGCCGCCGTCCGGCATCTCGATCGCCCGGCACCTGGTCGAGCTCTGGTACGGGGAGCCGCTGCCCTCGGCGGCGCGCTGGTAATCCAGGACGAAAGGGGGGCGCGTGGTCAATTCCATGCGCCCCCCTTTTTCTCTCCAACCCCTTCCCGAATTCGCCACGACCAGCTGTTCGTATCCGGACGGGCCAGTTCTGCTACCGGGAGGGGTCGGCGCGGGGGCGCATTCAACCCGCTCGGACGATATTGCCGGAAACGGCTGATACCGGCTCACCGCGCTCGCTACATTCACGAGGGTGACAATCCCCCGGGGCACCGCCCAATCCCCCAAATACCAGCGCCTCGCCGCCGACCTGCGCCGCCGGATCGCCGAGGGCGAGTTCACCGCCGACGCCGCCCTGCCGGTCGAGAGCGAACTGGAGCGCCAGTACGGCGTCGCCCGCAACACCGTCCGGCTCGCCGTCGACGTCCTGGTCAACGAGGGCCGCCTGGTCCGCCTCCAGGGCAAGGGCACGTACCTGCGCGAACACCCCGTCCTGGACCACCGCGCCTACGGCCCCGGCCTGACCCCCGCGCCGCGCGACTGCCTCGCCGCGCCCTCCGACGTCTACCTCGGCGAGGCCGCCGAAGCCGGGCGGGAACTCGGCACCGACTTCGAGATGATGATCGTCCGGGCCCGGGTGGACATCGCCGAACGGCTCGGGCTGCGCCCCGGCGAGGCCATCGTGGTCCGCCGCCAGCTGCGGCTGCTCGACCGCGAGCCGTACTCCATCGAGGAGAGCCACTACCGGGCCGGCCTCGCCGCCGGCACCCCGCTGATGGAGCCCGACCCCGTCGAGGGCGGCGACGAGGCGGTGCTCGCCACCCTCGGACGCACCGAGATCGGCGCGGTGGACCACCTGGTCGCGCGGATGCCCGGCCCCGAGGAGGCCCAGTGGTTCCAGGGCGGCCCCGGCGTGCCGCTGATGGTGCAGACCCGCGTCACCTACGACCGGCGCGGGCCGGTGCGGGTCATCGAGACCCGCTACTCGGCCGACCGCAGCCGGCTCGTCTACGGCGTCGGCGACCTCGGCGCCCGCACCACCCTGCCCGCGCCCGCCGCGCCCGTCGACCCGGCCCGGGCCGACGCGCCGTGAGGCGCGCGCCGGCCCCGGCGGCCCGGGCCCGCGGGGCCCGGGTCGGGGCCGGTCGGGCCCGGGCCCGGCGGGTTCGCGCCCGGCGGGTGTGGACCCGGTGGGGTCAGGACGCCAGGGCCTTCTTGACCTGCAGCAGGCTCGGGTTGGTCATCACGACCCGCTCGCCGCCGCCCACCGGCGTCACCAGCACCGTCGGGACGGTCTGGTTCCCGTTGTTCACCGACTCGACGAAGGACGCCGACGCCGGGTCCTCCTCGATGTTGATCTCGGTGTAGCCGATGCCTTCACGGTCCAGCTGGCTCTTGAGTCGGTTGCAGTACCCACACCAGGTCGTGCTGTACATCGTCACGGTGCCGGACATCGAGGGGGCTCCTTCGAAAGAGGGGGGCGTACGGTCTCCGGCAGGAACGTCCACCGGGCGGCGGACATTCCGGAGCGCCGTCGACCGTCGCGCGGAGTGATCATCCTGCGATCGCACCGGGCCTGTGGACAACCCCGTCCGCGATGTCCCCCCGGGCTGAGAGGATGGAACGCATGCAGGAAGACCTCTTGAGCGGCAGCCCCTACGACGGCCCCCACGGCTCCCCCTGGGCCGACCCCGGTGCCGACACGGGCCCGGACGCGGTGCTCGCCGGGCTCGACCCCGAGCAGCGCGCCGTCGCCACCGCCCTGCACGGTCCCGTCTGCGTCCTGGCCGGCGCCGGCACCGGCAAGACCCGCGCCATCACCCACCGGATCGCCTACGGCGTGCGCAGCGGCGTCTACCACCCCCAGCAGGTCCTCGCCGTCACCTTCACCGCCCGCGCCGCCGGCGAGATGCGCGGCCGGCTGCGCCAGCTCGGCGCCGACGGCGTCCAGGCCCGCACCTTCCACGCCGCCGCGCTGCGCCAGCTCCAGTACTTCTGGCCGCGCGCCGTCGGCGGCCCCGTCCCCCAGCTCCTGGAACGCAAGGTCCAGCTCGTCGCCGAGGCCGCCGGCCGCTGCGGCCTGCGCGTCCAGCGCACCGAACTGCGCGACCTCACCGCCGAGATCGAATGGGCCAAGGTCACCCAGATCGCCCCCGAGGACTACCCCGCGGCCGTCGCCAAGTCCGGCCGCGAGGCCCCCCGCGACCCGGCCGAGACCGCCCAGGTCTACCGGGTCTACGAGGAGGCCAAGAGCCGCCGCGGCAGCATGGACTTCGAGGACGTCCTGCTGCTCACCGCCGCCATCCTGGAGGACCGCCCGGACATCGCCGACCAGGTCCGCTCCCAGTACCGGCACTTCACCGTCGACGAGTACCAGGACGTCTCCCCGCTCCAGCAGCGCCTGCTCGACCGGTGGACCGGCCCCGACGGCGGCGCCAGCCTCTGCGTCGTCGGCGACGCCAGCCAGACCATCTACTCCTTCACCGGCGCCACCCCCGACTACCTGCTCAACTTCCGCACCCGGCACCCCGAGGCGACGGTGGTCAAGCTGGTCCGCGACTACCGCTCCACCCCCCAGGTCGTCCACCTCGCCAACGGACTGCTCGCCCAGGCGCGCGGCGAGGCCGCCCGGCACCGCCTGGAGCTCGTCTCCCAGCGCGAGGCCGGCCCCGAGCCGGTCTACACCGAGTACGAGGACGAGCCCACCGAGGCCGAGACCACCGGCCGCCGGATCAAGGACCTGCTCGCCGCCGGGGTGCGCGCCAGCGAGATCGCCGTGCTGTTCCGCACCAACGGCCAGTCCGAGGTCTACGAGCAGGCCCTCGCCGACCTCGGCGTGCCCTACCAGCTCAAGGGCGCGGAACGGTTCTTCGAGCGCCCCGAGGTCCGGGACGCCGGCGTGCTGCTGCGCGGCGCCGCCCGGGCCGCCTCCGACCCGCTCACCGACGACGCCCCCGACCTGGCCGGCCAGGTCCGCGCGGTCCTGGCCACCCGCGGCTTCACCGCCGAGCCCCCGGCCGGCTCCGGCGCCGTCCGGGACCGCTGGGAGTCGCTGGCCGCCCTGGTCCGGCTGGCCGAGGAGTTCGAGCGCACCCGCACCGCGGCCGGCCAGACCACCGACCTCGCCGCCTACGTCGCCGAGCTGGACGCCCGGGCCGCGGCCCAGCACGCCCCGGCCGTCGAGGGCGTCACGCTCGCCTCGCTGCACGCCGCCAAGGGCCTCGAATGGGACGCCGTCTTCCTGGTCGGCCTCACCGAGGGCACCCTGCCGATCATCTACGCCAAGACCGACGAGCAGGTCGAGGAGGAACGCCGCCTCCTCTACGTCGGCGTCACCCGGGCCCGCAAGCACCTCAGCCTCTCCTGGGCGCTCTCCCGCTCCCCGGGCGGCCGGGCCAGCCGCAAGCCGACCCGCTTCCTGGACGGGCTGCGCCCCGGCTCCGCCGCCCCGGGCGCGCGCACCGGCGCGCGCGGCGGGCGGGGGGGCGTCGAGCCCGGCGAGCGCTCCGCCGGGCGGCGGGCCCGCGGACCGGTCAAGTGCCGGGTCTGCGACAAGGTGCTCACCGAGGCCGTCGAGCGCAAGCTGCGCCGCTGCGAGAGCTGCCCGTCCACGATGGACGAGGGGCTGTACGAGCGGCTGCGCGAGTGGCGGGCCCGGCAGGCGAAGAAGCAGGGCGCGCCGGCCTACGTGGTGTTCACCGACGCCACGCTGATGGCGATCGCCGAGGACGTGCCCGCCGGCCGCGGTGAGCTGGCGGCCATCTCCGGGGTCGGCGCGATGAAGCTGGACAAGTACGGGGCCGCCGTGCTCTCGTTGTGTGCGGGGGAGGAGCCCGAGGAGGATCCGGACGACGTCGAGGACGGCGGTCCGGCCGATCAGGCCTGAGCAGGTCCGAGCGCGGTCCCAGGGGCCGCTCCGAGGGTTTCGGAACCCGTCGTGTGACGTGCCGAAGAACTCGCGTGAAAAATAGTTTGCGCCGCGTACCGGGAGCGCAATAGCCTGCCGGAGCGGTCAAGGGGACGCGGTCGCACGGGGTGAAACCTGTGCCGATGCCCCTCGCCCGAGAGCTTTACCGAGACAGACATCCGAACATTCGGAGCCAGGGAGACCAGGCTCCGCGAGACGCCGAGAGGAGGCGAAGACAGTGGGAAACATCATGATCACCAAAATGACTGGCCAGACCGTTGTCGCTGCCTCCCTGCGTGCCGCCCGTCTGCGGGCGCTCGCCGAGCTCGGTGGAACCGGTCTGGGTCTCGACACCACCGGTGTCTCCGCTCCCGTTGTCAGTGGTCTTGGACACACTGATCTGTGCCTCACGGGCGGCAGGAGCTTCGAAGGCACCTTTGTCGAGACCGGTCTGTCCCGTGACTGGGCGTCGTTCGGTACGTCGTGCTCCCTGCGCGACGAGCGACCGACCCAGGCACCGAAGGCAGCAGTAGCCGCCGCCATGCATGGCGGCTATGCGCAGGTCGTCGGTGCCGGAAACGCCCAGAAGCAGAACGAGCAGCAGATTAACCAGGCCATGGCCGCCTTCACGGGCGCCGAGGCCATCCGGATGCAGGCCTTCCGCGGCCCTGAACCCTGGAGAGAACGAACCTGAGCCAGCCTCAGGTCGGCACCTCCAGGGCCGCGGAACCCGTCACACCGGGATCCGCGGCCCTTCTGTTTTGTCCGGTACGCAAGACCACCCAGGCCCTCCGGGGCCTCCGGCCCAGCACCACCAGTCACCTGGGCCGGAACCACTGAGAAAAGACGAGGAAGACGCCCACAGTGTCCACGGTCATCACACCGCCCACCCCGTCCGTACCGCCGACAAGCCAGATCACCAAGGCCGACCAGGCCGACCCCCCGGAGGTTCCTTCCATGCAGCTCAGCTCGATCGAGCAGGCCGAGTCCCTCGGTCTCCCCATCCCCTGCCGCGCCTTCGACCCCGAGGTCTTCTTCGCGGAGACGCCGGCCGACGTCGAGTACGCGAAGTCGCTCTGCGGCACCTGCCCGGTGAAGGAGGCCTGCCTGGCCGGCGCCCTGGAGCGGCGCGAGCCGTGGGGCGTCTGGGGTGGCGAGCTGTTCGTCCAGGGCGTCGTGGTGGCGCGCAAGCGTCCCCGTGGCCGTCCGCGCAAGACCGAGGTCATGGCATGAACCCCGCCCACGAGGCCAGGGTCGTCCGCCGGGGAGAGCAGCCCCCGCTGGACAGCGCCCTCCGCCGATCCGTGCGGATCGCCGCCGCCAAGGCCGACGCCGCAGCCCGCATCACGTCCCCGAGCAAGCACCACGAGCAGGACCACGACATGAACCCCGCCGCCGTCGATCCCACCGCCCGCGCCGAGCAGGCCACCGAACGTCAGACCCAGAACAGGATCCTCGAGATGCAACTCCTCCACGAATCCCTGGCCCGTGCCCATATGCAAGACAGGCTGCACGAGGCCGAGAACCAACGGCTCGTCAGCCGGGTCGCCCGGGCCCGCAAGCTCAGGCAGCGGGCCGAGCGGGCCTCGATGCGCGCCCGCAAGGCGCTCGCCGTCGCGCTGATGTAGCGCTGATACAGCGGATGCAGGGTCCCGCCGGCCCGGAGGGCCCGTCCTCGACAGGCCCCCGCCGGCTCCGGTCCACGGCCGGCCGCCGGTTCGCCGGCGGACCTTGAACCACCCCCGTCGTGCCGCAGGCCGCTCCCCGTCGTCGGGGGAGCGGCCTGCGGCCGTTGTCGCGGTGTGGGGGTCAGTCCTTGCGGACCCGGGCGGGTTCGGCGGTCCTGGCGGGCTTCACGGGCTTCGTGGGGGTGGCGGGGTTGGCGGGTTCCGCGTGCTCTGCCGACGGCCGCCCGGCGAAATCGGGCAGCCACTCCAGCATCTCCGCGCGGAACGGCGCCTTGGCGCCCAGCTGGCAGAGCACCCCGATGGTGCTCAGCGTCACCCGGTGGATCAGCAGGTACGCGGGCGGCAGGTTCAGCTGCTTGCCCAGGTTGTAGGCGGGCGAGCGCGGGTCGGCGATCCGGGCCGCCTGGGCCCGCATCCAGGTCCGGGTGAAGTGGAAGTTCTCCACCGCGGCCGGCTCGATGATCGGCAGCAGGTAGTCCAGCACCGCGTCCGGGTCCAGCCGGACCGAGGGCTTCACGAAGCCCTCCTCGCGCAGCATCCGGAGCACGCCCGCCGCGTCCCCGGCCAGCGCCATCCGCAGCGAGGCCCCGATCGGGGCCGGCAGCCCGCCGGGCAGCCGGTCCACCGTGCCGAAGTCCAGCACGCCCAGCCGCCAGCCCGACACCGGGCCGTCGTCCTTCAGCAGCCGGAAGTTGCCCGGGTGCGGGTCCGCGTGCAGCAGGCCGGTCCGGGACGGGCCGGCGAACAGGAACCGGGCCAGCAGCTGCCCGGCGCGGTCGCGCTCCTCCTGAGTGCCGTCCGCGATCACCTCGGCCAGCGGGGTGCCGCCCATCCACTCGGTGACCAGCACCTGGTCGGCCTGGGCCACCACGCCCGGCACCACGATGTCCGGGTCGTCCGTGAACTCCTCGGCGTGGCGGCGCTGGGCCTGCGCCTCCAGCTCGTAGTCCAGCTCCTCCGAGACGCGCTCGCGCAGCTCGGTGATCAGCGGCTTGATGTCCAGCCCGGGAATCAGCGGGCCCAGCAGCCAGGCCACCCGGCTCAGCTGCGAGAGGTCCGCGAGCAGCGCGTCCCCCGCACCCGGGTACTGCACCTTGACGGCGACCGTGCGGCCGTCGTGCCAGACCGCCTTGTGCACCTGTCCGATCGAGGCGGCGGCCGCGGGCCGGTCGTCGAACTCCCGGAACAGCCCGCGCCAGTCGTCACCGAGCCGCTGGGCGAGCGCGGTGTGCACCTTGGCGGCGGGCATCGGGGGAGCGGCGTCCTGGAGCTTGGTGAGCGCCGCCCGGTACGGCCCGGCGACCTCCTCGGGCAGCGCGGCCTCGAAGACGGACAGCACCTGCCCGAACTTCATCGCCCCGCCCTTTAGTTCGCCGAGGACCTTGAACAGCTGGTCCGCGGTGGCCTGTTGGAGCTCGGCGGTGACCACCTCGGCGGAGCGGCCGCCGATCCGCTTGCCCAGGCCGAGCGTGGCGCGACCGGCTATCCCCAGCGGCAGGGCGGCGAGCCGTGCCGTGCGGGTCACTGCCTTGCGCGGAAGATCGCTCACCCCGGGCCTCCATTCCCTGGCCCCCCGGTTCCGGACGGCCGACCATCTCTACGCCATTGTGCCCGCTCCCTGCTGCGTGCCCCTCGGAATTCCGTGGGGCGGGGCGGAGAGTGGCCTCCCTTTGCGGGGAGTTGGGCGGCTTGGTCCGGGGAGGGCGGGGGGTGGGGCAGGTGGTTGCTGCGCAGGAAGTCGGCTCGGCCGACTTCCTGCGCGGTGTTGTGATGCTGCTCGCTTCCCTCTTCCCCGGGGCCCCTCCCCCCTCCCCCCTCCCCCCACCCCACCCACCGCCCACCACCCACCGCCCACCGCCCACCGCACCCACAACCCACCGACCTCGTACCCCGAGCGGTGGCGCCCCGTCCTCTCTGCCGGTCCGTGCCCGTGCCCGGTCTGTGCCCGTGCCCGTGCCCGTGCCCGTGCCGTGCCATGGCCTGTGCCTTGCCCGAGGCAGGGCACAGGCCATGGGAGGCCTCGCACCCGCCCGTGGGGCTTGTCGGCCCCGGCCGGGGGTTCGTCGGGACGGCGGGCCCACCCCGGCCATCGGCTCGTATGGCCGGGTGGGTGCCCGTGGTCCCGTGGGGAGGCCGGAGGCTGCCGAGCCGTGCAGCCGCCGGGCCTGCTCCCGTCAGACTCGTTCTTCTCCTCCTCCGTTCCTCACCCCGGGGGCAGCGGCTGCCAGAGGCAGCCGCAGTCCGGGTGCCCGCGCAGTCGCAGGCGCCGTGGCATGCCGTCCCCGGCCGAGACCTCGCACCAGCCGTCCACGCTCGGTGGGCGCCCGCCGTCCAGGAACACCTGGACGTGCAGGGCCGCCAGGCCGGCGACCGCCGTCGCGAGCGCCGTGTCGCAGGCCGGGGTACGGGCCCGGCCGGGCCCTCCGTCGGCCAGCTGGGCCAGGACCCTCGGCCAGGCGGCGTCCTCGTCCTCCCGCCGCAGCACCAGGCAGTGCCCGCAGGCCGACATCCCGGGGATCACCAGTGGCCCGATGACGCCGAACTCCTCGACCACGCCCACGTAGAGGTGCGGCACCCCGGCCCGCAGCAGCAGCCGGGCCTCGTACGTCCCGCCCGCGAAGGCGGCGCTGCCGTCCCGGGGCGCGAGGACCACGAAGTCCGGTGGTGGGTCCCCGGGCCGGCGGCGGGGCACGGGCGCCGGTGGCCGCCCCGCCGCGCGCTGCACGGCCTCCCGGGCCGCCGTCGAGCGCAGTCGGCCGACGTCCCCGGGCGGCAGCCCGGCGGGGGAGCAGTCGCCGGGTTTCACCCGGCCGGTGTCCGCGACCGTGACCGTGCCGGTGCCGCCCGCCGCGAGCACCGCCGCCACGGCGGCGCCGACCCGGCCCGCGCCGCGCACCTCGATCCGCGCGTCGGCCCGGCGGCCCAGGACCGCCGGTGCGGCGCCCGGCCCGGAGTGGACCAGGGAGAGCGAGGCGAGGTCCGGTTCGAGCAGGTCCCGCTGCTGCGCGGGGAAGCGGGCCAGTGCGCGGCGGCCGGCCTCCGCGTCGTCCAGCAGGCCGGTCTCCTCCAGGCCGGTGAGCAGGGTGTCGGCCGGTTCGCGGCCGAGCCCGATGCGTTCTCCCTCGTTCAGGAGCTCCGGTCGGTCGCGCGTCCCGTCGAGCAGCGCGAGGAAGTCGCAGAGGGTCTTGTTGGCGTTGCCGAGCACCCCGGCGAACCGGGTGACGGTGCCGAACTGCAGGGTCTCCGAGTCCCGCCAGCTGCGGGACAGCGCGGGCTTGAGGGCGAGGCGCACGACGATCTTCCTTCCGATCGTTTCCGGACGGCTGACCGCAGCTTGCCCCATCACGCCGATGTCGTGCGCAGAGTTATCCACAGGTCTGTGCTTATGATCACCCCATCCGTTCGCACGCCCTGTGGATAACTGGCCATCCTCCCCGATGTCGCTTTCCGGACACCCCCCGTCGACTTTTCGTTCCCGATCGCTCCATGAAAGATTCCGGCCATGGCAGCGGACTTCTGTCCGTGGTACCGGGTAACGTCGTGTGCCATGGCAGCCGAGCGGGACTCCCATCCACCGGCGTCGCGTCGGCGTGCCCCCGCAGCGTCCGGGTCGCAGGTCGCGGCGCCGAACACGCGCGGGCGCCCGGACCAGCGGCAGCAGCCGGGGCCGGCCCCGTCGCAGCCGCCGCCCGCCGGTGCCACGGCCCCCGAGGCGCACGACCGCAGCCGGGTCGAGGTGCGCCGCAGCGCCCGCCGCAGCCGTACCGTCTCCGCCTACCGCGAGGGCGACCGCACCATCGTGCTGATCCCGGCCCGGATGTCGCACGCCGAGGAGCAGCGCTGGGTCGCGCAGATGCTGGAGAAGCTCGCCGCCCAGGAGTCCCGGCGGATCCCCGGGGACGAGGCCCTGATGGCCCGGGCCCGCGAGCTGTCGGCCTCCTACCTGGACGACCGCGCCCGGCCCAGTCAGGTCCGCTGGGTCACCAACCAGAATTCCCGCTGGGGCTCCTGCACCCCCAGCGAGGGGACGATCCGCCTCTCCCACCGTCTTCAGGGCATGCCGGAGTACGTGCTGGACTACGTGCTGCTGCACGAGCTGGCGCACCTGCTGGTGCCGGACCACGGCCCGGCGTTCTGGGCGCTGCTGGAGGCCTACCCGCGGACCGAGCGGGCCCGCGGCTACCTGGAGGGCGTGGTCTCCGCGGCCCGGCTGCCGCACATCCCCGGCGCCCGGCACGCCGCCCCGGGCCCGACCGGGCCCGATCAGGCGGCCTCCTGCGACTGAGGCCGCGGCGGAGCGGGAGTCGCGGTGGTGTCAGGGCCGGGGCAGCGCGGGAGCCAAGGGCGGGCCGGTCCGACCGTAGGAACGACGGAAGGGGGCGCGGGCCGATGCGGCCCACGCCCCCTTCCGGTGTCGCACCTCAGCCGGTCAGCTGCCGTGCCCGGGCCACCAGGTCGCGCACCGAGTGGTCGGTGAGCTCCGGCAGCCGGTCGTAGTCGAACCAGCGCAGGTCCAGCGACTCCTCGCTGATCAGCGCCTGGGCGCCGGCCGGGGCCAGCGCGATGTACTGGACGTCCAGGTGGGTGTTCTCCGGCCGGTCCTTGCCGGCGCAGCGCACCAGGTGCCGGTCCAGCTTGGCCGGTACCGGGGTGCCGCCGCTCTCCAGCAGCACCAGGTCGGGGATGCCGGACTCCTCGACGGCCTCGCGCAGCGCGGCCGAGGCGAGGTCGCGGTCGCCGGGCTCGCAGTGCCCGCCCATCTGGAGCCACATGCCGACCTTGGGGTGCAGGGTCAGCAGCACCCGCCCGGCGGCCGGGTCGACGACCGCCGCGCTCGCGGTGATGTGCGCGGGCAGGCAGGAGCGGTACAGGCCGTCGGGCCGCGCGGCGAGGTGCTCCAGGTAGTCGAGTCGCAGCCGCTCCTGGTCCTGGTCGGCGGGCCGCCACCCGCTCAGCGCGCGGACGGCGTCCGCGTGCAGGCCGGAGGAGGTCTCGGTGGCGGGCGTCTCGGTGGCCGTCATGCGGTGGGCTCGCCCTTCCCGCCGGTGCCATCCTCGTCGGTCTTCGGCTGCTCGTCCTTCTTGGTGAGGTCGGGCTTGCCGGCCGCGGCCTCGCCGAGCAGCTTGTCGAGCGCGTCGAAGTCGATGCCGCCCTCCAGGTCGTCGGCGGAGCCCCGGTGGACGAAGGCGTCCGGGTCGTCCAGGTCGGCGGCGGTGGGCAGCATGTCCGGGTGCTCCCAGAGCGCGTCGCGGCCCTCGATGCCGCGGGCGTCGGCGAGCAGCGCCCAGAGCCGGGAGGCGTCGCGCAGCCGGCGCGGGCGCAGCTCCAGGCCGACCAGGGTGGCGAAGGTCTGCTCGGCGGGCCCGCCGGCCGCGCGGCGGCGGCGGACGGTCTCGCGCAGCGCGCCGGACTGCGGCAGGTGCGGCTCGGCGGCGGCGTGCACGACGGCGTCGACCCAGCCCTCGACCAGCGCGAGCGCCGTCTCCAGGCGGGCGAGCGCGGCCTTCTGCTCGGGGGTGTCCTCGGGCTGGAGCAGGCCGCCGGCCAGCGCCTCCTGGAGCGCCTCCGGGTTGGTGGGGTCGAGCTGGCCGACCAGCTCCTCCATCCGGGAGGTGTCGACCTTGATGCCGCGCGCGTAGGCCTCGACGGCGCCCAGCAGGTGGGCCCGCAGCCACGGCACGTGGGCGAAGAGCCGCTGGTGGGCGGCCTCGCGCAGGGCGAGGTAGAGCCGGACCTCGTCGGCGGGCACGCTCAGGCCCTCGCCGAACTCGGCGACGTTCTGCGGCAGCAGCGCGGCCTTGCCGGCCGGGGCGAGCGGCAGGCCGATGTCGGCGGAGCCGACCACCTCGCCGGCGAGCGCGCCGAGCGCCTGGCCGATCTGGGTGCCGAACATGGCGCCGCCCATCGAGCGCATCACGCCCATCAGCGGGCCGGCCATGGCCTGCATCTCCTCGGGCAGGACGCCGCCCATGGCGTTGCCGACCCGCTCGGCGACCGGGTCCACCAGGTCCTTCCAGACCGGGAGGGTGGCCTCGATCCACTCGGCGCGGCTCCAGGCGACGGCGGTGCCGGCGCCGGAGGGGAACTCGGTGGAGCCGTCGAGCCACAGGTCGGCCAGGCGGACGGCCTCGGCGACGGCGGAGCGCTCGGCCGCGCTGACCGAGCGGTCCTTGCTCTTGCCCTCGGCGGGCTCGGCGACGACGGTCTGGCGGGCGATGTTCGTGGCGAGGTCCCAGTTCACCGGGCCGCCCTCGAAGGAGAGCATCTGGCCGAGCTGCTGGAAGGCGGCGCCGAGGTCGCCCGGGTTCATGCCGCCGAACATCGCGGCGAAGGGGTTGTCGGCACCGGCGCCGCCGGGGCCGCCCGGGGCGCCGGGCATGCCGAAGAGCGCGCCGAAGGGGTTGCCGCTCCCGAAGCCGAACGGCTGCGGGCCGCTGTCGGACTGCTCCTGGTCCTTCTTCTTCTGCGCGTCGTCGGGCTTGGCCTTGCCGTCCTCGGGCTCCTCTGGCGGAACGCCGAATCCGAAGGGAAGGTCGCTCACGGGGTCCTCGATCCGGTCGGCCGTCATGCGGGTGTGGCGGGAAAGTCTGCGCCCGGGGCGGCGGCGGAGTGGGGGACTCGGGGCGGCTCCCGCGCGGCAGGCCCGCGCCGGGTGCACCACCGGGCCTTCGCCTCGGGCAGGATGGACGTACGTGACACACGTCCGTACGCACATAAAGCTAACCGTGGAGGATGGCCGGTGAGTTCCCCGCCCTCGGACGTTCGCTCTGGGCTGACCGGAGGAGAGACCGGAGGAGAGGACGCGTCGGACACCACGGCGTCGCCGCCTCCAGCCTACGGCGGACGGCCGCTGACCGTGGCGGTCACGGGCGCCGCGGGGGTGCTGGGCGAGCGGGTCGCCGCCCGGCTGGTGGCCTCGCCGCACGTGCGGAAGGTCCTCGCGGTGGACGACCGGCGCGGCGACGTGCCGGGCGTGCAGTGGCGGGTCCTCGACGTGCGCGACCCGGCGGTGGCCGAGCGGCTGGCCGGGGTCGACGTGGTGGTGCACCTGGCGATGGACTTCGGCATGGAGTCGGACGCCCGGGCCCGCAGCGCCTACAACGTGCGCGGCGCCCAGACGGTGCTGACCGCGGCCGCGGCCGCCGGGGTGCACCGCGTGGTGCTGTGCACCTCGGCGATGGTCTACGGCGCGCTGGCCGACAACGAGGTGCCGCTGGCCGAGGACTCCGAGCTGCGGGCCACCGAGGAGGCCTCGCTGGTCGGGGACCTGCTGGAGATCGAGCGGCTGGCCCGCCGGGCGCCGCGCGCCCACCCGGGCCTGCAGGTGACGGTGCTGCGTCCGGCCGTGGTGGTGGGCCCCGGCGTGGACACCGTGCTGACCCGGCACTTCGAGGCGCCCAGGCTGCTGGTGGTGGCCGGCTCCCGGCCGTGCTGGCAGTTCTGTCACGTGGACGACCTGGCGGCGGCGCTGGAGTACGCGGCGCTGGGCCTGGTCGAGGGCGAGGTGACGGTCGGCTGCGACGGCTGGCTGGAGCAGGAGGACGTGGAGCGGCTGTCCGGGATCCGGCGGATGGAGCTGCCGGCCTCGCTGGCGCTCGGTACGGCCGCGCGGCTGCACCGGCTGGGCCTGACCCCGGCCCCGGCCGGGGACCTGGCGTACACGATGTACCCGTGGGTGGTGTCCGGCAGCCGGCTGCACGAGGCGGGCTGGCGCCCGGCGCACACCAACGAGCAGGTGCTGGCCGAGCTGCTGGAGCAGGTGTCCGGCAAGCACGCGGTGGCCGGGCGCCGGCTGGGCGGCAAGGAGGCGGCGACCAGCCTGGGGGCGGCCGGGGCGACGGTGGCGCTGGTCGGTACGGCGGCGCTGGTGCGCCGGGCCCGCAAGCGGCGGCGGTTCTGAGCGGCCGGTCCTGAACGGCCGGTCCTGAGTGCCGGTTCCGATCGGCCGGTGCCGGACGGCGGGGCCCGGCCGGCGGGCGGCGCTCTCCCTCGATTTCTCACGATGCGAAATTCCGGAACCGCGGTGCGGAAAGCACTTGCCCCGGAGCGTCCCGGATGGGGAATCATGGGGTCATGTCCGACAACCACGACCCCATCCGCCTGCTCGCCATCCGCGACACCCCGCTCTCGCTGGACGAGGTGTACGAGGCGGTCGGCGACGACGCGGCCGGCGGCACCACCGTCTTCGTCGGGACGGTCCGGGACCACGACGGCGGCAAGTCGGTCTCCGCGCTGGAGTACAGCTGCCACCCCACCGCCGAGCAGGAGCTGCGCCGGGTCGCCGAGAAGGTGGCCGCGGACTTCCCGGTCCGGGCGCTGGCCGCGGTCCACCGGGTGGGCCGGCTGGAGATCACCGACAAGGCCGTGATCGTCGCCGTCTCCTGCGCCCACCGCGGCGAGGCCTTCGCGGCCGCCCGCCGGCTGATCGACGACCTCAAGCACGAGGTGCCGATCTGGAAGCACCAGGTCTTCTCCGACGGCGCGGAGGAGTGGGTCGGCGCCGGCGACTGCTGAGGCCGGCCCGGACCCGACGGAACCGGACCGGACCGGACCGGACCGGACGGCACGGAACCGGACGCGGGGGCACCGAGCCGGTCGGAACCGAACGGCACACCTCGCGCGTCCGTCGGGTCAGGCGCGCCGCGGTCTCACTCCAACGGGTCCGTGCCGGCGCTCCGGATACTCCCTGGAAGTGAGCCGATCGGCCGTCCCGTAACCCGGACGGCGCCGGCCGCGTTGTCCGCCGGAGTGGTTAATCTGCTCATAGACACGACGAGCTGGGAGTGCTGGTATGGGTGTGCTCGCCTGGTTGATCATTCCGGTTGTCGCCGTCCTGGTCGCCGCCCTCTGGGCGGGGTGGGCCCAGCGGGCCCCGCGGGCCACCGGCGATCCGGCCTCACTCGCCGAACACCGGCGCTTCATGGCCGCGATGGAACGCACCACCGCGGGCGCCGCCGCCCCGGGTGAGGGCTCCGGCCGGTAGCCCGGCGGGCGCCGCTTCAGGCACGTCCCGTACTGTCGAGGCATGCCACGCCGCTCCGCGACGATGCTCGCTGCCACCCTGCTGCTCATAGCGCTGCTCTGCGTCTCGGTGCTGATGAAGGTGCCGTACACGGAGATGAGCCCGGGGCCGACGTACAACACGCTCGGCAACCAGGGCGGCAAGCCGGTGATCAGCATCAGCGGGCACGAGTCGTACCCGACGACCGGGCACCTCAACATGACCACCGTCCAGGTCACCGGGGCCAAGTACGAGCCCAGCCTGGTCAACGCGGTGGTCGGCTGGCTGCGGGACGACGTGCTGGTGGTGCCGCACGACAACGTCTACCCCAAGGGGCAGTCGGACGCGGACGCCAAGAAGCAGAACGCCGAGGAGTTC
This sequence comes from Kitasatospora sp. NPDC058184, assembly GCF_042883725.1. Taxonomy (NCBI): domain Bacteria; kingdom Bacillati; phylum Actinomycetota; class Actinomycetes; order Kitasatosporales; family Streptomycetaceae; genus Kitasatospora; species Kitasatospora sp. NPDC058184. The sequence continues at coordinate 219,292 of NZ_JBHVVE010000004.1, forward strand.
GCCTCCTCCGAGGACAGCGCCCGCACCGCGGCGCTCAAGCAGCTGGGCGTGCCGGTCGGCAGCGAGCTGATCGTGAAGTCGGTCACCGCGGGCGCCCCGGCCGAGGGCCGGCTGCACGCGGGCGACCAGATCGTGGCCGTGGACGGCGTCCCGGCCGGCTCGGTCGAGCAGGTGGTCGCGGCGGTCACCAAGCACAAGCCGGGCGAGTCGGCGGTCTTCACCGTCGTGCCGCGCGTCAAGGACGCGAACGGCGTCGCCACGGCGGGCGGGAAGACCGACGTCACCGTCCCGACCGTCCGCGCCAAGGACCTCGACCCGAAGGCCCCCGCCGAGCGGGCGGAGCTCGCGGTGGTGGGCATCGGCACCGGGATCCGGCACACCTACCCGTTCCAGATCGACATCGGGCTGCAGGACGTCGGCGGCCCGAGCGCCGGGCTGATGTTCTCGCTCGGCATCATCGACAAGCTCACCCCGGGCGGCGACCTCACCGGCGGCAAGTTCGTGGCCGGCACCGGGACCATCGACGACGACGGCAAGGTCGGGCCGATCGGCGGCATCTCGATGAAGCTGATCGCCGCCCGGGACGCCGGGGCCGAGTACTTCTTCACCCCGTCCTCGAACTGCGCCGAGGCGACCAAGAACGTCCCGTCCGGGCTGACCCTGATCAAGACGGACACGCTGGACAGCGCGCTGAAGTCGCTGGAGCAGGTCCGCTCGGGGCAGACCTCCGCGCTGCCGTCCTGCGCCGCCAAGTAGCGGCCGGGTAGTCGCCGAGCAGCGGCCGGGTGGTCACCGGGCAGCCGCCGGGGCGGCCGCCCGGGAACGTCGGCGGGAAGGCGTCAGGCGAAGGTCGCCAGCAGCGCGTCGGTCAGGCCGGGCACCAGGTCGGGGCCGGTCAGCACCTCGCGGGCGACGTCCTTGGAGCGCAGCCGCAGCGCGATCTCCTTCTTGCCGCCGCGGAGCACCGCGGCGGTGATCCGCACCTCCTCGCGCTTGGGGTGGTTGGCCACCCACTCGGCGAGCTGGGCGTCGGAGGCGCCGCGCGGGCGGGACTGCTCGGCGCCCGGGGGCAGCATGAGGCGCTCGACGACCAGGGCGCAGCCGGCCACGGAGTCGGGCCAGGCGATGGTGCCGAGGAACTTGTCGAGCTCCATGCCGGCCGGCAGCTCGTCCTGCTCGATCGGGGTCAGGCCGGGCTCGTCGCCGTCGGCGAGGCCGAGCTGCTTGGCGATCTTCGGGTTGGCCTTGCGCAGGGCGGCGCTGTCCACCAGGGCGAACAGCCGGGCCGGGAGGTCCCAGCCGAGGGTGGAGGCGTACTCGTCGATCTCCAGCGCGGCCCGGGTCAGCGGGGTGGCGGCCGGGAGCTTGGAGACGTCGTCGGGGGAGTTGTTCAGATCAGACGCGTCGGACATGCCTCAATCCTCACACGCCGGGCGGGGCGCGCTCGCCGGAAGGCCGCCAGGGGCGGTCGGGGGGCGTCGCGGGGGCCGTCGCGGGCCGTCGGGAGGGCTGGGGGAGCCGTGGCGGGGACGGCCGGCGGCGGGCGGTCGTCGTAACCGTCTGCTAACGGTGGGAACTCGGCCAAAGCCTGGTTAAGTTGCTCTGACGACCGACCCCATTCAGACGACACAGCCGAGGTGCCACCGTGGTCTTCCAGATGCCCGAACGCTCAGGGCCGGGTTTCCGGCGCAGGGTAGGCCCGCCCTCCCGGCGGGCGCGGGTGGCCCTGCTGACCCTGGGCGTGCTCGCGGTGCTCTTCCTGCTGTTCGTCATGTTCGCGGGCTTCTGGACGGACTGGCTGTGGTTCAGGTCGGTCCACTTCTCCTCGGTGTTCACCACCCAGCTGTGGACGAAGATCGGCCTGTTCGGGGTGTTCGGCCTGCTGATGGCGGTGATCGTCGGCTTCAACATCTGGCTGGCGCACCGGCTGCGGCCGCCGCTGTCGGCGATGTCGGTGGAGCAGCAGAGCCTGGACCGCTACCGGTCGGGCCTGGCGCCGTTCAAGCGCTGGGCGCTGATCGGGGTCTCGCTGGTGATCGGCCTGGTGGCCGGCGCCGCGGCCTCGGGCCAGTGGCGGACCTGGCTGATGTGGACGAACTCGACCTCCTTCGGTGAGAAGGACTCGCAGTTCGGCATGGACGTCTCGTTCTACGCCTTCGACCTGCCGTTCTACGAGTTCGTGCTGGGCTTCGCGTTCAGCGCGGTGATCGTCTCGCTGCTGACCTCGGCGCTGGTGCACTACCTGTACGGCGGGCTGCGGCTGCAGGGCCCGGGGCGCCGGGCGAGCGCGGGCGCGCAGGGGCACCTGGCGGTGCTGCTGGGCGTGTTCGTGCTGCTGAAGGCCGTCGCGTACTGGCTGGACCGGTACGCGCTGGCGGTGAAGACCGGCTCGTACAAGGGCGTCTCGGGCTGGACGGGTCTGCGCTACGTGGACGCCAACGCGTTCCTGCCGGCCAAGACCATCCTGTTCTTCGTCGCGATCATCTGCGCGGTGCTGTTCTTCCTGACCCCGATCCGCCGCACCTGGGCCCCGGCCCTGATCGGCCTGGGGCTGATGGTGCTGTCGGCGGTGCTGATCGGCGGGCTGTACCCGGCGATCGTGCAGCAGTTCCAGGTCAAGCCGAACGAGCAGGCCAAGGAGACGCCGTACATCCAGAAGAACATCGACGCCACCCGCCAGGCGTACGGGATCGCGGACGCGCAGACCACCCAGTACACCCCGCAGGGCACGACCAACGCCGACGCGCTCAAGCCGGACGCGCAGACCATCGCGGACATCCGGCTGCTGGACCCGAACGTCGTCTCGCCGGCGTTCCAGTCGCTGGAGCAGCAGCGCAACTACTACGCCTTCCCGAACACGCTGGACGTGGACCGCTACGGCACCGGGCAGGACAAGCAGGACAGCGTGATCGGCCTGCGCGAGCTCGACCTCAACGGCGTGCAGCGCAACTGGATCAACGACCACTTCAAGTACACCCACGGCTACGGCGCGGTGGTCGCCAAGGGCAACCAGGTCGACGACAAGGGCCAGCCGGTGTTCACCGAGTCGGGCCTGCCGGCCACCGGCACGCTGGGCGACTACCAGCAGCGGATCTACTACGGCGAGAAGACCACCACGTACTCGATCGTCGGCGGCGCCAACAAGGAGATCGACTACACCGATCCCAAGACCGGCCAGAACGCCGAGTACACCTACTCCGGCGGCAGCGGCGTCTCGCTGGACAACCCGCTGACCCGGGCCGCGTACGCGGTGCGCTTCACGGAGCCGCAGATCCTCTACGCGGGGGCCATCACCGACGGCGCCAAGGTCATCTACAACCGCACGCCGAAGGAGCGGGTGGAGAAGGTCGCGCCGTGGCTGTCGATCGACGCCGACCCGTACCCGGTGGTGCAGGACGGCCGCGTGGTCTGGGTGCTGGACGGCTACACCACCTCGGACGGCTTCCCGTTCTCCTCGAAGACGACGCTGGGCGCCGCCACCAAGGACTCGCTGACCAACCAGCGCGGTGAGCTGCTGACCGCCGCCAACCAGGTCAACTACATCCGCAACTCGGTCAAGGCCACGGTGGACGCCTACACCGGCGAGGTGAAGCTCTACCAGTGGGACGACAAGGACCCGGTCCTGAAGACCTGGATGAAGGCCTTCCCGGGCACCGTCGAGCCGAAGGCGGACATCCCGCAGACGCTGCTGCCGCACCTGCGCTACCCGCAGGACATGTTCAAGGTGCAGCGCGACCTGCTCGGCCAGTACCACGTCACCGACGCCAACTCCTTCTTCAACGGCAGTGACATCTGGCAGGTCCCGGTGGACCCGAGCAGCGACACCAAGCAGGTCCAGCCGCCGTACTACGTGACGGTGCGGATGCCGGACACGAACACCGCGAACTTCTCGCTCACCAGCACCTTCGTGCCCAACCAGCGGCCCAACCTGGCGGCCTTCATGGCCGTCAACGCGGACCCGGGGGACGACTACGGGAAGATCCGCATCCTGAAGATGACGGGCGAGAGCGGCGCCCCCGGCCCCGGCCTGGTGCAGTCGAAGTTCAACTCCCGCCAGGAGGTGGCCAACCAGATCTTCGCCCTGAAGAGCGGCGGGGACGCCGAGCTGGAGTACGGCAACCTGCTGACCCTGCCGGTCGGCGGCGGGCTGCTCAACATCGAGCCGGTGTACGTGCGCGGTCGCGGTGCCAAGTACCCGACGATGCAGAAGGTCCTGGCGGTGTACGGGGACGACAACGTGGCGTTCGAGGACACCCTGGAGGCCGCGCTGAAGAAGGTGTTCGGCGGGGCGCCCCCGTCGACCACCCCGATCGTGCCGTCCACGCCGGGCACCGGGACCGCTCCGACCACCACCCCGACGGCGCCCGCGACGCCGGCGCCGGGCGGGACGATCTCGCCGGAGCTCCAGAAGGCGCTCTCGGACGCGGAGAAGGCGTACGGCGACAGCCAGACCGCCTTCAAGAACGGCGACTGGGTGGCCTACGGCAACGCCCAGAAGGCGCTCGGCGACGCCCTGAAGGCCGCGGAGGCGGCCCGTGGCGGCAGCCCGGCGCCGGCCCCGGCCGGCACTCCCGCCCCGGGCGCCACCGGCGGCGGATCGCCCAGCCCGCAGCCGTAGTCCGCGGAGGCGGCCGCTGAGCTGCGGTAACCGTTTTCCGTTCCACCCCGCGCCCGTGCTATGGTTTAACCACCGACGCGGGGTGGAGCAGCTCGGTAGCTCGCTGGGCTCATAACCCAGAGGTCGCAGGTTCAAATCCTGTCCCCGCTACAAAGGCCAGAGGCCCGGAGGATTCTTCCTCCGGGCCTCTGGTGTTTCCCGCGCCGCTCCCGGGCCGTTCTCGTCCGGAAGCGGCGGGAACCGCTCCGGTACTATCGACCGTCGCCAAGGAGGACGGCAACGGGGTTTGTGGGGTTGACGTGTCGGGAAATCGACAAAGCGCCGAAGCAATTTCGTCGGCTTCGGGTCGGCCCCGCCGGAATTCGGCCGGGGCAGGTGTACGCGGGTACTGGGTGATGCGACGATGGGACACATGGGGGACGGTGCGCGGCCGCTGACCGGCCGTCGGGTCCGGCGCCTCCCCTGGGAGTCCCCCCGGACGCACGCCGGGGCACGATGCCGCGACACTCTGGGGGAGCGGGAGTCGGCATGAGGCTGATCGGCAAGTCAGGCGCCAGGTCCTCGGCGGCCGCCGAGGCGGACACCGACGCCTGGGCGGAGAGCGCCGAGCGTACGGCCAACCACCCCGGAGCCCTGCCCGCCCAGCGCACCAGCGGACTGTCCGAGCGCCCCCCGACCCAGGGCTACGGGCCCGACAGCCTCGTCCACGTGTCGACCCGTCAGTTCGCCGCCGCCGTCGGCGCGTACGGGGAGCAGCCCGGCGGGGAGCCGGGCGCCGGCGCCGCGATCGACCCGGCCGGCCTCGACTCGACCAGCTTCGAGACCGCCCTCGCCGCCCGCGAGTCCGCCGCGCTGGAGGCCCGCCACCGGCAGGCCGCCGACGGCGGCGACCCGGACGCCGCCTGCCGGCTCGGCACCCTGCTGCTGCGCCGCGGCGAACTGGAGGACGCCGAGCCCTACCTGCGCGCCGCCGCGGCCGCCGGGGTGCGCGCCGCCGCCAACAACCTCGGCGTGCTGCTGCACCAGCAGGGCCACCGCGCCGAGGCCGGGCAGTGGTGGCGCCAGGCCGCCGTGGCCGGCAGCGCGCCGGCCGCGCACGCGCTCGGGCTGCAACTGCGCGACCAGGGCGAGGAGGAGGCCGCAGAGTACTGGCTGCACTACGCCGCCGACCACGGCCACCCGCTGGGCGCCTACGCCCTGGGTGACCTGATGGAGCACCGGCGGGACGTGCGCGCCGAGCGCTGGTTCAAGGTCTCCGCCGACGCCGGGCACCGGGAGGCCTCCTACCGGCTGGCCCGGATGCGCGAGGCCGCCGGGGACAAGGAGACCGCCGAGACCTGGTACCGCACCGCCGCCGCCCGCAGCCACGCCCGCGCCGCGCTGCGCCTGGGCGTGCTGCTGGAGGAGCGGGCCCGCACCGACCGGTCGCTGCTGGACGAGGCGGCCCGCTGGTACCGGCAGGCCGCGCAGAACGGGGAGCCGCGCGCGGCCTGCGCGCTGGGCTTCCTGCTGCGCGACTCCGGGGACCTGGCGGCCGCCGCCGAGTGGTGGCAGGAGGCCGCCGAGGCCGGGGACGGCAACGCCGCCAACGCGCTGGGGGCGCTGCACGCGAGCCGCGGCGAGGCCGCCGCGGCCGAGCGCTGGTACCGGGCCGCGCTGGACGCGGGCGATCAGAACGGCGCCTTCAACCTCGGCCTGCTCTGCGCCGGCACCGGTCGCGAGCAGCAGGCCGAGCAGTGGTACCGCCGGGCCGCGTACGCGGGGCACCGGGAGGCCTGCAACGCGCTGGCCGTGGTGCTGCTGCAGCGCGGCGACGAGTCCGGCGCCCAGCCCTGGTTCTCCAAGGCGGCCGAGGCCGGCAGCGTGGACGGGGCGTTCAACCTCGGCGTGCTGCACGCCGGGCGCGGCGAGCAGCAGCAGGCCCAGGAGTGGTACGCGCGGGCCGCGGCCGAGGGGCACGGCGAGGCGGCCCTGCAGCTCGCGGTCGTCCAGGAGCAGCGCGGCAACCTGGGCGGGGCGCTGGAGCGCTACCGGCAGGCGGCGGCCGGCGGCTCGGCCGAGGGCGCGTTCCGGCTGGCCTCGCTGCTGGACCGGCGCGGGGACGCGGACGCCGAGGCCGAGCACTGGTACGCGCTGGCGGCCGACGCCGGGCACCGCCGGGCGCAGGTGCGGATGGGTGTGCGGGCGGCCGAGCGCGGGGCGCTGGAGATCGCCGAGAGCTGGTACCGGCGGGCCGCCGAGGCGGGCAGCCGCAGTGCCGCGTTCAACCTGGGGCTGCTGCTGGCCCGGCAGGACAGCGAGGCCGAGGCGATGCTCTGGTACACCCGGGCCGCCGACGCCGGGCACGGCCGGGCGGCGCTGCGCCTGGCGCTGCTGGCGCTGCGCCGCGGGGAGCCGATGCAGGCGGAGAACTGGTGCCGGCGGGCGATCGACTCCGGGCCGGCCGAGGTGGCGGAGCGGGCCGGGCGGCTGCTGGGCGCGCTGAACGCGGAGTTGAGCGCGTAGCGGGGCAACCGGGCGGCTGGGGGCGGCGGTTCGGCCGGGGCGGCTGGGGGTAGCCGGGAGGCAGGGGGCAACCGGCGGGCTAGGGGCGGCAGTTCGGGCACAGGCCGCGGTAGGTGACCTCGGCGGCGGTGACGGTGAAGCCGAAGCGCTCGGCGGCGGGGAGGGCGGCGAGCGGGTCGCCCTGCGGCTGGACGTCGCGGATCGCGCCGCAGCCCGAGCAGATCAGGTGCTGGTGGGCGCGGTGGGCGTTGGGGTCGTAGCGCTTGGCGCGGCCGTCGGCGGCGACCTCCAGGACCTCGCCGAGGGCGACGAGTTCGCCGAGCGTGTTGTAGACGGTGGCGCGGCTGATCTCCGGCAGTCGGGTCGTCGCGCGGGCGTGCACCTCGTCCGCGGTGAGGTGGACGTGTTCGCCGTCCAGGACCTCGGCCACGACCCGGCGCTGCGAGGTCAGCCGCCAGCCTCTCGCGCGCAGTCTCTCCAGCAGGTCGCTCATGCCCTCCAGAGTAGGTCACCCTCCGAGATTGGTTCCAGTATTGACTTGGACAAAGTCCAAGTTAGGATCGTGTCATCACGACCGGATACCGCGGAGGCACTCCCATGACGACCCAGGACGAGCTGCGCCCGACCCTGACCACGGAGGCGGGTGCCCCCGTCGCCGACAACCAGAACACCGAGACGGCGGGCCCCGGGGGCCCGGCGCTCATCCAGGACCAGCTGCTGTTCGAGAAGCTCGCGCACTTCAACCGCGAGCGGATCCCGGAGCGCGTGGTGCACGCCCGCGGCGCCGGCGCGTACGGCACCTTCACCGTGACCGCGGACCTGACGCCCTGGACCCGGGCGGCGTTCCTCTCCGAGGTCGGCAAGCAGACCGAGACGTTCCTGCGCTTCTCCACGGTGGCGGGCAACCTCGGCGCGGCCGACGCGGTGCGCGACCCGCGCGGCTTCGCGCTGAAGTTCTACACCGAGGAGGGCAACTACGACCTCGTCGGCAACAACACCCCGGTGTTCTTCATCAAGGACGCCATCAAGTTCCCCGACTTCATCCACACCCAGAAGCGCGACCCGTACACCGGCTCGCAGGAGGCGGACAACGTCTGGGACTTCTGGGGCCTGTCGCCCGAGGCCACCCACCAGGTGACCTGGCTGTTCGGCGACCGCGGCATCCCGGCCTCGTACCGGCACATGAACGGCTACGGCTCGCACACCTACCAGTGGCAGAACGAGGCCGGCGAGCACTTCTGGGTCAAGTACCACTTCAAGACCGACCAGGGCATCCGCAACCTCACCCAGGCCGAGGCCAACACCCTCGCCGGCGAGGACCCGGACAGCCACCAGCGCGACCTGCGCGAGTCGATCGAGCGCGGCGAGTTCCCCAGCTGGACGGTGCAGGTCCAGATCATGCCGGCGGCCGACGCGGCGAACTACCGCTTCAACCCCTTCGACCTGACCAAGGTCTGGCCGCACGCCGACTACCCGCCGATCGAGATCGGGAAGCTGGAGCTCAACCGCAACCCCGACAACGTCTTCGCCGAGGTCGAGCAGTCGGTCTTCTCCCCGGCGCACTTCGTGCCCGGCATCGGCCCGTCCCCGGACAAGATGCTCCAGGGCCGCCTGTTCGCGTACGCCGACGCCCACCGCTACCGGGTCGGCATCAACGCCGACCACCTGCCGGTGAACCGTCCGCACGCCACCGAGGCCCGCACCAACAGCCGGGACGGCTACCTGTACGACGGCCGCCACGGCCGGCAGAAGAACTACGAGCCGAACAGCTTCGGCGGCCCGGTGCAGACCGGCCGTCCGCTGTGGGCCGCGACCGCCGTCGACGGCCCCACCGGCAACCACGTCGCGCCCTCGCACGCCGAGGACGACGACTTCGTGCAGGCCGGCGACCTCTACCGGCTGTTCTCCGAGGAGGAGAAGCAGCGCCTGGTCGCCAACCTGGCGGGCTTCATCGCCAAGGTCTCGGCCGACCGCGAGGACATCGTGGAGCGGGCGGTCGACAACTTCCGCAAGGCCGACGCCGACTTCGGGCAGCGGCTGGACGCGGCGGTCCGGGAGCTGCGCAAGCAGTAGCCCCGCGCACCCGGGCGAGAACGGCGGGCCCCGGTGACCTGCTCCCACAGGTCACCGGGGCCCGCGCACGCCTCGGCCCGAGGATCCGGCTCAGACGCCCAGCCGGCGCAGGGCCTCCTCGTGCAGCAGGCCGTTGGAGGCGACGGCGTCGGCGCCGCCGGGGCCGGGGACGCCGTCCAGACCGGTGAAGCGGCCGCCGGCCTCCTCGACGATGATGCAGTTGGCCGCCATGTCCCACAGCGACAGCTCGGGCTCGGCGGCGATGTCGACGGCGCCCTCGGCGACCATCATGTAGGACCAGAAGTCGCCGTAGGCGCGGGTGCGCCAGCAGGCGCGGGTGAGGTCCAGGAACGGGTCGAGGCGCCCGCGCTCCTCCCAGCCGGTGAGCGAGGAGTAGGAGAAGGAGGCGTCCTCGATCCGGGAGACGCCGGAGACGTGCAGCCGGGAGGCCTTGGCCAGGCTGCGGCCGCCGAACGCCCCGAGGCCCTTGGCCGCCCACCAGCGGCGCTGGAGCGCGGGGGCGGAGACCATGCCGACCACCGGGCGCTCGACGCCGTCCGGGCCGTCCTCCAGCAGGGCGATCAGGGTGGCCCAGACCGGGACGCCGCGGATGTAGTTCTTGGTGCCGTCGATCGGGTCGATCACCCAGCGGCGCGGGCCCGAGCCCTGGAGGCCGAACTCCTCGCCGAGGACGGCGTCGCGCGGGCGGGCGCGCTGGAGCACGCTCCGCACCAGCTCCTCGGCGGCCTTGTCGGCGTCGCTCACCGGGGTGAGGTCGGGCTTGGTCTCGACCTTCAGGTCGAGGGCGCGGAAGCGCTCCAGGGTGACCGAGTCGGCCGAGTCGGCGAGGACATGGGCGAGTCGGAGGTCGTCGTGGTAATCGGCCATGCCCGAAACCCTAGCCGCTCAGTGGGCCGTGCCGCTGAGCTGGAGGCCGATGACGCCGGCGATCACCAGCGAGATCGAGACCAGCTTGAGGACCGAACTGGTCTCGTCCAGGAAGACCATGCCGTAGATCGCGGTGCCGGCCGCGCCGATGCCCGTCCACACCGCGTAGGCGGGGCCGACCGGCAGGGTCTTCAGCGAGAGGGTGAGCAGGCCGAAGCTGCCGAGGGCGAACACGCAGAAGCTGATGGTGGGCCAGAGCCTGGTGAAACCCTCGCTGAGCTTGAGGTTGATCGCGAAGCCGGTCTCCAGCAGGCCGGCCAGGACCACCAGGGCCCATGCCATCGCGTGCCCTCCCTGTCGATCGGGGGTCGGACCGGGTACGGTCCGACCTTCCTATGATCGCCAGGTGAGCCCGCTCCGACACCTCGAACGGGCCACCGGCCCCGAACCCGGGGACGGGCCCGGCCCGGCCGGGCTCAGTCGAGCTCGCCCTCCTTGCTGGCCAGCAGCCGGCGCAGCGAGTAGAGCCGGGCGGCCTCGGCGTGGCCCTCGGCGACCCAGGCGTCCAGCGCGCAGTCCGGCTCGTCGTGGCTGCACGCGCGCGGGCAGTCGACGGTGCCGGGCTCCAGGTCGGGGAAGGCGAGGATGACCCGGGACGGGTCGATGTGCGAGAGGCCGAAGGAGCGGAAGCCGGGCGTGTCGATCACCCAGCCGGGGTTCAGCGCCTTCTTCGAGCCCGGCTTGGCGCCGGGCGGCGGGGGCAGCCGCAGCGCCAGGGCGGAGACGGTGGTGTGCCGGCCGCGGCCGGTCACCGCGTTGACGCGCCCGGTCTGCCGCTGGCGGTCCGGGACGAGCGCGTTGACCAGGGTGGTCTTGCCGACGCCCGAATGGCCGATGAACACCGTGGACAGCCCGCGCAGGTGCTCGCGGACGGCCTCGGCGCCGGTGGTCTCCAGCTCGTCGCGGCGGGTGACCACGTACGTGATGCCCAGCGGGGCGTACGAGTCCAGCAGCGTCGAGGCCGGCGCGAGGTCGGACTTGGTGAGCACCAGCAGCGGCTCCATGCCCGCGTCGTAGGCCGCCACCAGGCAGCGGTCGATCAGCCGGGGGCGCGGCTCCGGGTCGGCCAGGGCGGTGACGATCGCCAGCTGCTGGGCGTTGGCGACCACGATCCGCTCGTACGGGTCGTCGTCGTCCGCCGTGCGCCGCAGCACCGAGCCGCGCTCCTCGACCCGGACGATCCGGGCCAGGGTGTCGGCGTCCCCGGAGAGGTCCCCGACCAGATTGACCATGTCGCCGACGACGACGCCCTTGCGGCCCAGCTCGCGGGCCTTCATGGCGACGACCTCGCGCTCCTGCTTCGTCCCCGGGTCGACCAGGCAGGTGACCCGGCCGCGGTCGACGGTCAGCACCATCGCCTCGGCGGCGTCCTCGTGCTTGGGCCGGATCCGGGTCCGCGGCCGGGACCCCCGGCGCGCGGGGCGGTTGCGGATGTCGTCCTCGTCGGCGTCCTTGCCGTAGCGGCGCATGTGCTCAGTCTCCGCTCAGACGCCCGCCGTCGCTTCCGCCGCTTCGCCGAGCAGTTCGGCCCACATCCCCGGGAAGTCGGGCAGGGTCTTGGCGGTGGTGGCCACGTTCTCGACCTCCACGCCGGGGACGGCGAGGCCGAGGACGGCGGCGGCGGTGGCGAGGCGGTGGTCCTCGTAGGTGTGGAAGACGCCCCCGTGCAGCGGGCGCGGGCGGATCCGCAGACCGTCCTCGGTCTCCGTGACGTCGCCGCCCAGGTCGTTGATCTCCTTGGCGAGCGCGGCGAGCCGGTCCGTCTCGTGCAGGCGCAGGTGCGCGATGCCGTACAGGTGGGACTCGGAGTCGGCGAGCGCGGCGACGGCGGCGATCACCGGGGTGAGCTCGCCGACGTCGTGCAGGTCGGCCTCGATGCCGTGGATCCGGCCGGTGCCGGTGAACTGCAGGCCCTCGTCGGTGAACTCGCAGGCGCCACCCATCCGGGTGTAGATCTCGCGCAGCTGGTCACCGGGCTGGGAGGTGTGCTTGGGCCAGTCCCGCACGGTGACCCGGCCACCGGTGACCAGCGCGGCGCCGAAGAACGGCGCGGCGTTGGAGAGGTCCGGCTCGACGACCAGGTCGCGGCCGATCACGGCGCCCGGGGTGACCCGCCAGACGTCCTTCTCGCCGCCGTCCTCGGGGGCGTCGACCTGGGCGCCGGCCAGCCGCAGCATCTCCACGGTCATCCGGATGTGCGGCAGCGACGGGACCGGGCCGCCGACGTGGCGGACCTCGATGCCGTGGTTGTAGCGGGCGCCGGAGAGCAGCAGGGCGGAGACGAACTGGGACGAGGAGGAGGCGTCCAGCTCGACCGGGCCGCCGTCCAGCGAGCCGGTGCCGTGCACCGTCAGCGGGAAGGCGCCGCGGCCGCCGTCCTCGATCCGGGCGCCGAGCGCGCGCAGGGCGTTGATCACGCCGTGCTGGGGGCGCTCGTAGCAGCGCGGGTCGCCGTCGAAGTGCACCGGGCCGTCGGCCAGGACGGCCAGCGGGGGCAGGAAGCGCATCACGGTGCCGGCGTTGCCGACGTCGACCGAGGCCGGGCCGAGCAGCGCGGGGGCGGGGATGACCCGCCAGGCCTCGCCGCCGCCGGTGCCGCCGGAGTCGTTGTTGACCTTCTCCTCGATGGTGACCCCGAGGGCGCGCAGGCCGTCGGCCATCAGCTGGGAGTCGCGGCTGCGCAGCGGGCGCCGCACCCAGCCCGGCCCGTCGGCGAGGGCCGCCAGCACCAGGGCCCGGTTGGTGACCGACTTGGAGCCGGGGATGGTGACGGTGGCGTCGACGGGGCTGGTCGCGACGGGGGCGGGCCACAGGGTCTCGGTCATGGGGCAAGTCTAGGGGCCGTACGGGAACGTTCTCGGCGCGCGGCCGGGCGGCGGGAGGCCCGGTGGGCTCACTGCAGGGGCTGGAGCAGCCAGGCGGCGCCGAGGGCGAGGCAGGCGAGGGCGACGAGCAGGAAGACGGTGACCCAGGCGAGGGCGGGGACGTGGGTGAGCCGGGCGAGCTGGTCGGCGTCGGAGTCGCGGGCCCAGCCGATCCGCCGCTGGTGCTGGAGCTCCAGGACGGGGCGGACGGCGCCGAGGAGCAGGAACCAGCAGCCGAGGTAGGCGAAGCCGGCCTGGACCTCGGCGCTGCCGAACCAGGAGACCAGGAAGAAGGCGCCGCCGGCGACCAGCACGGTGAGGAAGCCGAAGGCGTTGCGGATGCGCAGGAGCAGGGCGAGCAGCAGCACGATCGCCAGCCAGAGCAGCAGGGTGATCCGGTCGGCGGCGAGCAGGGCGGCGCAGCCGAGGCCGAGCAGGGCGGGGGCGGTGTAGCCGGCGGCGGCGGTGAGGACCATGCCGGGGCCGGTGGGGCGGCCGTAGGAGAGGGTGAGTCCGGAGGTGTCCGAGTGCAGCCGGATGCCGGCCAGTTTGCGGCCGGTGACCAGGGCGATCAGGCCGTGGCCGCCCTCGTGGGCGATGGTCACGGCGTTGCGGGCGACGTGCCAGAGCGGGCGGGCCAGGACGGTGAGCAGGGCGGCGGCGCCGGTGGCCAGGACCAGCCAGCCGGGCGGGGCGGCCTGGGTGCCGGTCACCTGGTTCCACAGGTCGCCGAGGGTCTGGTCGTTCGCGTTCATCGGGGTCTCTCCGCCTCCGTCCGTCGTACCGGGCCGCCGTGTGGGCCGTTCGGGGCAGCCTCCCATGCGGGGACGGGCGGGAGGCAGGGGGTGGTTCTGGTCCGGGGATGAACAGGTCCTGAGGAGCGGCGGCATGGCAAGCTGGCCCGCATGTGCGGTCGGTTCGCAGCGAGCAGCAAGCCCGAGGACGTCGTCGAGCTGTTCGGCGTCGAGCACTGGGACCCCGAGGAGACCCTGGACCCGAACTGGAACGTCGCGCCGACCAACAGCGCGTTCGTGGTGCTGGAGCGGCTGGGCCGGGAGCGGCCGGGGCCGGTGCGCCAGCTGCGGGTGCTGCGCTGGGGGCTGGTGCCGCAGTGGTCGAACTCCGCCGAGACGGCGGTGAAGATGATCAACGCCCGGTCGGACACGGTGCACGAGAAGCCCTCGTACCGGCAGGCCTTCGCCGCCCGCCGGTGCATCCTGCCGGTGGACGGCTACTACGAGTGGCAGACGGTCCCGGGGGAGCGCGGCAAGGCCCGCAAGAAGCCGTACTTCGTGTCCCGGGCGGACGGTGCCCCGTTGGCGCTGGCCGGGCTGTACGAGTTCTGGCGCAACCGGGCGGTGCCGCCGGGGCACCCGGAGGCCTGGCTGGTGACGTTCACGATCGTCACCACGGACGCCGAGGAGCTGCTGGCGCCGATCCACGAGCGGATGCCGCTGTTCCTGGACCGGGGGGACTGGGACGAGTGGCTGGACCCGCGGCTGACCGACCCGGACGGGCTGCGCCGGCTGCTGATACCCCCGCCGCCGGGCGCGCTGGTGGCCACCCCGGTGTCGCCGGCGGTCGGCAGCATCCGCAACAACGGCCCGGAGCTCAAGGAGCCGTGGGCCGAGCCCGAGTACGAGACCACCCTGTTCTGAGCCGCCTGTTCCGACCTTTTGCGAACGTCCCGGGAGACGTCGAGATGAGCACCACCGAACCGGTCCGCACCGAAGCGGTCCCCACCGGGGCCGGGGAGGCCCGGATCACCTACCACCGGGCCGCGAAGCCGGTGGCCGTCCTGGCCCTCGGCCACGGCGCGGGCGGCGGGATCGAGGCCAGGGACCTGGTGGCGCTGGCCGCGAAGCTGCCGGCCCGGGGGATCACCGTGGCGCTGGTCGAGCAGCCCTGGCGGGTGGCGGGCCGGAGGCTGGGCCCGGCGCCGAAGACGCTGGACGCGGGCTGGCGGCCGGTGGCCGAGCGGCTGGCCGGGCAGGGGCTGCCGCTGGTGGTCGGCGGGCGCAGCGCGGGGGCGCGGGTGGCCTGCCGGACGGGCGCGGCGACCGGGGCGGTCGGGGTGGTGGCGCTGGCGTTCCCGCTGCATCCGCCGGGCCGGCCGGAGAAGAGCCGGGCGGAGGAGCTGCTGGGGTCCGGGCTGCCGACGCTGGTGGTGCAGAGCGCGGCGGACCCGTTCGGCGGGCCGGTGGAGTTCCCGGAGCTGCCGCAGGGGCACGAGCTGGTGGCGGTGCCGTACGGCAGCCACGGCTTCGAGGTGCCCAAGCGGGCGCCGGTGGGGCAGGACGAGGTGCTGGACCTGATCTGCTCGGCGGTGGGGGACTGGGTGCTGCGGCTGGTGTGAGGCCGTGGGGCGGTCCGGCTCCGGGGCCGTGAGCAGGGAGTTTCCATTCGCTCACTCGTGCGAGTGAATGGCGCCCGGGGACGGGAATGCGGGCGGGGCGCGTGTGGTTGTCGTCTCCGTCAGCAGGAGTCACCGGTGAGAGGCAGGGCAGATGGGTTCGATCGCGTGCCCCGAACGGCCTGAGGAGCGCGAGGCCACCGCGGCGTTCGCCCCCTCCTGGTCGGACTGGATCGACGCGGGCGAGAAGCCCGTCAGCCCGATATCCTCCATTTCTGGGCGGCCCGCCGTGGGCCGTGCCCGTCATGCCGAGGAGGTGGGTCCGGTCGTCGGGACCGAGCACGAGGCCGATCCGGGCCGTGGCCCGGGCGACGCCCTGCCCGCGGGCGAGGCGCTCACCGGTGAGGAGCTGGCCGAGGCGATCGGTGAGGACACCTACCGGGTGTCGGCGGAGGAGAGCGAGGAGGCCCGGCGGGATCGCTTCGAGCGCGACGCCCTGGGCTACCTGGATCCGATGTACTCGGCGGCGCTGCGCATGACGCGCAACCCGGCCGACGCGGAGGACCTGCTCCAGGAGGCGTTCGCCAAGGCGTACGCGTCCTTCCACCAGTTCCGTGAGGGGACGAACCTCAAGGCCTGGCTGTACCGCATCCTCACCAACACGTTCATCAACTCGTACCGCAAGAAGCAGCGGGAGCCCCAGCGCACCGCGGCGGAGGAGATCGAGGACTGGCAGCTGGCCCGGGCCGAGTCGCACATGTCGACCGGTCTGCGCTCGGCCGAGACCCAGGCGCTCGACCACCTCCCCGACAGCGATGTGAAGGACGCGCTCCAGGCCATCCCGGAGGAATTCCGGATCGCCGTCTATCTCGCGGACGTAGAAGGCTTTGCGTACAAGGAGATCGCGGACATCATGGGTACTCCCATCGGTACGGTGATGTCCCGGCTGCACCGCGGCCGCCGTCAGCTGCGCGGCATGCTGGAGGATTACGCCCGTGAGCGCGGGCTCGTCCCGGCCGGCAGCGGGGCAGGGCAGGAAGCGAAGGGCTCGGGCTCATGAGCTGCGGCGATCCGCACGAAACCGAGTGTGGCGAGGTCCTCGACCACCTCTATGAATTCCTCGACAACGAGATGGCCGAGGGTGACTGCGCCAAGTTGCGGGTGCACTTCGAGGAGTGCTCACCCTGCCTGAAGCAGTACGGGCTGGAGCAGGCGATCAAGGCGTTGATCAAGCGTTCCTGCGGGTGCGACGACACCCCGACCGACCTGCGCAGCAAGGTGCTGGCCAGGATCGACTCGATCCGGGCCGGGCAGCGCTCGGGCGAGCAGGTGGTGGTCGCCGTGGAGACCACCGTCGAGCTGCACGTCGAGTCGGCCCGGCCGGCGCCCAGGCCGGGCGGGGCGGGCGAGGCGGAGACGGCCGGGCGCTCGGGCGCTCCGGTCGAGGCCGGCGCCCCCGCGGAGTGACGACCCGTCGGGCGAACGCCCGTACGGCGGCCGACTCCTTGGTCGACCGCCGGGGGCGGTAGCCCCGCGGCCCGCCGGCGAGGGCGGGCCGGACGGTTCGGGCACGTCCGGGCGGGTGCCGGGCGGGTTCAGGGCAAGGGCAACAGCGGCCCCGGGAGTACACACTCCCGGGGCCGCTCCCGTTCTGCTCGCATGCGCCATCACTCGTTCGAGTGAGCTGGCGGTGCGCCAACTGCGCCATTGCGCCATCATGCGTCCCCATGTCCGGAGGGCGGCCTATTCTCCTGACGGACACTCACCGTCGGTCCGCCCGACGCGCTGAGGCAACACGGGGTCCGTACGGCGGGGAGGTCGAGATCGCTACCGACTGTGGAGGCTCGACCCTGCCGCGAGGGGCGGCGCGCTACCTGGTGGTGGTGCCGGTGGCGGCGCTGTGCTGCCTGGTGCCGCTGCTGCCCGCCGCGGCCGCCGGGGTGCCGCACTGGCTCGGCGCGCCGGTGGACTGGCCCAAGGTCGCGCTGCTGGCCTTCCTGCACGGCTGCTGGGAGTCCCTGGCCCAGGGCCTGCCCACGCCCTGCCTGGTGCTGGTGCGCCGGCTGCTGCGCCGGCCGGCGCTGCCCGAGCGGACGCCCGCCCGGCCCGGGGTGAACACCTTCTTTCCGGTGCTGTTCGCCGGGGTGCTGATGCTCCCGCCGGCCGCCGCCGCCCTGGTGGCCGCCCCGGCCGCGCTGCTCGGCGGACCGAGCGGGCGCGGCTGCCGCCCGCGCCAGCTGTTCAACGGCTCCCAGCTCGCGCTGTGCGCCTTCGCCTCCTCCGTCGCCTTCCACCTGCTGCACGGCCCGCAGCTGCTGCTCGGCTCCCGCTTCCCGGCCGCACTGCTGCCCGGATTCGCCGCCGTCGCGGTGTTCTGCCTGGTCAACGGGGTGGTGGTGGGCGTCATGCTGATGCTCAGCGAGGGCCGCCGGCCCGGGGTGCTGCTGAGCGGGGCGCACGCGTCCTGCGGGCTGCCGGTGCTGGTGCACGCGGCCGGCGGGCTGATGGTCGCGGTGCTCTGGCAGGGCCCGTACGGCGCGTTCGCGGCGCTGCTCGCGCTGCTGCCGCTGTCCATCTCGGCCTGGGTGTTCGCCCAGGGCCAGCGCGAGAGGGACGCCCACCAGGCCACCGTGCAGTCGCTGGTGCAGGCCGTGGAGATCAAGGACTCCTACACCCGGGGCCACAGCGAACGGGTCGGCCGGGCCTCGGTGCTGATCGCCACTCAGCTCGGCATGGAGGCCGAGCGGCTGCGCACCCTGCGCTTCGCGGGCATCCTGCACGACGTCGGCAAGCTCGGCGTGGCCACCGAGCTGCTGCGCAGAAACGGTCCCCTGACCGAGGCCGAGCGCCGGGCGGTGGAGATCCACCCGGTGTACGGGTACGAGCTGGTGCGCGGGATCGACTTCCTCGGCGAGGCGCACGCCGGGATCCTGCACCACCACGAGCGGCTGGACGGCCGGGGCTACCCGAGCGGGCTGGCCGGCGAGCAGATCCCCGAGTTCGCCCGGATCATCTCGGTCGCCGACGCCTTCGACTCGATGACCTCCACCCGCTCCTACCGGCGCGGCCGCCCGGTCGGCGAGGCGGTCGCGGAGCTGGAGCGCTGCTCGGGCAGCCAGTTCGACCCGGTGATGGTGCGGGCGCTGATCGACGCGCTGGCCGGGTACGACTGGCAGCCGGTGGTGCACTCCGAGGACTCCATCGAGGCGGTGCCGGACATCCCGCTCGGGGTGCCCGAGCCGGTCCGGGCCGCCCCGGGCCAGGCCGTCCCGGG
The DNA here is from genome assembly GCF_042883725.1 of Kitasatospora sp. NPDC058184. Classification (NCBI taxonomy): domain Bacteria; kingdom Bacillati; phylum Actinomycetota; class Actinomycetes; order Kitasatosporales; family Streptomycetaceae; genus Kitasatospora; species Kitasatospora sp. NPDC058184. The sequence goes on from NZ_JBHVVE010000004.1 coordinate 237,927, forward strand.
CCGGGTGCCGCCCCAGGGCGGCGGGACCGTCCCCGCGGCCGGGCAGCCGTGAGGGCCCCCGGGCGGGCGGCTGCCGGGCGGGCGGCCTCCGGTGGCGCGGCCTCCGGTGGTGCCGGTGCCGCCGCCGGGCGGGAGCTGTTCGGGCCCGGGGTGTCCGGGCCCCGGGCACTGCGGCGCGTGGTCCTCGGCCGCGCGCCCTGCGGGCGGACCGCGCGCGCGGTGCACGCGGCGGCCGCCGCGCTGCTGGCGCTCGCGCTGGGCGCCGTCGCGGTGCGCGGGGTCGCGGAGCCCCGGGTCGCGCTGGCGTTCACCGTGCTGATCGCGCTCGGCGAATGCGTCCGCATCACCCTTCCGGGGGATCGGGAGCAGGCGCCGATCGGCGCGGCCGGTGCGCTGGCGTACGCCCTGCTCGGGCCGTTGCGCGGGGTGCCGACCGCGCACGGGACGCTCCAGGTGGTCGCGGTGACCGGGGCCGGCCTGCTGCTGGGCCGGCTGGCCGGCCTCGTCCTGCCGGACGGCCCCGGGCGCCCGCACCGCCGTCCGCCCTGGGCCGATCCGGCCCGCCGCGACGGCGCCGCCCGCCGGGTGCTCGCCGTCGGCTTCGCGGGCGCCGTCTTCCAGCCGCTCTACAACGGCGGCATGGTCGACCGCTTCTCGCCCGAGGGCCCGGCGTACGGGGTGTTCCTGACCGCCGTCGCCGCGCTGGCCGCGCTCTGCGACGCGACCCTGGCGGCGCTGCTGCGCCGCTCCGGCGGCGGGCTGCGGTTCCCGGCGGCGCTGGAGGACGAGCTGCGCTCGCTGTTCGGCATCGGCTCGGCGATCGTCGCCACCGGGATGCTGGTCAGCCTCGCGGCCGGCGAGGTCGGGCTGTGGGCGCTGCCGCTGTTCTGCACCCCGCTGCTGCTCGCCCAGGTGTCCTTCCGGCGCGCCGCCGCCGTGCGGGCCACCACCGGGCAGACCATCGCCAGCCTCGCCCGGGCCACCGAGGTGGCCGGGTACACCCCGCACGGGCACGCGCGCCGGGTCGCGGACACGGCGTGCGCGCTGGGCCGCGAGCTGGGTCTGGGCACCCGCGAGCTCGCCCTGCTGGAGTACGCCGCGCTGATGCACGACGTCGGCCAGCTGTCCCTGGTCGAACCGGTGCCGGACGGCGCCACCGCGCTGCTGCCCGAGGCCGAGCAGCAGCGGATCGCCCGCCTCGGCAGCGAGGTGATCAGCCGCACCGGGGTGCCCCGGCAGGTCGCCGAGCAGGTCGCCCGGCTGGCCGACCCGTGCACCGGGCCCGCCTCGGGCGACGGCCCGGTGCCGCTCGCCTCCCGGATCATCCGGGTCGCCAACGCCCACGACGACCTGCTCACGGCGGCCCGCGGCCGGGGCGTCGGCGAGGCCGTCGGGCGGCTGGAGGCGCTGGAGGCCCTGCGGCTGGGCCGGGGCCGGGTCTACGACGCCCGCGTGGTGGACGCCCTGGCCAGGGTGGGCGGCTAGGGCCTGTCTTCGAACTCGCGTCTGCGGGGCGACGCCGGTGCACGCACCTCGCCGCGTTGTCGTCGGTCGCCAATGCTCCGCAGTGGCTCCCTCCTCCGCCTTGCGATGCACGCACCCCAACGCCGCCCCGCCCGCCCTCCGGGCGGACGACGGGAGTTTGAAGACAGGCCCTAGCGCCCGTCCTCGAACTCGGGTCCGCGGGGCCCGTACGGCCGGGCGGAGCAGGGTCCGCGGGCCCGTACGGCCCGGGCCGTCGGCCGCCGCCGCGGGGCCCGGGATGCGGGTTCCGGCCGTCAGGGGTTGAGCGGGCGGCATCGGACAGGCAGGCTGGGGAGGGGCGGGCCCCAACCTCGGCGGTGGGGAGCGCGGGCGGGGGCGGGCGTGGTTGGATGCGGTCGTAGCGTGGAACACCGACCCGGGGCACCGGGCCCGGGCGCCCTCCGAGGCGGTACGGGCACGGTGGCACGGGACTTGAGCGGACGACGACGGCAGGGACGAACGTGAGGATCTTCCACCGGGCACGGCACCGGCCGTCCGCCACCTGGCGGCAGACGACCGACCGGGCCTTCACGCTGATCGGCGACGGCCGCTACGAGGACGCCGGCGCCCTGCTGGTGATGGCCGCCGACCTGGAGCCGTGGCTCTCCGACTCCTGGTTCAACCTCGCCCTGCTGCACAAGTTCCGCCGGGACTGGGAGCAGGCCCGCTCGGCCGGCCTGCGCGCCGTCGCCCTGCTGGACCGCGAGCACGGCGCCCCGGACTGGTGGAACCTCGGCATCACCGCCACCGCCCTCCAGGACTGGCCGCTGGCCCGCCGCGCCTGGCAGGCGTACGGGCTGAAGCTGTCCGGCGGCCCCGGCGCGCAGCCGGACGGCCCGGTCAGCCTGGACCTCGGCACCACCCCGGTGCGGCTGTCCCCGGACGGCGAGTCCGAGGTGGTCTGGGGCCGCCGGCTGGACCCGGCCCGGATCGAGGTGCTGTCCATCCCGCTGCCCTCCTCCGGCCGCCGCTGGGGCGAGGTGGTGCTGCACGACGGCGCCCCGCACGGCGAGCGGGTCACCGACGGCGTCGCCTACCCGGTGTTCGACGAGATCGAGCTGTGGGCGCCCTCCCCGGTGCCGACGTACGTGGTGCTGCTGCAGGCCGCCACCGCCGGGGACCGGGACGCGCTGGAGCGGCTGGTCGCCGACGCCGGCTACGCGGCCGAGGACTGGACCTCCTCGGTGCGGCTGCTGTGCCGCGCCTGCTCGGAGAGCCGGATGGCCTCCGACGACGGGGTCGCCGCCCACCACGACCCGCACGACGACGGTGACGCCGCCCACCCCGGCCACCTCAGCCACCTCAGCCAGGGCGGCGCGGCCGGGATGTCCTGGCTGGTCGAGCGCGAGTGCGGGATCGCCGCCCCGGCCCATCTGGTGCGCACCCTGCTGGACCGCTGGGTCGCGTCCGCCCCGGGAAGCCGGGCGTACCGGGACCTCGAAGAAGTGTGCTGAGTACCCTGGTGAGGTAACGCGTACACCGACGGAAGCGGAAGACATGGCGGAGCAGGCCGAGCAGCACGAGCACGAGCACGACGTGGAGGGGACGGCGGCCGAGGCGCCCGTGAAGGTGATCGGTGAGGAGCCCGACCTCAGCAAGGGCACCGCCCGCCCGATCACCGTCGTCGGCAACCCGGTGCTGCACCGCGAGGTCAAGGACGTCACCGTCTTCGACGGCGAGCTGTCCGCGCTGATCGACGACATGTTCCAGTCGATGTACGCCGCCGAGGGTGTCGGCCTCGCCGCCAACCAGATCGGCGTCGACCTCAAGGTCTTCGTCTACGACTGCCCGGACGACGAGGGCGTGCGCCACATCGGCCACGTGATCAACCCCGTGCTGGAGGAGTACCCGGCCGACCGCCGCCGCGTCCTGGACGACGGCAACGAGGGCTGCCTCTCCGTCCCGACCGCCTACGCCGAGCTGGCCCGCCCGGACTACGCCGCGGTCACCGGCGTCGACAAGGACGGTCAGCCGATCCGCGTCGAGGGCACCGGCTTCTTCTCGCGCTGCCTCCAGCACGAGACCGACCACCTCTACGGCACCCTCTACATCGACAAGCTGTCGAAGCGGGACCGCAAGGACGCCCTGAAGCAGATGGCCGAGGGCACCCCGAAGTACGCCACCGTGGCGAACGACTGACGGTCCGTCGCACGCGAGGGCCGGGACACCGCTGGTGTCCCGGCCCTCGGCGTTCCGTGGGGCGGTCCGGTACGGGGGGCGGCTCAGGACTCGCCGTGCTGGCCGCGGGAGAAGATGGTCGGGCTGCCGGGGAGCTCCGGGTTCGCGCCGAGGTGGTCGGCCAGGTCGCGCACCCCCTCGGCGAGCGAGACCGCCGGCCGGTAGCCGAGGCCCTGGAGCTTGGAGATGTCGCCGACCAGCCGGTAGGTGTCGTCCTCGATCTCCGGGATCACGCTGACCTCGGGCGTGACGCCGGTGGCCTCCCCGATCGTGTTGACGAGGTCGCGCATCGAGACCTCCGTACCGGAGCCGATGTTGAACACCTCGCCCAGCTCGGCCCGGTCGGCGATCGTCAGCAGCCCCTGGACCAGGTCGGTGACGTGGACGAAGTCGCGGGTCTTCCGGTCGATGTCGCCCACGATCTGGATGGGCTGGTGGTTGAGGTGCCAGCGCAGGAACCGGCCGACCTCGACCATCGCCTCGTGCGGGTTCTCACCCGGCCCGTAGACGCAGAACGGGCGGCCGACCACTACCGGCAGACCGCAGGCGCGGTGGAGCGCCAGGCAGGTGATCTCGCCGCTGAGCTTCGACGCGCCGTACGGGACGAAGGGGCGGGTCGGGTGGTCCTCGTCCATGGGGAATTTCCGCGGAGTTCCGTAGACGGACGCGGACGAGACGTAGACGACCCGGCGGACGGACGCCTTGAGGAGGGCCTCGGCGAAGATCAGGGTGCCGAGTGCGTTGATCTCGAAGTCGAGGCGCGGCTGCGTCACCGACAGCGTGCCGTTCGCGTTCGCGGCGACGTGGAAGACCAGGTCGGCGTCGTCCACGGCCTCGGCGACGGCGTCGACCTCGCGGATGTCCAGCAGGTGCAGGGTGGTCCCGGACGGCGCCGAGATGCTCGTCGCGGTCCGGGCGTTGTCGATGATCGCCACCTCTTTCCCGAGAAAGAGAAGGGCGCTGGTCAGGTGCCTTCCGACGAAACCCAATCCGCCCGACACCAATACCTTGTCGTATTCTTCGAGCATATTATCGATATATCAAGCCTCGAACATATTCGCGATCCGGGAATTCGGAATCGCGTCCGTCCGGGTGAAAATCAGGCGGACAGGTGTTGTCCCGGTTCGCGCTGTTACGGCGCGTGGCGCTCCGGTTCGTGGTGTTCCGGCTCCGTGTCGAAGGCGCGGAAGAGCGAGAGGTCGGGGGTGCGGCCGCGGATCGCGGTCCAGGCCTCGTCGAAGTCGCGCCGGACCCCGGCCGGCGGCCACGGGGCGGGCCGCAGCTCCGGGGGGAGGAGCGGGTCGAGCTCCAGGGCGTGGGTGAAGGCCTCGGCCAGGCGCAGCGCGGTGGCGACTAGTTCGACGGAGCCGCGGTCGGGGCCGAGGGGTTCCTCGGCCAGCGCCTCGGCGAGGGGTCGGTAGGCCTCGACCGTCCCGGCCGCGGGCCAGAGGTGCTCGGCGGTGGCGGCGGGGCCGGTGAAGCCCCGGCCGGTCAGGCGGGTGGCCTCCGCCGTGACCAGGTAGGCGTCGACGGTCGCCGCCGAGGCCTCGGCGGCGAGTTCGTCGAGCAGGTCGTGCGGGCTGACGTAGGCGCCGGGCGCGAGCGGGGCGGCGCCGAGCCGGGTCAGCGCGGTGCGCAGGGCGTCGCGTTCCGCCCGGTGCCGCTCGGGGACGGAGAAGGTGTAGAGGCGCCAGAGCCCGTCCCAGGGGGCGAGTCCGGCGTCCTGGGCGTAGGCGAGCGCGACGAACCGGACGTCCAGGTCCGAGCGGAGCCGGCCCGCGTCGGTCAGGACGAGCCGGCCCTTGCGGCCCCGCCCCTCCTGCCGCAGGACGCCCGCCGCCTCCAGCCGCCGTACGGCCAGCCGTACCGGCTGGTCGGACAGGCCGGCCGCCGCGGCGACGTCGTAGACGTAGTCGAGCGGGGCCGTGCCCTGCGGGTCGAAGCAGGCCTCGACGACCGTGCGCGGCGCGGGTCGGTACGGCGCGGCGTTGTCTGCGGACACGGGAGACCTCGGTTCTCGATCACGGGGCCCGGGGCTGGGGCCGTCCGGTCAATGTGCCACATCCGGCACGAGGGGCCTCAGGCGCCTTCCCAGGGGTAGCCGTGGCGGCGGAAGGCCGAGGCGATGGCCGCCTTCCCGCCCTCGACGTCGTCGTCGAAGAGGACCCGGCCGACCGGTGACTCGATCCGCACCTTGCCGCCGTGGCGGAAGACGCCGCCGACCTGGTCCCGGGCGATCACCCGGCTGTCGTCGCCCTCGACGACGGTGATGCTCTCGTCCGAGATGCGCAGCGTGGCGGCGTGGTAGGTGACGAACATCCCGACCACGAGCCCGACGGCGGCGAGCGCCACCGGTCGGCCGATCACCATGGCCGGGGAGGTGAACGAGCCCAGGAAGCGCACGGTGTCCGCGTAGGGGATCGGGTGCCGGGCGGCGAACTGGAGCAGCCACGGGACGGCGAAGCCGAGGCCGGCGCCGACCGCGCCGCAGAAGGCCCAGATGACCACCTTGGTGTCGAGGGGCATCCGGAGCTCGGTCACGGCGGACTGGGCGCCGGTATCTTTCGTCATATGGACGACCGTAGCAGATTCAATAGGTTAAGGGCATGGTCGGAGGCGCTTCGGGACGGGGCGGCGGCCCCGGTGTCACGTTTCCGACGGCTCCCCGGTCCATCTGTCGGGCGCGGTGGCCGCAGTCCGCGCCGCCGCCGACCGAGAGAGGGGACATGACCATGGAGACCCTGACCGTCCGACGCGTCATCGCCGCACCGATCGAGGACGTGTTCGACTGGTGCGCCACCACCACCAACTACACCCGCTCCCCGCTCATCCTCCGGGCCCGCCTGGCCCGGCCGGGCGCCGGTGCGCCGTACGGCGTGGGGGCGGTGCGGGTGCACACCTGGGCGATCGGCTGGTTCCGCGAGCGGGTCACCGCGTACAACCGGCCGTACGGCTTCGACTACACGGTCGAGCGCAGCCTGCCGCCGTCCCGGCACGAACTCGGCCGGATGACCTTCACCGAGGTCCCCGGCGGGACCGAGGTCGCGTGGACGACCACCTTCCAGGTCCGCCTGCCCTTCGGCGCGGCCCTCACCCGGGCCCTGGCCAAGCCGGTCATCGCCCACACCTTCGGCCGCATCCTCGCCGCCGCCGACGCCGACCTCACCGCCGGCCGCCGGCGGGCCGGGAACGGCGACGCCGGGTGACGGCGGCGCGCAACGACAGAGGTGCCCCGCACGGCCTAGCCGTGCGGGGCACCTCTGGTGTTTCGTGTGCTTCTTAGAAGTCGTCGTCGAAGGCGACGGAGCCCTCGACGGCGACCTGGTACGCCGAGACGCGGCGCTCGAAGAAGTTGGTCAGCTCCTGGACGTTCTGGAGCTCCATGAAGCCGAACGGGTTCGTCGACCCGTAGCGGATCGGCAGGCCCAGGCGGGCCAGGCGCTGGTCCGCCACGGCCTGCAGGTACTCGCGCATCGAGGCGGTGTTCATGCCGGGCAGGCCGTCACCGCACAGGTCCTGGGCGAACTGGAGCTCGGCCTCGACGGCCTCCTCCAGCATCTCCGTGACCTGCTTGGCCATCTCGTCGTCGAAGAGGTCGGGCTCCTCCTCGCGGACGGTGTCGACCACCGACATCGCGAAGTCCATGTGCATGGACTCGTCGCGGAACACCCAGTTGGTGCCCGTGGCCAGGCCGTGCAGCAGGCCGCGCGAACGGAACCAGTACACGTAGGCGAAGGCGCCGTAGAAGAACAGGCCCTCCACGCAAGCCGCGAAGCAGATCAGGTTCAGGAGGAACGCGCGGCGGTCCTCCTTGGTCTGCAGCGAGTCGATGTGGTCGACCGCGTTCATGTACTTGAAGCAGAACTGCGCCTTCTGGCGGATGGAGGGGATGTTCTCCACCGCGGCGAAGGCCGCGTTGCGGTCCTCCGGGTCGGGCAGGTAGGTGTCCAGCAGCGTCAGGTAGAACTGGACGTGCACGGCCTCTTCGAACAGCTGCCGCGAGAGGTACAGGCGCGCCTCGGGCGAGTTGATGTGCTTGTAGAGGCTCAGCACCACGTTGTTGGAGACGATCGAGTCGCCCGTCGCGAAGAACGCGACCAGCCGGCCGATGAGGTGGCGCTCGCCCTCGCTGAGCTTCGCCAGGTCGGCGACGTCGGAGTGCAGGTCCACCTCCTCGACGGTCCAGGTGTTCTTGATCGCGTCCCGGTACCGGTCGTAGAACGACGGGTAGCGCATCGGGCGCAGGGTCAGCTCGAAGCCGGGGTCGAGCAGCATCTTGCGGTCTTCGGGGGTGGTCACTGGCAGGCCTCGCAGGACTCGGGGTTCTCCAGGGAGCAGGCGATGGCGGCTTCCTGCTCCGGGGTGAGGGAGGGGGTGTTCACGGGCACCGGCGCCGGCGCGGCGGCACGGGCGGTGCCGGACGCGGCCTGGGCGATGCGGGTGGCCGGGCGCGAACGCAGGTAGTAGGTGGTCTTCAGACCGACCTTCCACGCGTAGGCGTACATCGAGCTGAGCTTGCCGATGGTCGGCGCCGCCATGAACAGGTTCAGGGACTGGCTCTGGTCCAGGTACGGCATGCGGGCCGCGGCCAGGTCGATCAGCGCGCGCTGCGGCAGCTCCCAGGCCGTCCGGTACAGCGAACGGACCCCGGCGGGCAGCCAGTTCAGGTCCTGGACGGAGCCGTTGGCGTCGCGCAGGGCGTCGCGGGTCTGCTGGTCCCAGACGCCGAGCTCCTTGAGCTCGCGCACCAGGTACGGGTTGACCTGGAGGAACTCGCCGGACAGCGTCTCGCGCTTGAACAGGTTGGACACCTGCGGCTCGATGCACTCGTACACGCCGGCGATGGACGCGATGGTCGCGGTCGGCGCGATGGCCAGCAGCAGCGAGTTTCGCAGGCCGGTCTCGGCGATCCGGGCGCGCAGCGCCGTCCAGCGGTCGGCCCACTGCGGGGCGGCCGTCGGGAAGTGGTCGATGTGCAGCTCGCCGCGGGCGGCGCGGGTCTCGCCGTACGCCTCGTGGCGGCCGAGCTGCTCGGCCAGGTCGGCGGAGCGCTCGTACGCGGTGAGCATGATGCGCTCGGCGATCAGCGTGGACAGGCGGGCGGCCTCGGCGGAGTCGAAGTCGATCCGCAGCTTGAAGAAGACGTCCTGGAGGCCCATCACGCCGAGGCCGACCGGCCGCCAGCGGGAGTTGGAGGTGCCGGCCTCGGTGGTCGGGTAGAAGTTGATGTCCACCACGCGGTCGAGGAACGTCACGGCCGTGCGGACGGTGGCGTCGAGGCGCTCCCAGTCCATGGCGCCGAGCAGGTCGTCGACCGTGGCACCGGGGGCCACGTGGGCGCCGAGGTTGACCGAGCCGAGGTTGCAGACGGCGGTCTCGGAGTCGTCCGTGACCTCCAGGATCTCCGTGCACAGGTTGGAGGAGTGCACGGTGCGGCCCGGCAGGGCGGTCTGGTTGGCGGCGCGGTTGGAGGCGTCCTTGAAGGTCATCCAGCCGTTGCCGGTCTGCGCCAGGGTGCGCATCATGCGGGCGTACAGGGTCTGCGCCGGGATGGTGCGGACGGCCTTGCCGGCCAGCTCGGCCTTGCGGTAGGCCTCGTCGAAGTCGGCGCCCCACAGGTCGACCAGCTCCGGCACGTCGGCCGGGGAGAACAGCGACCAGTCCTGGTTGGCGTTGACCCGGCGCATGAACTCGTCCGGGATCCAGTGCGCCAGGTTGAGGTTGTGGGTGCGGCGGGCCTCTTCGCCGGTGTTGTCGCGGAGCTCCAGGAACTCCTCGATGTCGGCGTGCCAGGTCTCCAGGTAGACGCAGGCCGCGCCCTTGCGGCGGCCGCCCTGGTTGACGGCGGCGACCGAGGAGTCGAGGGTGCGCAGGAACGGCACGATGCCGTTGGACTTGCCGTTGGTGCCGCGGATCAGGCTGCCGCGCGAGCGGATGCGCGAGTAGGACAGGCCGATGCCGCCGGCGTGCTTGGACAGGCGGGCGATCTGCGCGTAGCGGTTGTAGATCGAGTCCAGGTTGTCCAGCGGCGAGTCGAGCAGGTAGCAGCTCGACATCTGCGGGTGCCGGGTGCCGGAGTTGAAGAGCGTCGGCGAGGAGGTCAGGTACTCCAGGCGGCTCATCAGGCCGTACAGCTCGGCCACCTCGCGCACCGACTGCTCGGAGTCGCCGACCGCCAGGCCGCAGGCGACGCGGAGCAGGAAGTGCTGCGGGGTCTCGATCACCTTGCGGGTGATCGGGTGGCGCAGCAGGTAGCGGGACTGCACGGTGCGCAGGCCGAAGTACTCGAAGCGGTCGTCGCCGGCGGTGTCGATCAGCGCGTCCAGGGCGGCGGCGTGCTTGGCGACGAAGTCCGCGGTGGTGTCGCCGATCAGGCCCTCGGTGTGGCCGACGGCGATCGAGGCGGAGAAGGACACCGAGCCCTGGCTGTTCGCCTCGTCGACGATCTCCAGCGCGAGCAGGCGGGCGGCCAGCTTCGAGTACTGGGGGTCCTCGGCGATCATCGACGCGGCGGCGTCCACGGCCAGCCCGCGCAGCTCGGCGAAGTCCGAGCCGGCGTGGCGGCCGCGCAGCGCGGCGGCGGCGACATGGCCGGGGTCGACCTCGGTGAGGTCGGTGCTGCGGTCGGTGAGCAGCCGCAGCAGCGCGCCCCCGGGGTCGGAGACCGTCGGGTCGGTGAAGGCGGTACCGGAGCCCTGGGCGGGCAGGGTGGCTGAGGCAGCGGTGGTCAAGGCGCTCTCTCCTGGCGGCGATCGGCGGCGGTGCTCGGGGGGCCACCGGGCCGATCTGGGCAGGGGAGCACGGCGCGAACGCAAAAAAGCGTCGCGCGAGGTGACTCCCCGGCCCGCCCGCGAGGCCCGGAGGGGTACTGCTGGTGCCGGCGCGGCCTCTGCGGGAGGGCCGTGGCGCACGCCGTCGGCAGGTACTCGGACTCGCGGGGTGCGGCTGCTGGAGCCGCCCGCTCACCGCTGCGGGGCAGTCCCGGATTCGCACCGGGTTCCCCTGCATCGACAGCAGAAGCGAGCATACATGTTGTGCCGCCGGACTGCGGCGGCACCATATGTTGTGCCTGTCGTGTCGCGGATGTGCGTGGGCCGGGCGGCCGGTCAGTGCTTCAGATAGACCTTGTACGTGCTCGAATCGCCGGTCGGCGAGGTGAATTGGGCGACCAGCCGGTAGTGTCCGGCGGCGCCCAGGGCCTCGCCCAGGGCCCGGTCGGTGGCCCTCGGCGCGGTGCTGTCGAGGACGACCATGGTGAACCAGCCGTCCCGGATCGCGGCGACGCTGCCGTCGTCGCCGTGGTGCTCGACCCCGGCCCCGTCGCGGTAGTCGGTGCCGGCGCGCGCGGAGACCCACTGCTCGGGCTTGGAGACGCCGCCGAGGTAGTACTCGGCGAGTCCGTCGACCTCGGTGAGGTAGCGGCCCTGGGGCTCCGTGTGGACCCGCAGGACGGCCAGCAGGCGGCCGGAGTCGGGGCCGTTCTGGTAGCGCAGCGCGGACTGCTCCAGGCCGAGGGCGAGCAGGGCGACCCAGACCAGGATGCCGAGCTGGGGGTGGCGGAAGTGGGCGCCGACCAGCCGGGTCAGGCCGACCCCGGCGAGCGGGGCGGCCAGCAGCATGCCGTAGCCGAGGTGGCGGAACAGCGCGCCGGAGGTGCCGGTCCACAGGTGGGCGGCGGGGACCAGCAGGGCGGTGGCGGTCAGGACGGCCCCGAGCAGGGCGCGCCGGCCCCGGGTGGTGGGGAGGGGCTCCTTCTCCGGCGCGTCGTGCTCGGGCATCTGTTCGCGGCGCGCGTAGGCGATGGTGCCGGCCACCGCGAGGACGGTGAACAGGCCGGCCCACTGGAGCGTGCCGAGCAGGACCGAGCCGGCCGAGCCGGGGGCGTTGCCGCGCGAGGGCGACCACCCGGCGACCTTGCCGAGGGTGCCGTACGGGAGCAGTAGGACGAGGGTGCCGAGGGCCGTCAGCAGTGAGCGCAGGGCGGCCGGGCCCACCCGGTGGTACGGCCGGGCGCAGGCGAAGGCGAGGGCCACCAGGGCGGGGACGGCGAAGGCCGCGGAGTAGGCCGTGGCGCAGGCCAGCGCCGTGGGCGGGGCGGCGAGCAGGGCCAGGGCCGGATGGCGGCCTGCGGTGAACACCGTGGTCCAGGCCGAGAGGGCGACCAGCAGGACGGCGAGGGACTCGGGCGCGGCGTAGAAGCCGACCACGACGGTGGACTGGAGGACGGCGTACCCGGCGATGGCGCAGATGGCGACCCGCTCGTTGAACAGCCGCCGGGTCAGCGAGTACAGCAGGACCGTGGTGAGCAGTGCGAAGCCGAGGCTGAGCAGCCGGGTGCCCCAGATGCCGTTGGCGTCGGCGGCGGCGCCGGCCAGCGGCGGGTAGAGCCAGGGCGAGCCGTGCACCCGGTCGACCAGGTCGGTGGTGACCGGGGTGCCGTGCAGCAGGTGGGCCAGCTGCTGGCGGCCGGCGACCATGGCGGCGGCCTCGTCGGGGTGCGCGGCGGCCAGCAGGCGCAGCGAGAGGGCGGCCTGGACGGTGAGGACGGCGCCCAGCAGGCCGCGGGCGATCCACCGGCGCCGGGGGCTGGTGCCCGGGTCCCAGCCGATCGCGGGGACCTGCGGGATGGTGTACGGGGCCAGCTCGACGCCGTCGGGGTTGTCGACCGTTACGGCGGGGCGCGGACCGTCGGGGCTGTCCACCGCCACGGCGCCGGGCCCGTCCGGGTCCGGCTCGGCGGCCGGGTCGTGGGCGGAGCGGCCGTGCGGGACGGGGGAGAACTCGGACTCAGTGCTCATCAGGGGTTCCGGATGTCGAAGCCGTAACGGGGGTCGGACACGCGCTGCTTGAACGCGGCGAGGGTGTCCGGCACGGCCTCGACCCGCCAGTCCGCCCGCTTGACGATGTTGAACCAGACGAAGCCGACGATGTCGTCGTGCGCCTCCAGCCCGGAGAACAGCTGGTCGATGTCCGCGTGCTGGCGCTTGCCCTGTTCGGAGGCGGTCTCGCTGATGAAGAAGGGCTTCTGGGAGAAGCCGCGGATCTCGGCCATGGTCGGGCCGTAGAGCGCGTCGAAGGTCTTGGGCCCGGTCTTGGTGAAGTAGCCGGTCATGCCGGCCCAGTCGACGTAGGTGTCGCCGGGGTAGTACGGCTCCAGGCGGGTGTTGGGCGCGGGGTCGGTGATGTTGGGGCTCCAGACCCAGATCACGTTGGTGGCGCCGGCCTGGTCGAAGAGGTCGTGGACGTGGCACCAGGCGGCCACGAAGTCCTCGGGGGTGGCGGCCTGACGGCCCCACGGGTACCAGTCGCCGTTCATCTCGTGGGCGATGCTGACGGCGATCGGCAGGTTGAACTTGGCGACGGCCTTGGCGACGCCGCGCACGTAGTCGTCGGTGTCGCCGGCCGCGATCGAGGCGAGCGAGCGGTCGTGCGGCTCCCAGGCCATGAAGGGCAGCGCCCCGGCGTCGTGGATCCGGCGGGCGCCCGCGGTGTCGAAGCCGCCCTTCCAGTGGGCGTAGAACTCCAGGACGTTGGGCTGCTTGCCGATCGCGTCGCGGTAGCCGGGCAGCGCGTCCATCGTGGCGGGGACGTCGGGCAGGGCGGCGCCGAGGTACTTGTGGCTCGGCCTGAGCAGCGGCGTGACGTCGTACGGGACGCCGGCCGGCAGGGCCTTGGGCGTGGCGGGCGCGGCCGGTGCGGTGCCCCCCGCGGCGGGGGTCGCGCCCGGAGTGCCGGGAGCGCCGGGAGCGCCGGGAGTCCCGGGGGCGCCGGGGGCCGGGGTGGCGGCCGGGGCGGCCTGGGCGAGGTCCTTCTGCATCGCGAAGCCGGGGTCCTCGGGGCCGCACGCGGTGGTGAGCAGCAGGCCGGCGGCGGCCAGCAGCGGGAGCGCCAGCCGGTGACGGAGCCGGCCGGCCCGTCTCGGGTGGGCGGTCATGGCGATCACACTGCTTCCGTCGGGCGGGGCTGGACGAGGACCCGGCCCACGATGGTGGCGTAGAAGAGGCCGGAGGCGAGGACGAGGGCGAAGTTCAGCGGGCCCATGGTGAGCATCCGCCAGATGCTCAGCAGCACCCAGAGCAGGGCGGTTCCGCCGCCCCAGGCGATGACGCCGATCCAGAACCGCCGGGTCCTGTTCCGCTTGGCGCCGCTGGAGCCGGTCGGCTGCCAGGCCATCCGGTTGCGGCGCACGATGTCCCAGATGGCGAAGACGTGCGCCCAGCCGTACATCATGCGGGCGGCCCAGGCCTCCAGCCGGTAGGGGTTGCGGTGCCAGAGCGGGAAGATGACCGTCGCGTAGAGCAGGCCGGGCAGCACCAGCGCGGTGTTCTCCCAGCGGATCAGGTCGGGGCGGGCGAGCAGCAGGACGATCGGGATGAGCGGTGAGACGACGGTGAACAGCGCCGTGTGGATGTAGTAGAAGAAGCCGGACAGGTAGCAGGCCCGGGTGATCGGCCGCAGCTTGGTCTGCCAGAACTTCTTGCTGCCGAGCAGGCTCATCGAGCCGGTGCACCAGCGGTACTGCTGGTTGAAGAAGCCGCCGACGTTGTCCGGGCAGACGCCGGTGGCCAGCGCGACGGGTATGTACTGGAGGTCCCAGCCGAGGCGGCGCAGGTCGAACCCGGTGTGCACGTCCTCGGAGTGGCCGATCAGCGTGGTGCCGCCGTTCTCCTCCAGCGCCGCGCGCCGGTACACCGCGCAGCTGCCCACGCAGATGGCGCCGTCGCTGCGCTGCCGGGAGACCTGGACGGTCCGGTAGAACAGCTCCTGGACGGCGCCGGCGCCGCGCTCGATCCAGTTCTGCGAGTCCAGGATGCGGAAGAACTGCGGGGACTGGACGATGCCGAGGCGGGGGTCGGCCTCCATGTAGGGGAGCATCTCGTTCAGCAGGTCCGGCCGGGGCGCGAAGTCGGCGTCCAGGATGAGGATGTAGTCGCTGTCGGAGTTGCGGAAGCCGAACTGGAGGTTGCCGGCCTTCTTGAACCAGCCGAGCTTGTCGCGGGTGCCGTACACGAACCCGAAGTCGACGGCCATCTGCGCGAGTTGCGGGCTGTTGCTGTCGTCGAGGACGTACGGGGTGACGTCGCCCGGGTACTGGTCGCGGAGCCGGGCGACGTGTGTCCAGGTGTTGTGCAGGACCTCGATCGGCTCGCCGGCGACCGGGAGGAAGATGTCGACGGTCGGATGGTGCTCGGGCTGCCAGGACTTGACCAGGGCCCGGTGGGCGGAGAGATCGAAGGTCTCGTTGAAGCCGTGCACCCAGCGGGATATGAGGTAGTAGACGATGGTGAAGGCGAGCGGCGGTATGAAGAAGAGGAACCACGGCGTCGCGCTCAGCAGCCCGATCTCGCTGGCCACCATGCAGGCGAAGCTGATGAGGGAGAAGCAGGTCAGCACCCACAGGTTGGTGCGGGCGTAGAGGTACTTCTCGGTGTTGTCCGGGGGTTGGGGGAGCAGGCCCCACCGGTTGCGGGCGGCCGGGCCGCGCCGGCTGCGGCGTCGTGAGACCGGCGGCTGACCGCTTCCCGCGAGTCGCGCGCTCTCGGTGACAGTCACGTGCTCTACTCCCCCGAAGCCGTACTGAGTCTGAACCGTCCCCGGGTGGTGGCCGTTGTCGCTCGGGCACCAGGGGACGCCAGGATCGTACGGGACCGATCGCTCTGCGTCCGCTTCCCCCTGTTCGACCGGCCGCCCGGAACCGATATCGAGCTCCGATCGTGATGTGAACGGGGGTGCGGCCGGAGCGCCTGTGTACGGTTGTCCGTTCGACGGGCGAGGACGGTTCGGGGGAGAGCGATGGGCATCGAGGACGGCGCGGCCGGGCGCGTGGCGCGGGGCCTGCGGGCGGTCGCCGCCTTCGGTGCGGTCGCCGCGCTGCTGGCCGGGTGCAGCGGCGACGTCGGGGCGGTGGAGCCGCCGGCCGGCCCGGCGACGGCGCTGTCCGGGCCGGGCATCTGCTCGACCGCTCAGGAGCCGTTCCCCAAGCTGGCGATGGACGGCGGCGCCAAGATCCTCGAACCGAACCCGTGGAACACCGCGGGCACGGTCTGCGTGGACCCGGTCGGGGACAGCGGGTTCACGGTGTCCCGGATCAACGACTTCGTCCCGAAGAACCCGCTCGCCCCGGGCGCCTACCCCAACGTCTCGACCGCCCCGGGCGCGAGCGGACTGCCGGTGCCGGTCAGCGCGCTCGGCGACGCCACCGCCGACTGGGACGCCAACGGCCGGGTGAGCGGCTCCTTCAACCTCTCCTTCGACCTCTGGTACGGCTCCAGCCCGGACAACTGCCTGCCGGGGGAGAGCGCCGAGGTGATGATCTGGCTGGACGCCACCGACAACGTGCGGCCCGCCGGCGACAAGGTGGCGGACGCCCTGCCGTTCGGGGACGCGAGCTACCACGTCTACCAGGCGCCGATCACCGGCCCGCACAGCGTGATCAGCTACGTCCGCACGGCACCCACCCACACCACCCGCGGCCTCGACCTGCGGCTGTTCACCGCCGACGCGATGGCACGCGGCTACGTCCCGAAGAGCTCCTACCTCTGCCGGGTGCAGGCGGGGTTCGAGGTCTGGAGCGGCGGGACCGGCCTGCGCAGCAACTCCTTCGCCTTCCACAACCGGGTCGGCCTGCCGGCCGGCGAGGTCCCGGCGGGTGCCCCGGGGATCTGCCTGCGGCACGGCGGCGGCGGGACCGCCGGCAGCCCGGTGACCGTCGGATCCTGTGGCGACCAGGCCGTCTCGACCGGGTGGACGGTGGGCAACGACGGTTCGCTGCGCGGCGGAGCGGCCTGCCTGGCACCGGGCGCCGACCGCTCCTCGGTGACCCTGGCCGAGTGCACCGGCGGCTCGGCCCAGCGCTGGGTCACCGCCCCCGGGCAGCGGCTGAAGCACCCGGACACCGGACTGTGCCTGGGCACCGCGGGCGGGGCGCTCGCGGACGGCACGGCGGTGCTCCTGCGCCCGTGCGCGGACACCGTCTCGCAGCGCTGGAAGCTGCCCTACAACGGGCTCGCGTGAGCCGGCGTCGCACCCGGGAAACCCCGGCCGTGCTGACGTTTCGTCCGCGCACCCCCCATGGGCGTGTCGGGGTGGATGCCCTAGCATTCGGGCCATGAGCGATCGACCGGTACCGAGTGGCGAGCCGGGCCAGCCCGCCACGCCACCGCAGCAGGCACCGGCCGGGGGGCCCGCTCCGGCCACCGGTGTGCCACCGCAGTTCCCGAGCGGAGCCTTCGGCCCCGCGTCCGGCTACGGGCCGCCGCCCGCACCCGCGCAGCCCCAGCAGATGACGCCGCATCCGGTCGCGCAGCCGGTGCCGCCGGTGCCGCACCAGGGCGGCGGACCCGCCCCGGTGGCGCCGGGGCCGGTGCAGCCCGGTCCGGTGGCGCCGCAGCCCGGCCCGGTGGCACCACAACCCGTCCAGCCGCAGGCGGTTCAGCCGCAGCCGCAGGCACCGATGCCGCAGCCCGGGCCGGCCGTCGGGCAGCCCTTCCCGCCGGGCCCGCAGCCGGGCCAGCCCGTGGCGCACTGGCAGCAGCAGGGCGGCTTCCAGCCGCCCGTCCCCCCGCCCGGCCCGGCGCTCTCCCCGGCCGGCACGCCGAACTGGGAGGCGCTGGCCGAGCAGAACGAGCAGTCCGCCAAGCGCGGACGCAGGATCAAGCTGATCGGCGTGGTGACCGCGGTGGTCGTGGTGGCCGCCGCCGGTGGCGGCGGGTACTGGTACTACCAGCACGGCAAGGAGAAGACGCCGGTGCCCCACGGCGCCGGCTCGCCGACCCCGACGGTCACCGGCCCCTCGAACACGACGAGCGCGCCGCCGCTCAAGGGCATCGACAGCCCGCCGACCGTCGGCTCGCTGCCCGCCAAGAAGGGCGCGGCCGCGCTCAACCTGGGGGCGGACGCCAAGCAGGGGACGATGGCCGGGTTCTCCGGGCAGGTCCTCAAACTGCCCAGTGGCCAGGACTCGTTCGCCTCGACCTCTACGTCGGTCGTCGAGGTCAACAAGAGCTTCACCGTCTCCGCGCGGGTGCTGGTCGACGTGCCCAACGGCAACCGCAGCGCGGTCAGCCAGGGCGACGGCCAGTACTACTCGTTCGCGCTGGGCCGGGCCGGCAACAACGGGCACGACCAGTGGTACTTCAAGGTCCAGGTGCCGGGCGGCGGTTCGGCGATCGCCTGGTCCAAGGGCGACGCGACGGTCAATCAGTGGGTGCTGCTGACCGGCGTGTACGACGACCCGTCGGGCCAGCTCACCCTGTACGTCAACGGCGCTCCGCAGTCCTCGGCCAAGTCGGCCGGGGTGCAGCCGAGCGGCAGCAACTCTCTCCAGGTCGGCCGGCTGAGCTCCAACTCGCAGTGGGCCGACCCCTGGCACGGCGCCGTCGCCGACATCCAGGTGTGGGACCAGGTGCTGCCCGAGGCCGACATCGTCAAGATCGTGGCCGGCCCGAGCTCGCCGCCGTCCATCGCGCCGACCGGCGCCTGGCTCGGCGGCTAGGGTCGCCAGGGGCGGGTCCCGCGGGATCCGCCGCGGGCCGACCGGCCCCGTGAACGTCCGGCCGCCGCCCCCGGCAGTGTGGGGCGGCGGCCGAAGCGCGCCCCGGGGCGCGCGCTCCACGGCGCGTCCGGATGCGAAGTCCCAGATGAGGAGCAGTACTGATGAGCGCGGACGGCCGCTGGATCCGGCCCGAGTCCACCCGCAAGCCCGTCCTCGGCGGAGCCCGGCCGGGCGGGGTGGCCCTCGGCGAGCGCGGCCGGACGGGCCCCGGGCCGACGCCGGCCTCCCCGGCCGACCGGCGCCGCCGCAGGCCCGGGCCGCCCCGGGTGCCGCACCCGGCCCGGCCGGTGCTGCGGGCGGACTGGCTGCCGCTGCTGGCCGTGCTGCTGGTCCAGGCGGCGCTCTCGTACCACCTGATCCTCAGCAACACCGCCTTCATCGACGAGGGCACCTACATCTACGCGGGCTATCAGGAGATCGCGCACCTGCGGCACGGCACCCCGGTGTCGACGTACGAGACCTTCTTCTCCGGCTCCCCGCTGATCTACCCGGTGGTGGTGGCCGTCGCGGACTTCGTCGGCGGGCTGAACGGCGCCCGGCTGCTGAGCCTGGCGTTCATGCTCTCCGCCACCACGGCCGTCCACCTGGCCACCCGTCGGCTGCACGGCTCGCTCGCGGCGTTCTGCGCGGCGGCGGCCTTCGTCGCGCTCGGCCCCACCCAGTTCCTCGGCGGCCTGGCCACCTACGACGCGATGGCGCTGGCGGTCCTCGCCTGGGCCGGGTACTTCGCGGTGCGGCTGACCACGGGCGGCGGGTACCCGAGCCTGGTCGCCTCCGGGCTGCTGCTGGCCCTGGCCGGCGCCACCAAGTACGCCGCGCTGCTGTGGGTGCCGGTGGTGTGCGGCATCGCGGTGCTGGCCGGGCCGCGCGGGTCGCTGCGCAGCTGGGAGGCCTGGCGGCGCGGGCTGCTGGTGCTGCTCACCTTCGTGGTGGCGGTCGGCGCGGCGGCGCTGGCGGCCGGCGAGAAGTACGTCAACGGCTTCAACCACACCACGCTCAAGCGCGCCCCGGGCCACGACTCGTACTCCTACGTGGCCTCGGAGGCCGCCCGCTGGGTGGGTCCGCTGCTGGTGGTCGCGCTGGCCGGGGTGCTGGTGCAGCTGGTGCGGGCGCGGCGGCGCGGCGGCGAGGCCTGGCCCGAGTTCTGGCTGGCGCTGTTGCTGTTGCTGGCCGGGCTGATGGCGCCGGTGAACCAGATCCGCATCCACACCTGGCTGTCGCTGCAGAAGCACGTCGACTTCGGCGCCTGGTTCTCCTGCATCGTGGTGGGCCTGGTGCTGGCCCGTACGGCGCTGTGGCTGAAGGGCCGTCTGCACCTGGTGGCCGGGGTGGCGGCGGCCGCCCTGGTGGTCGGCCCGCTCGCCTGGGTGGGCGCGGCCCAGGGCCGGGAGATGTACGGCGAGTGGTCGAACTCGAAGGAGTTCGTCGCCGCCCTGGAGCCGTACATCGTCAAGGGCGACGACCGGTACCTGGTCGAGAACTACAACGTCCCCGCGTACTACCTGCGCAAGCAGACCACCTGGCAGCAGTGGCACGACCTGGTGGCCGTCTTCCGACGGGACCCGGCCACCGGCGAGATGCAGAACGGGGTGCCCGCGATCCAGGCCGGCATCCAGGCCCACGAGTGGAAGGTCGTGGTCCTGGACTTCACCCAGACCGGGGCCATCGACAAGGCGATCCAGCCCACCCTGAAGGCCTCCGGGTACCGGGTGGTCACCGTGGTGACGAGCGGGAAGCACGGCCGGTACACCGTCTACGTGGCGCCCGGGTACGACAAGAAGCCGTGACGGGCGCCCGGGCCGGTCGTCAGAAGGCCATGGTGTAGACCATCAGGTCCATCCCCGGGTACGGGGCCCAGTCGCGTTCGGGGGTGCGCCGGAAGCCGATGCGCTCGTAGACGCGGTGGGCGGTGGTCATCTCCGGGCGGGTGGAGAAGGCCATGCCGACCAGGCCGAGTTCGCGGCTGCGGGTGATGGTGGCGCGGACCAGGGCCTCGCCGACGCCGCGGCCGCGGGAGGCGGCGGCGGTGGCGAGCATCCGTATCTCGCCTTCCCGCGGGGTGGCGATGTCCGCCCACTCGGTGCCGCCGACCGCGTAGGTCACGCAGCCGAGGACCCCGGCTCCGGCCGTGTCGACGGCGACCAGGAGTTCGGCCTCGCGGGCCCGTCGCTCGGCGTCGCGCAGCAGGTCGACGTAGCTGCTCGTGGGGTTGGTGAAGCCGTCGCCGACGAAGGCCTCGACGGTGATCCGGCCGGCGTCGGCGAGGTCCTCCGGGAGGGCCTGGCGGATGAGGAAGTCCATGCGGCCAGTGTGCCGGAGCCCTGGTCGGGACGGTCCTCCGGGGTCGAACGGGTCGGAGGGGTCGACGGGGCCGGGGTCGGGGCCGGGTCGGCGGTGCCGTGCAGCCGGTCGGGGCGGGCCGGGTCGGCCGGGTAGCCGCCCGGGCGGTGGTAGTTGTCGCGGCCGGCCGCCGGGCCGTGGGAGGTCTCGCGGCCGATCAGCAGGCCGAGCAGGCCGAAACCGCCGACGGCCGCGGTCATCGCGAGTGAGCCGATGAGGGTGTCGCTGTCCATGGGCACCACTGTGGCCGGGCGGCGCCGCGGCCACGAGTGGCAGGAACGACCGATCACCTCGAAATCCTGCCATCCTCCCGCCGTCCCCTTCCTTCCGCCGGGGCGGGCGCCGGGGGCATCCTGGTGGGCATGCTGAAGAACGTGGTCGCGGTGGTGCTGGAGGAGGTCCACCCCTTCGAACTGGGTGTGGCCTGCGAGGTGTTCGGCCTGGACCGCACCGCCGACGGGCTGCCGGGCTACGACTTCGCGATCGCCGGGGCCCGGCCGGGGCCGCACGCCACCCACTCCGGCTTCGCGGTGGACGTCCCGTACGGTCCCGAGCGCCTCGCCGGTGCGGACCTCGCCGTGGTCACCGCGGCGAGCATCCGCCCCGGCTACCCGGAGCCGCTGCTGGCGGCGCTGCGCGGGGTGGTCGAGGGCGGCGGCCGGGTGCTGTCCATCTGCAGCGGCGCCTTCGTGCTGGGCGCCGCCGGGCTGCTGGACGGCCGTCGTGCCGCCACGCACTGGCGGCACGGCGAGGAGCTGGCCGAGCGCTTCCCGCTGACCACGGTCGAGCCGGACGTGCTGTACGTGGACGACGACCCGGTGATCACCTCGGCCGGGACGGCGGCCGGCATCGACGCCTGTCTGCACCTGGTGCGCAAGGTGCAGGGCGCCGAGGTGGCCCGGGAGATCGCCCGCCGGATGGTGGTGGCACCGCACCGGGAGGGCGGGCAGGCCCAGTTCGTGAACCGGCCGCTGCCGGAGGCCGCCGGCGACTCGCTGGCCCCGCTGCTGGACTGGATGCGCCACCACCTGGCCGAGGAGGCCACCGTCGAGCAGCTGGCCGCCCGGGCGCACATGTCGCCGCGCACCTTCGCCCGCCGCTTCCAGCAGGAGACCGGCACCACCCCGCACCGCTGGCTGGTCGGGCAGCGGGTGCTGCTCGCCCAGCGGCTGCTGGAGTCCACCACCGAGCCGGTGGACGCGATCGCCGCCCGCTGCGGCTTCGGCAACGCGGCCGCGCTGCGGCACCACTTCGGCCGCCGGCTGGGCACCACGCCGCTGGCCTACCGGCGTTGCTTCGCCGACCCGGACCCGGACCCGGACCCGAAGGCGGGCTGAGGGGCCGCAGGCTCGCACCAGCAGGTCCCGCCGGCCGTCAGTCAGCCCCGGCCGTCAGGTGCCCGACGCCGTTCCAGCCGTCCGGCCGCAGCCGCCCGTCCTGGGCCCGCCAGAGGCTGGTGGAGCAGTTGTGCACCGGCCCGAGCGCGGTGAGCTGGTCCTCGGTGAGCCGGTCCAGCGCGTAGCGGAGCATCAGCACCGTGCAGTCGTGCGCGACCAGCAGGACGGGCCGTCCGGCCTCCTCCTCGCAGAGGTCCCGCAGCAGGCTGCGCACCCGCAGCGCGACGTCGGCCCAGGACTCGCCGCCCGGCGGGCGGTAGTACAGCTCGCCCATCTTGCGCCGCCGGGCCGCCTCCTCCGGGTGCTTGGCCTCGATCGCGGCCTTCGGCAGCATCTCCAGGACGCCGAGCTCGCGGTCGCGCAGCCGCTCGTCGTACCGGACGGCGAGGGTGACCGGGACGGAGCCGAGCCCGGCGGCCTGGGCGAGCGCGATCCGGGCGGTCTCGGCGGTGCGCACGTACGGCGAGCACCAGACGCTGCGCGGGCGGTCGGCGCTGGGCAGGCCGGCCCACCAGTGGCCGAGCGCCTGGGCCTGCCGGCGGCCCTGCAGCGACAGCGGGATGTCGGCGTCGCGGCAGCTGATCGGGACGCTGAGCGCTCCGGCGGCCTCGGCCAGCTGGAACTCGACGTTGGCGGTGGACTCCCCGTGCCGGGTGGCGATCAGCACGGACGGCAGCCGGCCGGCCGCCGACGGGCGGTGGGCGGTGCCGTGCTGGCCCTGGCCGGTGGTGTGCGGCCCGTGGCCGGCGGTGTGCTGACCCTGGGCGGTGCCGTGCTGGCCCTGCGCGGTGACGTGGTGGTGCTGGCCCTGCGTGGACTGGTGCTGGCCGTTGAGGGTGGTGCCGAGTTCTGCCATGGCCGCGAGCTCCCCGTGGTCGATCAGGTCCCGGCCGGATGCCGGTCCGGTCTGGTGGTGCCCGGCGTGCACGCCTGTTCATACATATGATCGCGCCGCCTTCTCCAGTGTTCACGGAGAAGGCGGCGCGATCACAGGGCGCGTACCGCGCGAATCAGTGCGCCGCTACAGGCTCCGGCGCGTTCTTCAGCTCGTCGTCGCCGGCTTCGGCGCTGTAGTCGGACGGCCTGGTCTCGTCCGGGCCGTCCGGCGCCTTGACCGCCCGCAGCACCAGGGTGAGCGCCACCGCGACGACCAGGTTGAGGGCGAAGGCGGTGACGCCGATGTAGCCGATCTCGCCGATGCCGGGGATCTCGGCCGCGTTGCCGCCGAAGTGCTTGGTGGCCGGGCTGGCGATCCCGTACGCCTTCCAGGTGCCGTACACCATGCCGGCCGCCCAGCCCGCGAACAGCGCCCAGTGGTGGAACCAGCGGGTGAACAGGCCGCCGACGATCGCCACGAAGGTCTGCAGGATCCACAGGCCGCCCAGCAGCTGGAGGTTGATCGCGGCCTGCTTGTCCATGCCGAGCACGAAGACCAGCGCGCCGACCTTCACCAGCAGCGAGACCAGCTTGGCGATCCGGGTCTCGTCGGCGGGGGTGGCGGCGGGCTTGAGCCACTCCTTGTAGACGTTGCGGGTGAACAGGTTGGCCGCCGCGATGGACATGATGGCGGCCGGCACCAGCGCGCCGATGCCGATCGCGGCGAAGGCCACGCCGGTGAACCAGTCCGGGAACATGTCCGCGAACAGCTGGGGCACCGACAGCTGGGCGTTGTAGCCCTTGACGCCCTTGCCGACGCCCGCCGCGAGCGCCATGAAGCCGAGCAGCGCCAGCAGGCCCAGCATCAGCGAGTAGGCGGGCATGATCGCCATGTTGCGGCGCACGGTCTTGCGGGACTTGGAGGCCAGCACGCCGGTCACCGAGTGGGGGTACATGAACAGCGCCATCGCCGAGCCGAGGGCGAGCGTGGCGTACGTCCACTGCTTGTTCTCGGGGATGGTCAGCGAGCCGCCCTTGACCTCCTTGAAGTGCTGCGCGGCCGAGTCGAAGATGTGCCCGTAGCCGCCGAGCCGGATCGGGATGTAGATCACCGCGACGATGATCACGATGTAGACCAGGGCGTCCTTGACGAAGGCGATCAGCGCCGGGGCGCGCAGGCCGGAGGAGTAGGTGTAGGCGGCCAGCACGCCGAAGGCGATGAACAGCGGCAGGTCCTTGACGAACCAGTTGGCGTTCTCCCCGCCGCCGACTCCCAGCACGTCCAGCACGGCCTGGATGCCGACGAGTTGCAGGGCGATGTACGGCATGGTGGCCAGGATGCCGGTGAGCGCGACCACCAGCGACAGCGGTCGCGAGCCGTACCGGCCGCGCACGAAGTCGGCCGGGGTCACGTAGCCGTGCACCCGGGAGACCGACCAGAGCCGGGGCAGGAAGAGGAAGACCAGCGGGTAGGCGATGATCGTGTACGGCACCGCGAAGAAGCCCGCCGCGCCGGTCGCGTACACCGCGGCCGGGACGGCGACGAAGGTGTACGCGGTGTAGAGGTCGCCGCCGAGCAGGAACCAGGTCACCCAGGTCCCGAAGCTGCGGCCGCCCAGGCCCCACTCGTCCAGGTGCGCGGCGTTGTCCGCGCGGCGCCAGCGCGAGGCGAGGAAGCCCATCACGGTGACGAGGGCGAAGAACAGCACGAAGACCACGAGGGCCGGCACGTTGACGTCCTTCATCGCGCACCGCCCTTCCGGGCCGCCTTGCGGGCCTTCTCGTCCCGGGTGATCAGCAGGTAGGCGGCGACCGTGAACACGGCCGACACCGGCACCCAGAGCAACTGGTACCAGTAGAAGAACGGCACCCCGGCCACCGCCGGGTCGCTCTTGTCGTACGAGGACACCCAGAGCGTCGCGACGATCGGCACGAGCAGGGCGAGGCCGGCCAGCACCCGCTCGGGCGTCACGGCCGGGACGGGCCTCCCGGCTGGCTCGGGCATGACATCTTCGACGCTGGGGGGATCAGAGGGCATCTTCGGCTCCGCTCCGGAGGGGTTCCCCGTCGGCGCCGCAGCCCCTCGGCGCCGAGCGCCGCACGGGCCCGCCGAGCAGCACCATCGGTGATCGGCAGTCAGGTCAGTACGGCTGCGCAATCTAGAGCATGGGGTGATCCATGTCACCGGGATTGACCGAACTTCCCACCAGCCGGACGCAACCGGCCGGAGTCCGCCGTCGGGGGGCGCAAAAGCCACCACCGCCGGGGGCCGCGGGAGAAGCCGCCGCGGAACGCGAAGGGCACCGGCGCGTGGGTCGCGCGCGCCGGTGCCCGGGATGCGGTGGGGGAGTGCGGCTACTCCGGACGCTTCAGTCGGGTGATGAACTTGTAGCGGTCGCCGCGGTAGATGGAGCGCACCCACTCGACCGGGGCCCCGTCGTTGTCGAAGGAGTGCCGGGAGAGCTGGAGCATCGGCAGGCCGAGGTCGGAGCCGAGCAGGCCGGCCTCGCGCGGGTTGGCCAGGGTGGTCTCGATGGTCTCCTCGGCCTCGGCCACGGTGACCCCGTACACCTCGCGCAGCGCCGCGTAGAGGGAGGTGTGCTTGGCCAGGTTGCGGCGCAGGGCCGGGAAGCGCTTGGCGGAGAGGTGGGCGACCTCGATGGCCATCGGGTCGCCGTTGGCGAGCCGCAGGCGCTCGATCCGCAGCACCCGGCCGCCGGGCTTGATGTCGAGCAGCGGGGCGAGCCGGTCGTCGGCGGTGATGTAGCCGATCTCGATCAGCCGGGAGGCGGGCTCCAGGCCCTGGGCCCGCATGTCCTCGGTGTAGGAGGTCAGCTGGAGGGCCTGGGCGACCTTGGGCTTGGCGACGAAGGTGCCCTTGCCCTGGATGCGCTCCAGCCGGCCCTCGACGACCAGCTCCTGGAGGGCCTGGCGCACGGTGGTGCGGGAGGTGTCGAACTGGGCGGCGAGCGCCCGCTCGGGCGGCACCGGGGTGCCGGCAGGCTGGGTCTCGGTGAGCTGGAGCAGGTGCCGCTTCAGGCCGTAGTACTTGGGGACGCGCGCGGTCGGGTCGGTGCCGGCCTGCGTCGGGAGGCTGTTCACCTCGGGGTCGTTGACCTGGGCGGTGGATCCCCCGTCGCTGCTCATCGGACCTGTTCTCCCGCTTCTCGCGAGGCCTACGGCGACCCCGCCACATCGTTAACGGCTCACATCGTTGCATGTATGGCTACGGAACGAATACCTCATCACGCGATGAACGATGTGCGGTGTCGGCTTGATAACGGGTGGTCGAGATCGGTCGAACAGCCGTTGACAGGCCCATTGGTCTAGGCCAAGCTCCAGGCAGCTGGTCTACACCACTAGGCCGGTAGCTATGAATCCCCCCACCCGTTCGAAGGGGTCCGCGGCACCTTTCCCCCCGCTTTGTGTGGGTCTGCCGCTGCCGCCCGACGGGGGTAACCCAGGCATCCCTCAGGAGGATGGCGTAATGAAGCGTCAGCTCATCGCGGCGGTCGGCGTCGCAGCAATGGTCGTCGGCCTGGCGGCTTGCGGCTCGGACGGCAAGAAGAGCGAGGGCGACTCGGGGTCGTCCTCCGCCTCCGCGGCGGACAAGTACAAGGGCAAGACGCTCAAGGTCTGGACCATGACCGGCTCCGCCCCGAAGGGCTGGACCGACGCGGTCAAGACCGAGTTCGAGACCACCTACCCGGGCTCGAAGGTCGAGTACGCGACCCAGGAGTGGGGCGGCATCGGCGCCAAGATCACCGCCGCGCTGTCGGAGGGCTCGGTCGACGTCCTGGAGGTCGGCAACACCCAGACCGCCGGCTACGCCTCCTCGGGCGGTCTGCTCGACCTCACCAAGGAGAAGGCCGCCCTGGGCGGCGACGCCTGGCCCGCCAACCAGAACGAGTCCGCCGTCCTGGACGGCAAGCAGTACGCCGCCCCGTGGTACGTCACCAACCGCGTGGTCGCCTACAACAAGGACCTGTGGGCCAAGGCCGGCCTGACCGACACGCCGAAGACCCTGGAGGAGTTCTACAGCGACCTGGAGAAGCTGAAGACCACCGAGGGCGTCGTCGACCCGATCTACATGCCCGGCCAGGAGTGGTACGTCTACTTCGGTCTGCTCACCAGCGAGGGTGGCAAGATCGCCAAGAAGGACGGCGACAAGTGGGTCGGCGGCCTGGGCTCGCCCGAGAGCCAGAAGGCCTTCGAGACCTACAAGAAGCTCCAGGGCTACTCGGCCACCGGTCCGAAGGACAAGGACGAGGCCACCCCGCAGCAGAAGGACGTCTTCGCCCAGGGCAACGTCGGCGCCATGATCGGCCTCGGCTGGGAGCTGCCGGACGAGAAGGCCATGCCGAAGGACAAGATCGGCTACTTCGCGCTCCCCGGCAAGACCGCCGACAAGCCCACCGGCGTGTTCCTCGGTGGTTCGAACCTCGCGATCGCCTCGCAGAGCAAGAACACCGACATGGCCAAGGACTACCTGAAGATCGCCCTCAACGACAAGAACGAGGGTCTGTTCGCCGCCGCCGGCATCACCACGAACAAGCCCGCGCTGAACGCGAACATCCAGGGCGACTTCGCCAAGGCCGCCCAGCAGGGCGCCACCGTCGGCGCGATCACCCCGAACACCCCGAACTGGTCCAGCGTCGAGGACAACCCGAACCCGGTCAAGGAGTTCCTGACCGCTGTCCTCCAGGGCGGCGACTTCGCCTCCACGGCCAAGAAGTACGACGACGAGATCGCCAAGAAGCTCAACCAGAAGCAGTAAGCACCCGGGACCCGTCCTCGGACCTCCCGCAGGCGGGAGTCCGGAGGCGGGTCCCAGCAGCGTCGTTCACCGGCCCCCGGCGGGGGGCCGGTGGGCGGCGCCTGTCCGTCGTGGCCAGGTTGTGAGGAAGTGAGAACGATGGCTGTGCATTCGGAGCGGGTGCAGACACAGTCCCCGGACCCAGGGAAGGCCGCTGTGGCCGGTCAAGAGACGAGCGCCTCGGGCGGCGGCTCGAAGGGCACCGCGCCGAAGGGCGCCAGATCCGCGGGCGGCCCCAGCCTGGGCTCACGCCTCGCGCCGTACCTGCTGCTGCTGCCGGCCACCGTGGCGACCCTGGCCCTGCTGGGCTGGCCGCTGCTCAAGACGGTCCTGCTGTCGTTCCAGAACCTCAACAGGCGCCAGCTGGTCCTGCACCTGACCGAGTGGACGGGCTTCGACAACTACAAGGAGCAGCTGACCGACCCGGAGTTCTGGTCGGTCACCGGCCGGACCATCGTCTTCACCCTGGTCAACGTGGTGCTGATCATGGTCGGCGGCACCCTGATCGGTCTGCTGCTGAACCAGCTCGGCAAGAAGATGCGGCTGGTGCTCCAGGTCGCGCTGCTGCTGGCCTGGGCCATGCCGGTGGTCGCCGCGACCACCGTCTACACCTGGCTGTTCGACTCCCAGTGGGGCGTCGTCAACTGGATCCTGGAGCAGCTCGGCTGGCAGTCGATGCACGGCTACAACTGGCTCAGCAACCAGTACTCGACGTTCTTCGTGATCATCCTGCTGATCGTCTGGATGTCGATCCCGTTCGTGGCGTTCAACATGTACGCCGGCCTGACCACCATCCCGAAGGAGCTCTACGAGGCGGCCCGGATGGACGGCGCCGGCGCGCGCAAGATCTTCACCGCGGTGATCTTCCCCAACCTGAAGCCGTTCTTCCTGGCCACGACCTTCCTCGAGGTCATCTGGGTGTTCAAGGCGTTCACCCAGGTCTACGCGGTCAACGCCGGTGGACCGGAGAAGCTGACCCGGACCCTGCCGGTGCACGCCTTCCTGGAGGGTTCGGCCGGCCAGCACTACGGCGTCGGCTCCGCGATCGCGGTGCTCACCATCCTGATGCTGGGCGTGCTGATGGCGTACTACTTCCGCATCATGATCAAGCAGGAGGACGAGCTGTGAGGCGCTCTCTCTTCGGACGTACCTGGCTGAACGTGATCGCGGCCGTCCTCGCCGTCTTCTTCGTGTTCCCCGTCTACTGGATGTTCGCGACCGCGTTCAAGCAGAACAGCGACATCATCAGCCCGACGCCGGTGTTCATCCCGCTCGACGCGACCTTCGAGCACTTCACCACCGCGGTCAACGCGCCGAACTTCTGGACGTACGTCCTCAACAGCGTCGTCGTCACCGTCGGCGCGGTGCTCGGGTCACTGGTGATCGCCACCCTGGCGTCCTTCGCCATCGCCCGGATGAGGTTCCGCGGCCGCAAGGCCTTCGTGCTGGTCATCATGATGGCCCAGATGGCGCCCTGGGAGGTCATGACCATCGCGGTCTACATCATCTCCCGCGACAACGACATGCTGAACAGCCTGGTGCCGCTGACCCTCTTCTACATGATGATGGTCCTGCCCTTCACCATCTGGACGCTGCGCAGCTTCATCGCCGCGGTGCCGAAGGAGCTGGAGGAGTCGGCCATGGTGGACGGCTGCACCCGCTCCCAGGCCTTCGTGAAGGTGATCTTCCCGCTGCTGGCCCCGGGCCTGATGTCGACCTCGCTGTTCGGTTTCATCACGGCGTGGAACGAGTTCCCGCTCGTCCTGATCCTCAACAAGGACCAGGGCAAGACGCTGCCGCTGTGGCTGTCGTCCTTCAAGACCGCCTTCGGCAACGACTGGGGCGCCACCATGGCCGCGTCCACGATGTTCGCCATCCCCGTGCTGATCCTGTTCGTCTTCCTCCAGCGCAAGGCGGTCGGCGGTCTGACCGACGGCGCCGTGAAGGGCTGAGTCCACGTGAGCATCCTCGTTCCCACCGTGCCGGACAGCGACCAGCTGCACCGCGACGCCCTGACCGTCCTCCAGCCCGGCTTCGTCGGCACCGAGCCGCCGGAGTGGCTGCGCCGCCACCTCGCCGCGGGCCTCGGCTCGGTCGCGCTGTTCGACCGCAACGTGGTCGACCTCGACCAGCTGTCCGCGCTCACCCGGGCGCTGCGCGCCGAGAACCCCGACCTCCTGATCGCCATCGACGAGGAGAGCGGCGACGTCACCCGGCTGGAGGCGGGCTCCGGCTCGTCCTGGCCGGGCAACCTCGCGCTCGGCGCGATCGACGACCCGGCGCTGACCCGGGACGTCGCCCGCGAGCTGGGCCGGGCACTGGCCGCGGCCGGCGTCAACTACAACTGGGCGCCCACCGCGGACGTCAACTCCAACCCGCGCAACCCGGTCATCGGCGTCCGCTCCTTCGGCGCCGACCCCGAGCTGTGCGCCCGGCACACCGCCGCCTGGGTGGAGGGCCTGCAGTCGGCCGGCGTGGCCGCCTGCTCCAAGCACTTCCCCGGCCACGGCGACACCGCGGTGGACTCGCACCACGGCCTGCCGGTCATCGACGTCGACCTGGACGTGCTGCGGGCCCGCGACCTGATCCCGTTCCAGGCGGCGATCGCGGCCGGCACCAAGGCCGTGATGACCGCCCACATCATGATCCCGGCGCTGGACCCGAAGCTGCCGGCCACCCTGAGCCCGACCGTGCTGCGCGACCTGCTGCGCGCGGCCCCGGCCGACGGCGGCCTCGGCTACCAGGGCCTGATCGTCAGCGACGCGATCGAGATGGGCGCCATCGCCGACACCTTCGGGATGGGCGAGGGCACCGTGCTGGCCCTGGCGGCCGGCGCGGACGCGATCTGCGTCGGCGGCGGGCTGGCCGACGAGGAGACCGTGCTGATGCTGCGCGACGCCATCGTGGCGGGCGTGCGCTCCGGCCTGCTCGCCGAGGAGCGGCTGGCGGACGCCGCCGAGCGGGTCCGGGCGCTGGGCAGCTGGGGCCGGATCGCGGCCCAGGGCGAGCGGGTCGAGCCGGACCTGGCGGTCGGCCTGCGAGCCGCGCGCCGGGCGCTCAAGGTGGTCCGGGCGCCGGGCCAGGTGGTGCCGCCGGTGAGCGAGCGCCCGTACGTGGCCTCGTTCTCGGACGAGCCGAACATCGCGGTCGGCGACGTCACCCCGTGGGGCGTGGCCGGCATGCTGGCGGACCGCTTCCCCGGCACCCGCACCCGCGCGGTGTCGGCGGCCGAGGCCGCGCCGGAGCTGCTGGACGCCCTGGTCGGCGAGCTGCTGGCCGGCGCCGAGGGCCGCCGCCTGGTGCTGGTGGTCCGGGACGCGCACCGGCACGCGTGGATGTCCGCCG
This sequence comes from Kitasatospora sp. NPDC058184, assembly GCF_042883725.1. NCBI lineage: Bacteria > Bacillati > Actinomycetota > Actinomycetes > Kitasatosporales > Streptomycetaceae > Kitasatospora > Kitasatospora sp. NPDC058184. The sequence goes on from NZ_JBHVVE010000004.1 coordinate 268,957, forward strand.
CGCTGCGCCGCCTGGTGGCGGCCCGGCCGGACGCCGCCGTGGTCGAGATGGGCCTGCCCCAGTCGGAGCCGGTCGGCGCGCTGTACATCGCCACCCACGGCGCCGCCCGGGTCTGCGGACTGGCGGCCGTGGAGGTCCTCACCGGGCAGCCGGGAGCGGTCGGCTGACACGATCGACGCGACGTCACCGGCGCTGTCCGGTGGCGTCGGTGAACGGGCCCGTCATGCGCATGTCGCATGGCGGGCCCGTTCTGTTTCCCCGCCGTCGACCCGGGAGACCACCGAGTGACCGTGTTCCCTCAAGCAGGCCTTAAATCCACCTTAAGACCTACTTAGGGTGACGGAACGACGACTGGCGGCCACGCGGTACAACGGCTCTGCAACGGCCGCCCCGACGAAGGCTTTTGGTCGTTGACACCACCTATGGTCTAGGCCAGAGTCCAGTCATCCGGTTCGAGATTCAACCTCGCCGGATGTGGTATCGGCCCTCCCCCAAGCTCTTCGCCGCCCCCTGTCCGGACTCTCCGCCACGGGCGCCAATCACGCTGCCGGCGGGCACAACGGCTCTACACCCCTCGGAGGATGGCGTGAAGAAGCGTCAGCTCATCTCGACGCTCGGGACCCTGGCACTGGCGGTCGGTCTGACGGCCTGTTCCTCGACGGCGAAGCCCTCGGGCGACGCCGGCGCGGCCGGTTCCGCGGACCCGAAGGCCGCCGGTGGCACCGTCACCGTCTGGCTGATGGACGACGCCCAGAAGAACTGGCCGGACCTGGTCCAGCGGGTCAACGACGAGTTCGCGGCGAAGTACCCGAACGTCACCCTCAAGCTCGCCTACCAGGGTTGGGCCGACAAGCTGGCCAAGCTCGACAAGGCCATCGCCGACGGCAGCGCCCCCGACGTGGTCGAGCTGGGCAACACCGAGACCATGAAGTACGTGCTCTCCGGCGCGCTGGCCCCGGTGGACCGCGGCACCTTCGACAACTCCGACAGCTGGATCAAGGCGCTCGCCAACACCTGTACGTACCAGGACAAGCTCTGGTGCGTGCCCTACTACGCCGGCTCCCGGGTCGCCATCTACAACTCCACCGCCTTCCAGCAGGCCACCGGCAGCGCCGACTTCCCGAAGACCGAGGCGGAGCTGCTGGCCGCGCTGGACAAGGTCGCGGACCGGAACAAGGCCGACAAGACCTTCTCCCCGCTCTACCTGCCCGGCCCGTACTGGTACGCCGCGATGAGCTACGTGGCCGCGTACGGCGGCGGCATCGCCAAGTTCGACGGCTCCGGCAACTGGCACGGCACCCTGCACGACCCCAAGTCCCAGCAGGGCATCAGCCACTTCGTCGACCTGGTGCGCAAGTACAACAAGGGCGACCTGGCGGTGAACGAGCAGAACCAGTTCGAGTCGATGGCCCGCGGGCACGCCGCGTCCTTCTACGGCAACGGCTACGAGGCGGCCAGCGTCACCGCGCCGGTCACCGGCGACCCGAGCCTCAAGGACGCCGTCAAGGTGGCCACCATGCCCGGCCCGGACGGCAAGCCGCTGCCGACCTTCATCGGCGGCTCCGACCTCGCCGTCACCGCCAAGTCCCAGCAGGTGGCGCTGGCCACCGACTGGATCCGGATGTTCACCAGCACCAAGTCCGAGCAGGCGCTGGCCGACAAGGACATCCTGCCGAACAACCTGACCCAGCTGAACCCGCTGAAGAGCAAGCCGAGCACCGCCGCCGCGGCCAACGCCGTCCCGGACGCCTGGTTCACCCCGCTGGCCCCCGGCTGGGGCGCGGTCGAGAAGCAGAAGATCATCCCGGACATGCTGACCTCGATCCTCAAGGGCAAGTCGGTGGACCAGGCCACCAAGGAGGCCGACGCCGCGATCGACCAGCTGATCAACAAGGCGTCCTGACCTCCCGTCGCGCCCGTCTCCGGATGCCCGTCCCGTCGTCGGAAGGGCGTCCGGAGGGGTGTGCGGAGGGGTGTGCGGAGGGGTGCGCGGGTGGGCGTGCGCGCGGGGCGCGCGGGTGTGCGGACGGAGGTGCCCGGCGGCGGGCGCGCCCGTAGGATCGTGGGACGAAGGACCGCAGCGAGTGTGCGGACTCGCCGCCTGGAGGTCCCCGCCGGGCAGCCGCCCGAGCGGGGTCGAACCGTCTCACCGGAGGCAGACCCAGATGTCCGACCCGCAGACCGTTCCCGTCCCCGGCCGGATCATGGCGGCGGAGATGGCCGAGCAGCCGGCCGTCCTCCAGCGCATCCTCGACGAGGGTGCCCCGAAGATCCGCGAGGTCGCCGCACAGATCGCCGCCCGCCGCCCGCGCTTCGTCCTGCTCACCGCGCGCGGCACGTCCGACAACGCCGCGCTGTACGCCAAGTACCTGATCGAGATCCTGCTCGGCAAGCCGGCCGGCCTGACCTCGATGTCCACCACCACCGCGTACGGCGCCAAGCCGGACCTCACCGACGTCCTGGTCGTCACCGTCAGCCAGTCCGGCGGCTCGCCCGACCTGGTGGCCTCCACCAAGGCCGCCCGCGAGGCCGGGGCCGTCACGCTCGCGGTGACCAACAACGCCGCCTCGCCGCTCGCCGAGGTCTCCGAGTTCCACATCGACGTGCTGGCCGGCCCGGAGAAGGCGCTGCCGGCCACCAAGACGTACACCGCCGAGCTGCTGGCGCTCTACCTGCTGGTCGAGGGCCTGCGCGGGGGCGACGGAGCGGCCGCCAAGGAGCTGCCGGGCCTGGCCGCCGGGGTGCTGTCCCGCCGGGCCGAGGTGAAGGCGCTGGCGGAGCGCTACCGCTTCGCCCAGCGCCTGGTGATCACCTCGCGCGGCTACGGCTACCCGACCGCCCGCGAGGCGGCGCTCAAGCTGATGGAGACCACCTACATCCCGGCCACCCCGTTCTCCGGCGCCGACCTGCTGCACGGCCCGCTGGCGATGGTGGACAACGTCTCGCCGGTCATCGCGATCGTCCCGGACGGCAAGGGTGGCGAGGCCCTCCAGCCGGTGCTGGACCGGCTGCGCGGGCGCGGCGCGGACCTGGTGGTGGTCGGCCAGCAGGCGCAGGTGGACGCCGCCTCGGCCGGCTTCGCGCTGCCGGCCGGCGTGCCCGAGGAGGTGCAGCCGATCCTGGAGATCCTGCCGCTGCAGCTGCTGGCCTACGAGGTCACCATCGCCCGCGGCCAGGACCCGGACGCCCCGCGCGCCCTGGCCAAGGTCACCGAGACGCGGTAGCCCGTCCCGCACGCGAGCCGGCCCCGGTCCACGGATTGTGGACCGGGGCCGGCTCGTTGAGCGGCGGAGACATGGTTCCGGGGGTGGAAAACACTACGGGCCACGGCGCCGACACGGGACCCTCAACCCATGCGGCACCGCAGCCCGGAGCTGTCGTCGGGCGCCAGATGGGATCGAGAACTGTGCGGGGTCCTCGATCTGCGGCGTCCGACCGAGGAGGGGCCGCGCGCGGTCAGGGCAGTTGCGCGGGGACCTCTCCTTGGTGCCCTTCCATTGTGGACTAGACCAATCTCGGTTGTCCAGGCCTCCCGGAAAATTGGTCTAAACAACTCAGGGGGTGTCCGGACCCGGCGGGAGGCCTGGCGCGCCCCGCCCGGACCGGCGGCGCTACCCTCGCCATGTGCCCTCGCTGAACGAACTCGTCCGCCGCCACACCACCCTCACCGGGGCCGATGTGGAATGGCTCCACCACCTGGTCTCGGAGTGGCAGCTGCTCTCCGACCTCTCCTTCGCCGACCTGGTGCTGTGGATCCCCACCTGGGACGGCATCCGCTACGTCTCGGTGGCGCAGATGCGGCCCAACACCGGGCCCACCTCCTACCAGGACGACATGGTCGGCCACCTCGTCCCGCGCGGCCGCCGCCCGCTGCTGGACGCCGCCTTCGACGAGGGCCGGATCGTGCGCGAGGGCGACCCGGAGTGGCGCGAGGAGGTCCCGGTCCGGGTCGAGTCGATCCCGGTCCGGCGCGAGGGCAAGGTGCTGGGCGTGATCGCCCGCAACACCAACCTGCTGACCGTCCGCACCCCCAGCCGGCTGGAGCTCACCTACCTGCAGAGCGCCTCCGACCTGGCCCAGATGATCGCGGCCGGCTCCTTCCCCTTCCCCGGCGTCGAGCAGGCCGACATGGACGCGGCCCCCCGGGTCGGCGACGGCCTGATCCGGCTGGACGCGGACGGCGTGGTCACCTACGCCAGCCCCAACGCCCTCTCCGCGTACCACCGCCTCGGCCTCACCACCGACCTGGTCGGCAGCCACCTCGGCCGGGCCACCGCCGACCTCGCCCCGCCGTCCCGCTCGGCCGTCCACGAGGCGCTGGTGAAGCTGGCGAGCGGCTGGGCACCCCGGCAGACCGAGGTGGAGGCGCAGGGGGGAGTGGTGACCCTGCGGGCGATCCCGCTCAAGCCCAAGGGCACCCTGACCGGTTCGCTGGTGCTCTGCCGGGACGTGACCGAGCTGCGCCGCCGCGACCGCGAGTTGATGACCAAGGACGCCACCATCCGGGAGATCCACCACCGGGTGAAGAACAACCTGCAGACCGTCGCGGCCCTGCTGCGGCTGCAGTCCCGCCGGATGGAGTCGGAGTCCGCCCGGGCCGCGCTGGACGAGGCGGTGCGCCGGGTCGGCTCGATCGCGATCGTGCACGAGACGCTCTCCCAGGCGCTGGACGAGCAGGTGGCCTTCGACGAGATCGCCGACCGGGTGCTGGCGATGGCGATGGAGCTGACCCAGGACGGCCGGGTGGCGACCCGCCGCACCGGCAGCTTCGGGATCCTCTCCGCAGAGGTGGCCACCCCGCTGTCGATGGTGCTGACCGAACTGCTCCAGAACGCCCTGGAGCACGCGTTCGGTCCGACCGCCTCCGGGAACCTGGAGGTCAGCGCGCTGCGCGGGCGGGCCCCGGCGACCGGCAAGGGCTGGTCGGACACCTGGAACGGCGGCGCCCGGCCGGAGGAGTACCTGCTGATCACGGTGCAGGACGACGGCCGCGGCATGCCGGAGGGCTTCGACCCGAAGACGGCGGGCAACCTCGGGCTGCAGATCGTCCGGACGCTGGCCACCGGCGAACTGGGCGGCACCTTCGACATGGTGGCCGGCCCGAACGGCGGTACGAAGGTGATCCTGGAGATCCCCGTCCGCTGAGATCCCGGTCCGCCGCGGTCGCGGCCGCGGGGAAACCGTTGCGCGGGGATGCGCACAGGTGCGTGGAGGGGGCGTGCGTCCGGCGGAAGCGCCGGGTGCGCGCACCCACACGCCGGGGTGCGGAACGGGTTGCGGAAACAGAAACGAGGCCCTGTCGACCGGGGGGGGTGGGTCGACAGGGCCTCTCAACCCGTTCCGGCCGTCGGGGGGAGTCGGCCGGAGCGGGGGCTCTGGGTGGTGCGACACCTCGCCGGTGCGTTGCACACGGTGAGCGCCACAGCTCCACGATATTGCTCTAAGTGAACAGTATCAAGTGCTTGGGCGGGTCCGGTGTCGCGGGACCTGGCTGGGCGAGGTCCTTGGTGCGGAAGGCTTCACCAGGAGGTGCAGGGAAGCCTTTGATCATGTGTCGATCGGTACTGCGGTCACTGCTGGTACTACGGCGTGTGATCGCCGGGTGATCAGGCGGTGCGGGCGCGGTTGCGGGCTGCACGGCGCTTCATCGCGCGGCGCTCGTCCTCGCTCATGCCGCCCCAGACGCCGGCGTCCTGACCGGTCTCGAGCGCCCACTGGAGGCACTGCTCCATCACCGGACAGCGGCGGCACACGGCCTTGGCTTCCTCGATCTGCAGCAGAGCAGGACCGGTGTTCCCGATCGGGAAGAACAGCTCGGGGTCCTCTTCGCGGCAGACAGCGCGGTGGCGCCAGTCCATGGTCGTCCAACTCCTCCTGCCGCGGGGGGTGGCCCGATCGGCATAATCGAATGGCTTGTGAATGTGAACGCTTTCACGAATCCCGCAACAGCAAAAGAGACCAAAGGCCCGTCGGGCCCGGGTGGTCTGTGCTGGGGGGGATTCGGCGATTCGAGGGACACCCCGCGGTCGGCGCTCCTGTGGTTCCGGAGTTGCCGTCGCTGCGATGTGTCCCGATCGCCATGTAGAGGTTCGCAAACCTCGGGCTCGGATACAACCCCCTTCGGGGAGGAATTTTGGATTCTTCGGTGTCGCCTAGCTCACAGCCAGTACTTCTATGGAGTGAAGGGGGCTTGTGCGTTCGAGAAGAAGGAGGAACCCCCCTTCCAGTCACACAATCACACGCAGTGCCCGCCGTACGCCTGTGAAACTGACGCGACTCCTGTCTCCAAGATGGTCCCCGTCGACCTGGAACGGGGCCGGTTCCTCCGAAACCAAGGTGAAGTGTCTGACGTCGTGATAGGAGACGACGTGCTTCCCGGAGGGGCCGCTGGGAGGGGCGCCGTCACTCGAAGTCGTGTACGACCGCAGGATCTGACGGACCGTTCGAGCGGTGCCGAACGCCGTCATCCGGGTGATGCCGAAGACGTCCAGGTCCGTGTCGAAGGAGGCGAGCGGTGAGGGGTAGACCGGACGGTTGCCGAGGAACGTCCAGGGAGAGGTGTTGCTGACTATCGACAGCACCAGGCCCGGAACCCGTTCGTGGCCAGGCAGCTCCAGGGAGACGGGGCCGGAACGGCGCTGCTCACGCTGGGTGAAGTAGTGCCGCAGGGCCTGGCCGACGTACAGGGCGTGGGTGGACTTGCGCCCGGCCCGGCGCTGCTCCTCGACCCGCCCGACCACCCCGGCGTCGAAGCCGAGGCCGGCGGTGAAGGTGAACCAGCGGTCCGGCAGCCCGTCGGTCATCGCCTTGCCCAGCCCGATCGGCCGCTCCCGGCCGTGCTCCAGCGCGTCCAGCAGGGCGCCGGTGGCCTCCACCGGGTCGTTGGGCAGGCCCAGCGCGCGGGCGAACACATTGGTCGAACCGCCCGGCACCACGGCCAGTCGCGGGACCTTCTCGCCCGGGCCGTGCGCCAGCAGCCCGTTCACCACCTCGTTGACGGTGCCGTCCCCGCCCAGCGCCACCACCAGGTCGACCGTGCCGTCCTCCGCCGCCTCGCGGGCCAGGTCGCGCGCGTGGCCCCGGTAGCGGGTCTCGGCGACCTCCAGCTTGAGATCGCTGCGCAGGGCGTGGATCAGGACGTCCCTGGTCCGGCCACTGGTGGTGGTGGCCTTGTGGTTCACGACCAGGAGAGCGCGCATGGGGAAAGCCTACGGGTCGGTACGGAGCAACCGGCGGCTACCCTGCTGGAGTGACCGCAGAAACCTCCGCACCCGTACCCTCGGCCGGATCCGGCCGCCCGGCCTCCCTGACCCTGGGCGCCGCCATCACGGCCCTGGCGGGCGCCGCGCTGGCCGTCGTCGGCGTCTGGGACATGGTGGCCGCGCTGTCCGGCCAGTCCAAGCAGCTGGCCCTGAACGAGTTCGGCGGAGCGGTCATCGTGCTGCTCGGGGTGCTGCCGGTGCTGGCCGCCCGCGCCCTGCTCAAGGAGCGCCGCTGGGGCCGCAGTCCGGCGGTGCTGACCAACTCGATCTGCCTGCCGGTCGGCTACTACATGGCCGAGAGCGGCGGCGCGATGATCGCGGTCGGCGTGCTGGTCGGCGCGCTCGGCCTGGTGGGCATCGGCTGCCTGCTGAACCCGAAGTCGACGGCGGCCCTGTACGCCCCGTCCGAGGACTAGGGGTACAGGGCCGCCGGGAGCCTGAAGCCGGGAGCCTGAAGCCGGCGGCTTGAAGCCGGGGAGCCTCAAGCCGGGAGGCTGAAGGAGCGTCAGTCCTACTCCTCCACCAGGAGCTTCTCCCGCAGCTGGGCCAACGTCCGGGCGAGCAGCCGGGACACGTGCATCTGGGAGATCCCCACCTCGGCGGCGATCTGCGACTGGGTCATGTTCCGGAAGAACCGCAGCACCAGGATCTTCTGCTCCCGGGGCGGCAGTTGGGCCAGCAGCGGCTTGAGCGACTCGCGGTACTCGACGCCCTCCAGCGCCTCGTCGGTCGCGCCCAGGGTGTCCGCGACGGCCGGCGACTCGTCGTCGCTGTCCGGCACGTCCAGGGACAGCGTGGAGTACGCGTTGGCGGACTCCAGGCCCTCCAGGACGTCCTCCTCGGAGATCCCCAGGTGCTCGGCCAGCTCGTGCACCGTGGGGGAGCGGCCGTGCCGCTGGGAGAGCTCGCTGGTCGCCGTGGTGAGCGACAGCCGCAGCTCCTGGAGGCGGCGCGGGACGCGCACCGCCCAGCCCTTGTCGCGGAAGTGCCGCTTGATCTCCCCGACGATGGTCGGCGTCGCGTAGGTGGAGAACTCGACCCCGCGCTCGTGGTCGAAGCGGTCCACCGACTTGATCAGGCCGATGGTGGCGACCTGGGTCAGGTCGTCCAGCGGCTCGCCCCGGTTGCGGAAGCGCCGGGCCAGGTGCTCGACCAGCGGGATGTGCATCCGCACCAGCTGGTTGCGCAGCTCGACCCGCTCCGGGGAGCCCTCGGGCAGTGCGGACAGCCGGACGAACAGCGCGCGGGCGGCCTCCCGGTCCGGGGCGCCGGTGCGGTGCGAGCCCTGGGCGGGCAGGGCGACGTGCGGCTCGACCTCGGCCGTCGACTCGGCCTCGACCGCGGGGTCGGCCTCGACCGCCGGTTCCGTCCCGACGGCCGGGGCCGTCTCGTCCACCGGGTCCGGCGGGGGCGCGGAGGCAGGCGTCGGCTCGGACGTCGGCTCGGTGGGGTGGCTCATCCGCTGGGCGTCCTTCGGGTGCGCTTCGTCGTTGGCGGCGAGGCCGGGAACGCTCGCCTGGGTCGGTACGGCAGGTCCCGCCGTCGCGAGGCCGGTACGGTCCAGATCACTCACGGCCATTCCCCCGTTCCGTTCCGGGAGCACCGGGGCCGGTGGCCCCGGAATCGTCTCGTTGGTCGTACCGCGTGGGTGGCGGTACCGGGAGCCGTCCGTCGGTCCCCTGAGCGGGGGAGCGGCGGACGGCCCTTGCGCGGGTGCTGCTCGGTGCTGCTCGGTCGTGCGGTGCGGTCCGGCGCCCGACTAGTGGGAGGGGGACCCGCCGCGCTTCTTGTGCAGGCTGATCGTCACGGTCCTGTCCTCGGCGACCGAGGAGTCGACCTCGCCGGCCAGGGCGGAGAGCACCGTCCAGGCGAAGGTGTCCCGTTCGGGAGCCTTGCCGTCGGTGGTCGGGGCGGAGACGGTGACCTTCAACGAGTCGCCGACCAGCCGGAACTCGCAGGACAGTACGGAGCCGGGCACCGCCTGCTGGAGCAGGATGGCGCAGGCCTCGTCGACCGCGATCCGCAGGTCCTCGATCTCGTCGAGCGTGAAGTCCAACCGGGCCGCCAACCCGGCCGTCGCTGTTCGCAGGACGGAGAGGTAGGCCCCGGCTGCGGGCAGCCGGACCTCCACGAAGTCCTGAACGCCGAGATCGCCGTCGATCTGGGACACCCTTGCCTCCTGGGTGGCGCGCTGTGCTTTCTTGGTACCCCGCTTGTTACCGCTTGCTACCCCCGAAGGGGGCCCGGCGCCGCGGATCCGCCATCGCTCTGCCTTCCGCACCCCGGTTCGGGAGTTACTCATGGTAAGGCATTGCGACGCAGGGTGGCAGACCCTTTCCCCGGACTCCCGGGAGCCGTTCAGCGCTGCCCGGCGGCGGCCAGCGCCCCGTCGGAGAGCCGGTACACCGTCCACTCGTCCATCGGCACCGCGCCGATCGACTTGTAGAAGTCGATCGAGGGCTGGTTCCAGTCCAGGACCGACCACTCGACCCGGGAGTAGCCGCGCTCGACGGCGATCCGGGCGAGTTCCAGCAGCAGCGCCTTGCCGTGGCCGCCGCCGCGCGCCTCCGGGCGGACGTACAGGTCCTCCAGGTAGATCCCGTGGGTGCCGCGCCAGGTCGAGAAGTTGCGGAACCAGACCGCGAAGCCGACCGGTTCACCGGTGGCGTCGTCCTCGGCGATCAGCCCGAACAGGGCCGGGTTCTCGCCGAACAGGGCCTCGTGCAGCTGCTCCTCGGTGGCCTTCGCCTCGTGCAGGGCCTTCTCGTACTCCGCGAGTTCGCGGATCATGGCGTGGACGACGGGGACGTCGGTGGCGACGGCGGTGCGGATCATGTCCGTGAGCCTACTGCTCGGGACCGGTCTCGTCCCAGGCCTGGAGGGAGGTCTGGTCGATGATCCGGCCGTCCCGCAGACCGGCCATCGAGGACATCAGCACCCGGACGCCGTCCGGGTACCGGCAGGACTCCAGGAAGGCGACGTGGTCGCCCTGGACGACCACCTGTTCCAGTGTGTGGGTCATCTCGCGGCCGTAGACGTCGTCCAGCATGGCGCCGATCTCCTCCCGCCCGTGCATCACCAGGGGGTGGCTGGGCTGGGTCTTGCGGTCGACCATGCGCAGTTCGGCGTCCTCCGCGTAGAGCGCCAGGAGGGCCTCGGCGTCGCGGCGCTCGATGCCCTCGCGCAGTGCGCGGGTGTCGAAGGCGGCGGGGGCCGTCGTGGTGGTCATGATCTCGCTCCTCCGGTCGGGTTCCGTCGGCTCGTACCTTGAGCGTACGCCCGCGGCCGCCCGGACCCGGAGGAGCGGGATCCGGGCCGGTCAGGGGGCCGGCACGGTGCGCAGGTAGGCGGCCAGCGCGCTGATCGCGGCCGGGTTGCGCGGGCTCTCCACCAGGTCGACGTAGTCCATGACGAAGATCCGGCCGTTCCTGACCGCGGCGACGTCGGCCAGCGGCGGGAAGGACGTCAGGAACTTCCGCTTCTCCTCGGCCTTCGGCGTCGCGTAGTCGTTGATCACGATCACCTCGGGGTCGCGCTGCACCACGCTCTCCCAGCCGGCCGTGACCCAGCTGTCGGCGAGGTCGCCCATGATGTTGGTCCCGCCGGCCTTGGCGATGATCTCGTTGGCGGCGGCGAACTTCCCGGCGGTGTACGGCTTGTCCTGCCCGCTGTCGTACAGGAAGACGGAGGGGCGGCGCTCGGGCTGCGGGACGGCGGCGATCCGCGCCTTGAAGTCCGCGATCAGCTGGTCGGAGCGGTCCTTGACGTCGAAGATCTCGCCGAGGTTGGCCAGGTCGGTGTAGAGCGCCTCCAGCGGGTCCATCACGCCGCGCTCGGTGCCCTTGCCGCTGCGGCAGGACTCGCTGAGCACGTACGAGTCGACGCCGAGCGCCTTGAAGGCCTGCGGGGTGACGCCGCTGCCCTCGTCGAAGCCGTAGTGCCAGCCGGCGAAGACCAGGTCGGCCTTGGCGTCCAGCGCGATCTCCTTGGTGAGGATCTTCTTGGAGAGCCAGGTGGTCTGCTGGTAGCCGTCCTTCCAGGCGACCTGGTCGATCTTCCCCTTGTCGTCGGGCATCACGTAGCCGGCCATCCGGTCGGCGAGGCCGAGCGAGAGCATCAGTTCGGTGATGTTGACGTCGTTGGTCACCACCCGGGCGGGCTTCTGCGCGAAGGTGAGCTTCTCCCCGCAGTTGTCCACCGTCACGGGGTAGTGGGCGGAGGCGGTGGCGGCCTCCTTCGGGGCGATCTCGGCGCCGCAGCCGACGAGTCCGAGGGCGAGCAGGGCGGTGGCGGCAACGGCCTTGGTGCGCACGGGAGTTCCTTGGGGGTCAGGGGAGGCGGTCGAAGAGCAGCTGGAGGGCGCCGGTCTCCGGGTGGCGCACCGGGGTGCCCCGGACGCCGAACACCTCGGCCAGCAGGGCGGGTCGGAGCACCTCGTCGGGCGGCCCGGAGGCGACGATCCGGCCGTCCCGCAGGACGTACAGCAGGTCGCAGTGGCCCGCCGCCAGGTTGAGGTCGTGCAGCGCGGTGAGCACCGTCGGACCGGCCTCGCGGGCGAGCGCCAGCACCTCCAACTGGTGCGCGATGTCGAGGTGGTTGGTGGGTTCGTCGAGCACCAGCAGGCGCGGTTCCTGGACCAGCGCGCGGGCGAACAGCACCCGCTGCTTCTCGCCCCCGGACAGGCTCAGGAAGCCCCGCTCGGCGAGGTGCCCGGCCCGGACCTTGCGCAGCGCCTCGGCGCAGCGCCGCTCGTCCCCGTCGACTTGGGCGCCGAAGCCGCGGCGGTGCGGCAGCCGGCCCATGGCGACCACCTCGGCGACGGTGAAGTCGAACTCGGCGGAGTGCTCCTGGGTCAGCGCGGCCACCCGGCGGGCGCTCTCGCGGGCGGTGAGGGCGTGCAGGTCGTCGCCGGCCAGCCGGACCACGCCGCCGGCCGGCTTCAGCACCCGGTAGACGCAGCGCAGCAGGGTCGACTTGCCGCTGCCGTTGGGGCCGATCAGGCCGACCACCTGTCCGGCGGCGGCCGCCAGGCTCACCTCGTGGACCAGCCGGGTGCCGGCCAGCTCCACCGAGACGCCGTCGACGGCGAGGTCCTGGGCGTGCACCGGGGTCGGGTCGGTCGTCGCGGTCACCGGGCACCTCCGAAGGCCTGGCCGCGGCGGCGCATCATCACCAGGAAGGCGGGCACGCCGAGCACCGCGGTGAACACCCCGACGGGCAGTTCGGCGGGCGCCAGCAGGGTGCGCGAGGCGATGTCCACCCAGACCAGCAGCAGCGCCCCGGCGAGCGGCGCGACCACCAGCACCCGGCGGTGCCCGGCGCCGACCAGCATCCGCGCCAGGTGCGGCATCAGCAGCCCGACGAAGCCGATCGCTCCGCTGACCGCGACCACGGTGCCGGTGACGGCGGCGGTCACCACGAACAGCTCGCGGCGCAGCCGGTCCGGGTCCACGCCGAGCGAGGCGGAGGTCTCGTCGCCCATCGCGAGCGCGTCCAGCCGCCCGGCGGTGCAGGCCAGGTAGGCGAGCCCGGCCAGCACGGTGACGGCGGCGATCGGCACCTTGCCCCAGGTGGCGCCGCCGAGGCTGCCGAGCAGCCACATCATGACGTCCCGGGCGGCCTCGCCGCGGTCGGCGGCGAAGACCATCAGGGTGGTGGCGGCGGAGAAGCCGTAGGACAGCGCGGTGCCGGTGAGCACCAGCCGCAGCGGGGTGAGCCCGTACGCGGTGCGGGCCGCGACGTAGACCAGGGTCATGGCGGCCAGCGCGGAGCCGAAGGCGGAGGCGGAGATCGCCCACACCCCGAGCGAGGCGAAGGCGCCGAACAGCATCACGGCGTTGGCGCCGACGGCCGCGCCGGAGGAGATGCCGAGCACGAAGGGGTCCGCCAGCGCGTTGCGCACCAGGGCCTGGACGGCGACCCCGCAGGCGGCCAGCCCGGCGCCGACCACGGCGGCCAGCACGGTGCGCGGCAGCCGGATCTCCCAGACGATCGCGTACGCGGCCGCCTCGTCCGCGTCCAGCCGGCCGCCCGTCAGCCCGGCGCCCAGGAGCCGCAGCACCCGGGGCAGGCCGAGCCCGGAGGAGCCGAGGGCGACCCCGCAGACCAGGGAGAGCAGCAGGGCGGCGGCGAGTCCGGCGGCGAGCGGGACGACGGGTATTCGGCGAGCGGGCGGGCCGACTGCACGGTTGACGGGTGCGCGGTTCACGGGTGCGCCTTGCCTCGGGCCGGGAGCGCGCCGGGGCGGGCGCGGGCCGGGGGCGTGCCGGGGCGCCGTTCCCCTCGCAGTCCGCGGCGAGTTGTCGGGAGGTCGGCGGCCGAGGGCGATCGGGCTGGCGCGGCCGTACGGGCGGGTACGGGCCGTGCTCACCGTTGCGGGTCAGCGCCGGATTCGCACCGGACTTCCCCCTCGGACGCCCTGGCAGCATAACAGCCACTCAGGGCAGGCAACCCTTACCGAGCCGGGTCGGACGTGAACGCACGACCGCCCCCGTCCGGCGGTGCGGACGGGGGCGGTCGGGTGGCGACGCGTCAGGCTCAGGCCTGCTTGGTCTCCCAGAAGATTTTGTCGACCTGGGCGATCAGGTCGAGCAGGGCCTGGCCGGTGGCCGGGTCCGTGGACGCCTTGGCGGCCGAGGCGGCCTTCAGGGTGTCGTTGATCAGCTGGTGCAGCTGCGGGTACTTCTCGAAGTGCGGGGCCTTGAAGTAGTCGCTCCACAGCACCGAGATGTGGTGCTTGACGGCCTCGGCGCGCTGCTCCTTGATGATGACGGCGCGGGCGCGGAAGTGCGGGTCCTCGTTGGCCTGGTACTTCTCCTGGGTGGCCTTGACCGACTCGGCCTCCAGCTTGGCCTGCGCGGGGTCGTAGACGCCGCAGGGCAGGTCGCAGTGGGCGTGGACGGTGGCGCGCGGTGCAAACAGACGAGAGAACATGGGAGTCCTTCCTTAGATCGTCTTCCCGCGCCCGAGATTACCCTTCCGCCCTCCCGGTTTCGCGATCGGGCGGTGGGCCTAGGGCGAAAGACGGACCGGGAACCGGCGCAATCCGGACATCGGACGGACGGCGGTCCGTACGGCAGACTGGGGGCGCGAGCGGGGGCGGGAGGAGGAGTCGTGGCGCGGAGCACGCGAGCGGAGGGCGCCGGGGCGGGGGAGCGCGGCCCGGGCGGCGCGCTGCCGTTCGGGCTGGTCGACGTGGCGGGGCCGTCGATGGTCCCGACCCTGCGCGAGGGCGACCGGCTGCTGGTCCGCTACGGCGCGCCGATCCGGCCCGGCGCGGTGGTGGTCTTCCGGCACCCCTTCCAGCAGGACCTGCTGGTGGTGAAGCGGGCCGCCGAGCGCCGGGCCACGGGCTGGTGGCTGCTCTCCGACAACCGCCCGGTGGACAGCGACAGCCGCAGCTACGGCGCCGTCCCGGACGAGCTGGTGCTCGGCCGGGTGCTGCTGCGGCTGCGCCCGAGCCCGGTCTGGCTGGCGCCGGGGCGCCGGCTGGAGCGGCTGCTGCTCACCCCGCGGCTGGCCCGGGTGCCGGGCCTGGCCCGCCGGCTCGGCGCCTGGGTCGAGGAGGTCTAGCGGGCCGCTACGCCCGGGCCGCCGCCTCCGCCTCCAGGCGCTTGCGGGCCCGGTAGGCGGCCACGTTGGCGCGGGTCGCGCAGCGGTCCGAGCAGTAGCGGCGGGAGCGGTTGGTCGAGGTGTCCAGGTAGGCGTTGCGGCAGGGCGCGGCCTGGCAGATGCCGAGCCGGTCGGCGCCCAGCTCGGTGAGGTGGACGGCCAGGCCCATGCAGGCGACCGCGCTGAAGTGGGCGGTGGCGGTGGGGGAGTTGTCGGCCAGGTGCAGGTGCCAGCGCGGCCGCCCGGCGTCGTCCAGGTAGTCGTGCCCGGAGATCAGCGGGCTGACCGGGTACTCCATCAGCAGGCTGTTCAGCAGGTCGACGCCGCGGATCTCGTCCCCGCCGGCGGCGGCCTCGAAGACCCCGCGCAGCCGGGTCCGCACCGCCCGCAGCCGGGGCACGTCGGACTCGTCGGCGAGCGAGCGGGCCCGCGAGGAGTCGGAGAAGAGACCGCGCACCGCCTCCACGGAGGTCAGCGAGTCGGTGCCGCGCTCGGGCTCCTCGGTGTTCACCAGCCGGACGGCGAGATCGGCGTAGGCGGCGAGCTCCACAGGGGTCCTTCCAGGGGGGTCGGTAACGGGCTGACTGCCTCCAGCCTATTACCCGGGCGGGGAAAACGACGGCGCCCGGCAGGAGTGGCCTGCCGGGCGCCGGGCGTACGGGCTCAGAGCACCTTGGAGAGGAAGGCCCTGGTGCGCTCGTGCTGCGGGTCGGTGAGCACCTCGCGGGGGTTGCCGGACTCGACCACCACCCCGCCGTCCATGAACACCAGCGCGTCGCCGACCTCGCGGGCGAAGCCCATCTCGTGGGTGACGACCACCATGGTCATGCCCTCCTCGGCGAGGCCGCGCATGACGTCGAGGACGTCGCCGACCAGCTCCGGGTCGAGCGCGGAGGTCGGCTCGTCGAAGAGCATCAGCTTGGGCTTCATGGCCAGCGCGCGGGCGATCGCCACGCGCTGCTGCTGGCCGCCGGAGAGCTGCGAGGGGTAGTTCTTCGCCTTGTCGGCGAGGCCGACCCGCTCCAGCAGGGCCATCCCGCGCTCGCGGGCGTCGGCCCGGCTCTCGCCCTTGACCTGGACCGGCGCCTCCATGACGTTCTCGACGGCGGTCATGTGCGGGAACAGGTTGAAGCGCTGGAAGACCATGCCGATGTCGCGCCGCTTGAGGGCGACCTCGCGGTCCCTGAGCTCGTGCAGCCGGTCGCCCTTCTGCCGGTAGCCGACCAGCTCGCCGTCCACCCAGAGGCGGCCGCCGTTGATCTTCTCCAGGTGGTTGATGCACCGCAGGAAGGTCGACTTGCCGGAGCCGGACGGGCCGATCAGGCAGAACACCTCGCCCTGCCTGACCTCCAGGTCGATGCCCTTGAGCACCTCGACCAGGCCGTACGACTTGTGCACGTTCTCGGCGCGGACCATCGGCTCGCCGGACGCGCCGCCGCCGGCGGGGGACTTGGTCAGATCGGTCATACGTGACCACCTCCCTCGAGCCCCGGGACGACGTCGGCGGTCGTCCTGGGGGCGGGCTTCCCGGCGAACAGCCTCCGCAGCCGCTGCAGCGGGGTGGGCGGGAGGGTGCGGTTGGAACCTCGGGCGTAGTGGCGCTCGATGTAGTACTGGCCGATGGTCAGCACCGAGGTGAAGAACAGGTACCAGAGGCTGACCACGATCAGCAGCGGGATGTTCTGGTAGTTCCGGGAGTAGATGACCTGGCCGGCCCGGAAGATCTCCTCCAGGGAGATCACGGAGACCAGCGAGGTGGTCTTCAGCATCGAGATGGTCTCGTTGCCGGTCGGCGGGATGATCACCCGCATGGCCTGCGGCAGGACGATCCGGCGCATGGTCTGGAACCGGCTCATGCCGAGCGCGTGCGCGGCCTCGGTCTGGCCCTCGTCCACCGACTGGATGCCGCCGCGGACGATCTCCGCCATGTAGGCGGCCTCGTTGAGGCCGAGGCCCAGCAGCGCGGCGACGAAGGTCGGGATCAGCACGTTGGTCTGCTCGGACCAGAACTCCGGGCCCCACGGGACGCCGATCGACAGCTTGGCCCAGATCAGGCCGAGGAAGTTCCAGAACACCAGCTGCACCAGCACCGGGGTGCCGCGGAAGATCCAGATGTAGACCCACGCGACGCCGGCCAGCAGCGGGTTCGGGGACAGGCGCATCACCGCGAGGACGATGCCGCCGACCACACCCATGAGCATGGCGAGCACGGTCAGTTCCAGCGTCACCAGCAGGCCGTGCATGATGCTGTCGTGGAACAGGTACTGACCGACGATGTCCCACTTGAAAGCGGGGTTGGTGAAGAGGGCGCTCACCAGCATCGCCGCGAGTACGGCGATGACGACGGCGCCGGCCCAGCGTCCGGGGTGGCGGACGGGGACGGCCTTGATGGTCTCGGGCCGGCCCTGCTCCGCCGTCCCCTTGTCCAAAGAGTTCACGGTGTGGCCTCGGGGGAGAAGATGGAGCGGACGAGGGTCAGCTGACGGCGCCGTTGACGGTCGAGGTGGTGATGGCGCCGGACTCGACCCCCCACTTGGCGAGGATCTGCTTGTAGGTGCCGTCGTCGATCAGCGACTGGACGGCCCCCTGGACGGCCGGGGTGAGCTTGGAGCCCTTGGCCAGCGCGACGCCGTAGGGGGCCACGCCGTAGGTCTCGCCGACCTTCTCCAGCTGGCCGCCGGACTGCTTGATCGCGTAGTCGACGACCTGGGAGTCGGCCATCATCGCCTGGTCGCGTCCGGAGACCACGGCGTTGGTGACGTCCGTCTGGAGGTCGAACTTGTCGCCGCCGTTCTGGACGCCCGGCTTGCCGGCCTTGGCGCAGTCCGGGTCGCGGGTGTCCTTGATCTCGTCGGCCTGGGTGGTGCCGGTCTGGACGGCGACCTTCTTGCCGCAGAGGTCCTTCGGGTCGATCTTCTCCGGGTTGCCCTTCTTCACCGCGACGGCGCTGCCGGAGTTGAAGTAGGTGACCATGTCGACGATCTGCTCGCGCTCCTTGTTGTCCGTGAAGGACGACATGCCGAGCTGGAACTTGTTCGACTGGATGCCGGGGATGATCGCGGTGAAGCCGGAGTCCTGGACCTCGGCCTTCAGCCCGAGCTTGGCGGCGATGGCGTTGGCCAGGTCGACGTCCATGCCGATGACCTTGCCGCTGTCGTCCTTGAACTCGTCCGGCGCGTACGAGGCGTCGGCGCCGACCAGGAGCTTGCCGGCGGCCTTGACGTCGTCCGGGACGAGCCCGGCCAGCTTGGGGTCGGCCTTGACCTCGTTGACGGTCGCGGAGGCGTTGGGGGCGCCGCTGCTCTCGCTCTTGCTGCTGCTGCAACCGGTCAGCACCAGGGAGACCGAGGCGGCGACCACACCGGCTGCGAAGAGCCGGCTGCGCTGGGTACGGGTGGTCATGAGGGGGATCTCCATCCTGGGGGAGAGAGGTCGGGCGGAGCGCGCCGCGGGAGCGGCGCACCGGAACGGCGAGCCGCGCGGCTCGGTACGGGTGCGTGTCGCCGTACG
Source organism: Kitasatospora sp. NPDC058184 (assembly GCF_042883725.1). Taxonomy (NCBI): domain Bacteria; kingdom Bacillati; phylum Actinomycetota; class Actinomycetes; order Kitasatosporales; family Streptomycetaceae; genus Kitasatospora; species Kitasatospora sp. NPDC058184. The sequence continues at coordinate 287,340 of NZ_JBHVVE010000004.1, forward strand.
TCGTCGTACGTGCAGGCCGGGTCGTGCAGTTGCCCGGGCGCGGGGGAGCCGTCCGGGGTTGTACGAGGTACTGCTTCCGCCACCCTCCGCCGAGGTGGACGTTGACCGGACGGCCTCGACCAGTGGCCGGCTCGATCCGAGATGGGGGGAATCCTGCCATCTGATGACAGTCAGGTGGCCCTCATCCAGATCAAAATCGGATAACGAGGGGTCGCGCTGTCCGCTATTCGGACTTATTCCGCGCCCCTGTCACTCTGCGCATAAGTATGCAGATCGGTCCGTGCCGTCCCCGGAGGCCCGCCGCCCCCGCCTCAGATGCCCCCGTTGACCACCGCGTTCTGCGCCGCGCCGGCGCCGACGTTCCACTTGGCCAGGATCTTGTCGTACTCGCCGCTGCGGATCAGCTGGTCGATCGCCCCGGCCAGCGCGTCCCGCAGCGGCCCGTCGTCCTTGCGCACCGCGATCCCGTACGGGTTGGAGGTGGACTGCCCGCCGGTCACCTCGAAGCGGGCGCCGCCGTCGGTGGTCTTCGCCGCGTAGGCGGCCACCGGGTAGTCGTTCAGGCCGGCCGCGGCGGCGCCCGAGGCGACCTCGGCCAGCGCCTTGGTGTCGCTGTCCAGCTTGTGCGGGGTCAGCGGGCGGCCGGCCCGGGTGCAGACGCCGACCTGGCGGGTGACGATCTCGTCCTGGGTGGTGCCCTGCTGGAACGCGACGGTCTTGCCGCACAGGTCGTCCAGGCCCCTGATCCCCTTGGGGTTGCCCTTCGGGACGACGATCGAGGTGCCCGCGATGAAGTAGTCCACGAAGTCCACGCCCGGGCCGGTCGGCTTGCCGGTCTCGTCCACCGCGTCCCGGCGCCGGCGGGTGTCGCTGAGCGCGGACATCGCCACGTCGTACTGCTTGGCCTGGAGGTTCGGCACCAGCTTGTCGAAGGGGGTGTCGACGAACTCGACCCGCACGTCGAGGATCCGGCCCAGGGCGGCGGCGAGGTCCGGGTCGAGGCCGGTCGGCTTGCCGTCCGGGCCGCGGAACTCCACCGGGGCGTAGTTGACGTCCATGCCGACCCGCAGTGCGCCGGCCGACCGCTGGGCCTTCGGCAGCTTGCCGCGGAGGTCCTTGACCGGGTCGCCCGGGGCGGCCTGCCCGCCGCCGCAGCCGGTCAGCAGGAGGGCTCCGGCGGCGGCCAGGGCGGCGCCGGCCGGGACCGGACGGAGGGCGTGGCGGACGTGCGGCATGAGGGCGGCTCCTGAGGGAGGGAGGTGGGGCCGCCACGGTGTCGCACGGGTGTACGCGAAATGGCGGACAAGCGATCCTGCCATCCCGCCCTGCCGGGCCCGGCGGCGGGTGTGTCAGAATTCGGTACCGGGTGACCCCCGAACGCTCGAACCAGGCCGACGAGCCCCGACAGGCTCGGGGTGCCCGGGAACGGAAGTCCTCACGCGGCTCCGTATCCGGGGCACCGGATCCCCTTCGGCCTGTGTTCACTCCTGCGGGTGCGCGTGCGCTCATGCCGTTGCCGCCGCCGGAGCCCGGCGCTTCCGCCGCCGGGCCCCTGTGACGCGACAGCGCGGCGATGAACCGTACGTGACGAGGACGAAAAGGCATAGGTGCGATGCCTTCCTCCGACCTACGCTCGGCCCGGAAGCACAACGCGGACAACACAGACCCCATACAACCCTCATCCGAGGGCGCCGCCCGACGGCAGCGCCCCGACCCCGACCCCGGGTCCGCTTCGGCGTACCCGGTTTCCGGTTTCCGGACGGGTCGCCCTGCCCGTCGGCCGCGCGTCCTCGCCAGATCAATGACGAAGAGGTCATCGTGGCAGCGGAGATCATTCACAGCAGCACCCAGGACACCGAGGATCCGGTCGACGCGGTCTTCGCGCTCCACCGCGGCGGGAAGATGGAGATCCGGGCGACCGTCCCGGTGCGCGACGCGGACGACCTGTCCCTCGCCTACACCCCCGGTGTCGCCCGGGTCTGCACGGCCATCGCCGAGCAGCCGGAGCTGGTCAACGACTACACCTGGAAGTCCAACACCGTCGCGGTGGTCACCGACGGCACCGCGGTGCTGGGCCTCGGCGACATCGGCCCGCAGGCCTCGCTGCCCGTGATGGAGGGCAAGGCCATCCTGTTCAAGCAGTTCGGCGGCGTGGACGCGGTGCCGATCGCGCTCGACTGCACCGGGGTCGACGAGATCGTCGAGACCGTGGTCCGGCTGGCGCCCTCCTTCGGCGGCGTCAACCTGGAGGACATCTCCGCGCCCCGCTGCTTCGAGATCGAGCGCCGGCTCCAGGAGGCCCTGGACATCCCGGTCTTCCACGACGACCAGCACGGCACCGCGATCGTCACCACCGCGGCCCTGTGGAACGCCGCCAAGGTGACGGGCCGTGAGATCGGCTCGCTGCGGGCCGTCATCTCCGGCGCCGGCGCGGCCGGCATCGCCATCGCCAAGATGCTGGTCGCGGCCGGCATCGGCGACGTGGCCGTCTGCGACCGCAAGGGCGTGGTGTACGAGGGCCGCGGCGACCTCACCGACGTCAAGGCCGAGATCGCCGGGCGGACCAACCGCACCGGTCTCAAGGGCTCGCTGGCCGACGCGATGGCCGGCGCCGACGTGTTCATCGGCGTCTCCGGCGGCACCGTGCCGGAGGAGGTCGTGGCGACCATGGCCGAGGGCGCGTTCGTCTTCGCGATGGCCAACCCCAACCCGGAGATCCACCCCGAGGTCGCCCACAAGTACGCCGCCGTGGTGGCCACCGGCCGCAGCGACTTCCCGAACCAGATCAACAACGTGCTGGCCTTCCCGGGCATCTTCGCGGGCGCCCTCCAGGTCCGCGCCTCCCGGATCACCGAGGGCATGAAGCTGGCCGCCGCCAAGGCGCTGGCCGGCGTCGTGGCCGACGAGCTGACGCCGCAGAAGGTCATCCCCTCGCCGTTCGACGAGCGGGTCGCGCCGGCGGTCACCAAGGCCGTCGCCGAGGCCGCCCGGGCGGAGGGCGTCGCCCGGATCTGACGAGGTGATCGGGGGAGCGCGCCCGCCACGGCGGCCGCTCCCCCGCGTCCCCCCGAGCGCCCGGAGGCGAGCGGGGGAGCAGCAGCCGGGACACGCGTCACACCTCCGCGTGGTTCCCGGCCCCGGCCGTCGCGGCTATCGTCCGGGGCATGTTCGCTGCCTACGCCGCACGTACCGACGCCGCCGACCCGCTGAGCGGGCTGGAGCTGGGCGACCTCCCCGAGCCGCAGGCCCGCCCCGGGTGGAGCGTGGTCACCGTCCGGGCCGCCAGCCTCAACCACCACGACCTGTGGTCGCTGCGCGGGGTCGGCCTGCCCGCCGAGCGGCTGCCGATGATCCTCGGCTGCGACGCCGCCGGCGTCGACGAGCACGGCAACGAGGTGGTCCTGCACTCGGTGATCGGCCAGAGCGGCCACGGGGTCGGCCCGGACGAGCCGCGGTCCATCCTGACCGAGCGCTACCAGGGCACCTTCGCCCAGCGGGTCGCGGTGCCCACCTGGAACCTGCTGCCCAAGCCCGCCGGGCTGAGCTTCGAGCAGGCCGCCTGCCTGCCCACCGCCTGGCTGACGGCCTACCGGATGCTGTTCACCAACGCCGGGGTCAAGCCCGGGGACACCGTCCTGGTGCAGGGGGCGGGCGGCGGCGTGGCGACCGCGCTGATCGTCCTCGGCAAGGCGGCCGGCCTGCGGGTCTGGGTCACCGGTCGGGACGAGGCCAAGCGGGCCCGGGCGGTGGAGCTCGGTGCCGACGCGGCCTTCGAGAGCGGCGCCCGGCTGCCCGAGCGGGTGGACGCGGTGCTGGAGACGGTCGGCGCCGCGACCTGGTCGCACTCGGTGAAGTCGCTGCGCCCGGGCGGCACCATCGTCATCTCGGGGGCCACCTCCGGCACCAACCCGAGCTCCGTCGAGCTGAACCGGATCTTCTTCCTGGAGCTCAGGGTGGTCGGCTCGACCATGGGCACCAAGGAGGAGCTGGCCGGGCTGCTCGCGTTCTGCGCCAACACCGGGGTCCGGCCGGTGATCGACTCGGTGCTGCCGCTGGCCGAGGCCCGGGACGGCTTCGCCCGGCTCGCCGAGGGCGACGTCTTCGGGAAGATCGTCCTCACTCCCTGACGGCACCCCGCTCCTGACGGAGCCCCACCCCCTGACGCCTGCCCGCGGGCGTGCGGCGGCCCGGTGCCTCCCGTGACGGGGGCACCGGGCCGCAGGAGCCGTTCCGGGCTCAGCCGAGCAGCCGCTTCAGCCGCTCGCCCGCGGCGCCCAGCACCGTACGGGCCTCGGCCAGCGTGTCCGCGTTCACCCCGCCGTCCCGGGCCGCGTCGCGGACCTGGTCGCGGAAGCGGTCGAGCAGCCGCTCCAGCTCGCGGGCCGGGTCCCCGGCCGGGTCGGTGGCGGCCCACGGCGGCAGGTCGGCCGGGGTGTCGGAGCCGTCCTTGTCCAGGTCGATCCTGGTCACGGTGACCCGCTCGGCGGGCTCGGCGGGCGGCTCCTCCGCGCCGTGGCCCCAGCGGGCCGCGTCCGCCAGGCCGGCCAGGCCCTTGGTCAGCTCGGACAGGCCCTCGGCCAGCCCGGTCGGCCAGTCGCCCTTCGCGGCGTGCTCGCGCACCTGCTGCTCGACCCGGCGCTTGATCCGCAGCGCCTCCTGCTGGGCCGCGGTGCGCGAGGCCTTGGCCTGCTCGCGCAGCCGTCGGGCCTCCGCCTCGGCGGCCTTCGCCTTGGCCTTGGCGGCCTTCTCCTGCTCCCGGGCGCGCTTGGCCTGCTCCTTGGCCTGCTGCTTGAACTGGGCGAACTCCTCCTTGGCGCGCTGCCAGGACTCGTTGTCGCCCCAGGGCCCGGCCCACGGGTCGCCGGGCTCGGTGCGCTCCGGCCCGGGCGCCTGCCGGGCGGCGTTCCACAGCTCCTCGCGCAGGTCCTTGGCGCTGTCCCGGACGTCCTCGCGGATCGCCCCGGCGAGCTGCGCCACGGAGTCCCGGATCTCCACCTCCAGCTCGTCCAACTCGACCTGCCGGGCTTCGAGTTCGGCGCGCCCGGCGTCGGTCAGCCGGTACACCTTGCGGCCGCCCTCGGTGCTGTGGGCGACCAGGCCCTCCTGCTCCAGCTTGGCCAGCCGCGGGTAGACCGTCCCGGCCGAGGGGGCGTACAGGCCCTGGAACCGCTCCTCCAGGAGCCGGATCACCTCGTAGCCGTGGCGCGGGGCCTCGTCCAGCAGCTTCAGCAGGTAGAGGCGGAGCCGGCCGTGGCCGAACACAGGGGTCATCTCAGGCCTCCTTGGTGAGGTTCGGGGTGCCCGGGCCGGCCGGGAGCTCCTTGACCACGACCGGGCCGTCCTCCTCCGCCTCGGGGCGGCGCAGCACGGTGACCGCGCCGGAGACGGTGGTGACGTGGAGGCTGCCGCGGCCCTCGCCGAGGCGGCCGGAGATCTTCTTGGCGCCCCAGGTGCTGCTCATCTGGAGCTCTTCGAAGGTGCTGGAGACGTCGCCGCTGGTGGAGCCGGCCTCGACGGTGGCGTCGGCCAGCGAGGGGATCCGGATCACGACGGCGCCGCTGACGGTGTTGACCTTGACGTCGGTCTCGCCGGCCACGTCGAGGTCCAGGGTGACGGCGCCGGTGACGGTGTTGGCCTGGACCCGGTCGGCGGTGCCGGCGATCACGGTGAGCTGCCCGGAGACGGTGTTGACCTTGAGCCGGCCGCCGACCGCGTGGGCGTCCACGTCACCGGTGACGGTGCCGGCCTCGATCTGGCCGGTGACCCCGGCGAGGGTGGTGTCGCCGTTGGCGCTCTGCACCGAGACGTGCCCGCTGACGCCGCTGACGGTGGTGTCGGCCGACACGGTGCCGACCTTGACCTCGACCTCGGTCGGGACGGTCACCGTCACGGCGGCGATCCGCTTGCGCTTGAAGGAGCCGAAGAGGTCCTTCACCGAGCCGACCGACTTGAGCCGGTCGCCGAACTCGCCCCAGCTGTGGATGTCCTTGTAGGTGACCGTCAGGACGCCGTCCACCAGGGTCACGTGCAGGGGCTCGCCGGCCAGCTCGGTGACCTCCAGGCGGGTCGGGCCGTCGGCCGCCACCACGTTCACCGTGCCCTCGATGGTCCGCACGTGCAGCGCGCGCACCGGCTCGTCGAAGGTGATCCTCTCGGTGCCCTCGACCGTCCACTGGCTCATGTCCGTCGCCTCCCGTTGTCGATCGCGATGTATCGCGTTCTCTTCTAAAGACGATATATCGCGTGCTGGCAGAGTCAAGCGCCCCGACCCCCGAACCCGACCCCGATCCGTCCCCGACCCGTCCCCGAGTCCTCCCCTACGAGGCCCCCGGGGTTCCGCACCCTTCCGCACTCCTCCGCACTCCTCCGCGCCCCGGACACGCGCGAGGCCCGGGAGGCGGTTGCCTCCCGGGCCTCACGGCGGCCGTCACCGGGTCACTCGTCGTCCTCGTCGTCGAGCCGCGCCAGCCAGGTGGCCAGCCGCTCGACCGGGACCTCGAAGTCCGGGTTGAGGTCGACGAAGGTGCGCAGCTGCTCGGCCAGCCACCCCAGGGTGACCTCCTCCTCGCCGCGCCGGTTCTCCAGCTCCTCGATGCCTCGGTCGGTGAAGTACACGGTTCGCTCCGGTCCGGTGGGGATTGACCTGGTCAGGATAGTCCGGGCCGGTCGGCCGTCGTACCGGTGGTGGCCCGGCGAACGCCCGCGGCCCCGCCCTCCCGGTGGGGAGGACGGGGCCGCGGGTGTGGAGAGCGTCGGGCTTCGGCTCGTCAGAGCGCGAAGACCTCCTCGACCAGCGCCTGCTGCTCGGCGGCGTGCCGCTTGGCCGAGCCGACCGCCGGGGACGAGGCGGCGGTACGGGCGACGCGGCGCAGACGGGCGTCGCCGCCGGTGCGGCCGATGACGACCTGGAGGTGGTCGACCAGGTTCATCGCGATGAACGGCCAGGCACCCTGGTTGGCCGGCTCCTCCTGCGCCCAGACGAACTGGACGTTGTCGCCGTAGCGGGCCAGCTCCTCCTGGAGCTCGGCCACCGGCAGCGGGTAGAGCCGCTCGACCCGGACGATCGCGGTGTCGGTGACGCCGCGCTCGGCGCGGGCCGCCGCCAGGTCGTAGTAGAACTTGCCGGCGGTGATGACCACCTTGCGGACCTGCGCCGGGTCGACGGTGGAGTCGCCGATGACCGGGCGGAACGAGCCGGACAGGAACTCCTCCGCCGCACTCGCCGCGGCCTTCAGACGCAGCATCGACTTCGGGGTGAAGACGACCAGCGGCTTGTGGTGCGGGTTGTGCGCCTGCCAGCGCAGCAGGTGGAAGTAGTTCGACGGCAGGGTCGGCATCGCGACCGTCATGTTGTCCTGCGCGCACATCTGCAGGAAACGCTCCGGACGGGCGGACGAGTGGTCCGGTCCCTGGCCCTCGTAGCCGTGCGGCAGCAGCAGGGTGACGCCGGAGTGCTGGCCCCACTTCTGCTCGGCGGAGGCGATGTACTCGTCCACCATGGTCTGCGCGCCGTTGACGAAGTCGCCGAACTGCGCCTCCCACATGACCAGCGCGTTCGGGCGGGTCAGCGAGTAGCCGTACTCGAAGCCCATGGCCGCGTACTCCGACAGCAGGCTGTCGTAGACGGTGTAGCGGGCCTGGTCCTCGGTGAGGTACTGCAGCGGGGTGTAGTCCTCGCCGGTCTTGCGGTCGATCAGGACGGCGTGCCGCTGGCCGAAGGTGCCGCGGCGGCTGTCCTGGCCGGCCAGGCGGACCGGGTGGCCCTCCATCAGCAGCGAGCCGATGGCGAGGGTCTCGCCCATCGCCCAGTCGATGGTGTTGTCCTCGACCGAGGCGGCGCGGCGCTGCAGCTGCGGCAGCAGGCGCGGGTGGACGGTCAGCCAGTCCGGGTGGTTGACCTGCGAGGCGGCGATCCGCTTGACCATCTCCTGGGAGATGCCGGTCTGGATGCTGACCGGGAAGTCGGCCTGCGGCTTGCCGGCGGTGGCGTCGGCCGGTGCCTGGGCCGCGTCGCGGACCTCGGCGAAGACCTTCTCCAGCTGGCCCTGGAAGTCCTGGAGCGCCTGCTCCGCCTCTTCCATGGTGATGTCGCCGCGACCGATCAGGCCCTCGGTGTACAGCTTGCGCACCGAGCGCTTCTTGTCGATCAGGTCGTACATCAGCGGCTGGGTGAACGACGGGTTGTCGGCCTCGTTGTGACCGCGGCGGCGGTAGCAGATGAGGTCGATCACCACGTCCTTGTGGAACGCCTGGCGGAACTCGAAGGCGAGCCGCGCGACGCGGACCACGGCCTCCGGGTCGTCGCCGTTCACGTGGAAGATCGGGGCCTCGATCATGCGGGCCACGTCGGTGCAGTACATCGAGGAGCGCGAGGACGCCGGGGCGGCGGTGAAGCCGACCTGGTTGTTCACCACGACGTGCACGGTGCCGCCGGTGCGGTAGCCGCGCAGCTGCGACATGTTCAGGGTCTCCGCGACGACGCCCTGGCCGGCGAAGGCCGCGTCGCCGTGGACCTGGATCGGCAGCACCGGGAAGGTGGTGCCGCCCTGGTCCAGGATGTCCTGCTTGGCGCGGGCGATGCCCTCGACGACCGGGTCGACCGTCTCCAGGTGGGAGGGGTTCGCGGCGAGCGAGACCTTGATGGTCTCGCCGTCCAGGCCGGTGAAGGTGCCCTCGGAGCCCAGGTGGTACTTGACGTCGCCGGAGCCGTGCATCGACTTCGGGTCGAGGTTGCCCTCGAACTCGCCGAAGATCTTGCCGTACGGCTTGCCGACGATGTTGGCCAGCACGTTCAGGCGGCCGCGGTGGGCCATGCCGATGACGGCCTCGTCGAGGCGGTGCTCGGCGGCGGAGTCGATGGTCGCGTCCAGCAGCGCGATCAGCGACTCACCGCCCTCCAGCGAGAAGCGCTTCTGGCCGACGTACTTGGTCTGCAGGAAGGTCTCGAAGGCCTCGGCCGAGTTCAGGCGGCGGAGGATCCGCAGCTGCTCCTCGCGCTCGGGCTTCGCGTACGGCTTCTCCAGGCGCTCCTGCAGCCACTTGCGCTGCTTCGGGTCCTGGATGTGCATGTACTCGATGCCGACGGTGCGGCAGTACGTGTTGCGCAGCAGGCCGAGGATGTCGCGGAGCTTCATCATCTTCTGGCCGCCGAAGCCGCCGACCGCGAACTCGCGCTCCAGGTCCCACAGGGTGAGGCCGTGGGTGGTGACGTCCAGGTCGGGGTGCTTGCGCTGCTTGTACTCCAGCGGGTCGGTGTCGGCCATGAGGTGGCCGCGGACCCGGTAGGAGTGGATCAGCTCCATGACGCGCGCGGTCTTGTTGACCTCGTCGTCGTGGGTGGTGGCGACGTCGGTGGCCCAGCGGACCGGCTCGTACGGGATCCGCAGCGACTCGAAGATCTCGTCGTAGAAGCCCTTTTCGCCGAGCAGCAGGCGGTGGATCTCGCGCAGGAACTCGCCGGACGCCGCGCCCTGGATGACGCGGTGGTCGTAGGTCGAGGTCAGCGTCATGATCTTGGAGACGCCCAGCCGGGACAGGGTCTCCGGGGCGGAGCCCTGGAACTCGGCCGGGTACTCCATGGCGCCGACGCCGACGATGGTGCCCTGGTTCTGCATCAGGCGCGGCACGGAGTGCACGGTGCCGATGCCGCCGGGGTTGGTCAGCGAGACCGTGACGCCGGTGAAGTCGTCCATGGTCAGCTTGTTGGCGCGGGCCCGGCGGACGATGTCCTCGTAGGCCTGCCAGAAGCCGAAGAAGTCGAGCGTCTCGGCCTTCTTGATGGCCGCGACGACCAGCTGGCGGTCGCCGTTCGGCTTGACCAGGTCGATGGCCAGGCCGAGGTTGACGTGCTCCGGCTTGACCAGGAAGGCCTTGCCGTTCTCCACCTTGTAGCTGTAGTTCATGCCCGGGGCGGCCTTGATGGCCTGGACCAGGGCGTAGCCGATCAGGTGGGTGAAGGAGACCTTGCCGCCGCGGGCGCGCTGCAGGTGGTTGTTGATGACGATGCGGTTGTCGATCAACAGCTTCGCCGGCACGGCGCGGACCGAGGTCGCGGTCGGCACCTCCAGCGAGGCGTCCATGTTGGTGGCGACGGCCTTGGCCGGGCCGCGGAGCTGGATCAGCTCGGGGCCGGCGGCGGCAGCGGGCTCGGCCGGCGCCGGGGCGGCGGCCTTGGGGGCCGGGGGCGCGGCGGGCGCGGCGGCGAGCGGAGCCGGGGCGGCGGCCGGAGCCGGAGCCGGGGCGGCCGGCGCCGGAGCGGCGGCGGGCGCGGCCGGAGCAGCGGCTGCGACGGCGGGCGCGGGGGCAGCGGCAGGGGTCGGCGCGGGGCCGGCCTGGGTCGCGGCCTGGGTCACTGGGGTCACCTCGGTACCGGGCTTGTAGTCGGCGAAAAAGTCCCACCAGGCTCGGTCGACCGAGTTCGGGTCCTGGAGGTACTGCTGGTAGATCTCGTCGACGAGCCACTCATTGGGGCCGAAGCCAGTGGAGCTTGCCGAGCTGTTGGGGGTTTCAGGGGACTGTGGCGACACGGCGGCAACCGCCCTCTTCCGCTTCCTTTTGGGATGTTTGGACAGCGGGGATTAAGGCTACGCCCCTGACCAGTGATCGCGCAGTCCCCGGGGCCCAGGCGTCGCCCAGATCACAGTGCTGACCTGCACTTTGGCTGAAAAAGTGCGTTAGAAAGCCGTATCTGAGGGGAACCGATCAGCGCCGAACAGGGGGCATACCGGGGCCAAAGCGGACAAAAACCCGGCCAAATCCTCTAACGATCTTCGTAGACCGCTGTGTCGGATCTGTGACAAATGTCCCGACCGTCGCTCTGACGCCGTGCGGGCAGCCGGACCTCGATCCGGCAGCCGCGCGGGGACTCGGCCACCGCGATCCGTCCGCCGTGCAGGTCCACCGCCCAGCGGGCGATGGCCAGGCCCAGTCCGGTGCCGCCGTCCGAGCCCGGCCCGGCGGCGGTCGCGGTGCCGCTGCGGCTGAACCGCTCGAAGACCCGGGAGCGGTCGGCCGGCGGGATGCCGGGGCCCTCGTCCTCGACCTCCAGCAGCAGGCCGCCCTCCTCGCCCTCCGGCCTCGCCCGCACCGTCACGGTGCCGCCGGGCGGGGAGTGCTTGCAGGCGTTGTCGACCAGGTTGGCGACCACCTGGTGGAGCCGTTCCGGGTCCGCCACGCCGGTCAGGCCGGTCGGGCTGACCTCCAGGGCCAGCCGGACGTCCCCGCGCCGGGAGAAGGCGCCGCCGGCCGTCGCACCGTCCACGGTGACCCCGCGCAGCACGCCGTCCAGGAACTCGCGCACCTCGAAGGGGCGGGCGTCCAGGGCGACCACGCCGTCGTCGATCTTGGAGAGGTCGAGCAGGTGGGTGACCAGGCGGCCGAGCCGCTCGGTCTGCTCCAGGGCCGCCCCCAGGGTGGCCGGATTGGGCTGGACGACGCCGTCCACCACGTTCTCCAGGACGGCGCGCAGCGCGGCGATCGGCGTCCGCAGTTCGTGCGAGACGTTGGCGACCAGCTCGCGGCGGTGCCGGTCGGCGGCCTGGAGGTCGGCGGCCATGGCGTTGAAGGCGGCCGCCAGCTCGCCGATCTCGTCGCGCGAGTTCACCTCGACCCGGCGGCTGTAGTCGCCGGAGGCCATCGCGCGGGCGGCGGCCGTCATCTCGCGCAGGGGGGCGGTCAGCCCGTGCGCGAGGAACTGCATGAAGAGCAGTGAGGCGATCATGGAGAAGACCATGATGATCCGGATCTGGGTCTCGGACCGGATCGCCACGACCACCATCCCGGTGGCCAGGCACACGGAGACGATCACGAGCAGGGTGAGCTTGCCCTTGATCGAGCGGACCGGGTCGAGCGGCCGGATGTCGGCCCAGACCCGGCGGGCGGCACGGGCGGCCAGGTTCTGCGGCCGCGTGTCGGCGGATTCCCCGTTGCGTTGCTGTGGAAAGGTCATCGGTTCCTTGTGGTCCCCGCGGTGTCGGCCCGCGTGGTGGCACGGCGTCGTCCGGGCTGCGGGCCCCCCGGTGGCCCGTCGCCCGAGGAGGGCCCTAGGAGAGCGGGGCCTCCAGCGCGTATCCGACACCGTGGACGGTGCGGATCCAGCTGGCGCCGATCTTCCGGCGCAGCGCCTTGACGTGGCTGTCCACGGTGCGGGTGCCGGAGGCGTCGGTCCAGTCCCAGACCTCGGCCAGCAGCTGCTCGCGGGTGAGCACGGCGCGCGGCTGGGCGGCCAGGCAGGCGAGCAGGTCGAACTCGGTCGGCGTCAGGTGGACGTCGCCCGAGGCCAGCCGGACCCGGCGCTGCACGTGGTCGATCTCCAGCTCGCCGAACCGCAGGCTGCCCAGCGCGGGCGTGCGGGCGGCCTGCTGGGCGCGCTCGACGCGGCGCAGCAGGACGTTGACGCGGGCGGCCAGTTCGCGCATCGAGAACGGCTTGGTCATGTAGTCGTCCGCGCCGACGCCGAGGCCGACCAGCAGGTCCGTCTCGTCGTCGCGGGCGGTCAGCATCAGCACCGGCACCGGGCGCTGGGCCTGGATCCGGCGGCACACCTCCAGGCCGTCGAAGCCGGGCAGCATGATGTCGAGGACCACCAGGTCCGGCTGCCAGGTGTGGAAGCCGTCGACCGCGCCGGGGCCGTCGTGGGCCACGGCGACCTTGAAGCCCTCGGCGCCCAGCCGGGCGGCGATCGACTCGGCGATCGTGGGCTCGTCCTCCACCACCAGGACTCTGCGCTGGCTGCTCACAGTGCCGCCGGCGTTGTGGTTGTCCTGCTGAATCTCTGTCACGGTCACGCCACCGCCCCCAGGGCTGCGGGCCGGCCACCTGTGGGGATGGCGGGGCTCCGCTCGTAGTCTTGTTCCGTCGTGGACTGTGCCGGGTCCGCCGTCCCGTCGCGCGATCGGGAGCCGAGGACGGATGGTCGGCCGCCCACTTCTCCCGCGCACTTCGCAGCGTACGGACAGCGGATGCTTCCCGGCAGGTGGACCGGACGTTTCCGGCCCGTGGGCCGGCTGTCGGGCCGCCCTCGGACCCACTGCACGAGTGGGCACGGGCCGATACCTTACCCGTCGAATTTTCTCTGCGTAACGGTACGTATGCAGTGCAGTTGACGCCAAGTCGCCGGTCAGAGGCCCTGGTGCCCCGTTTATGGGGAGAAGGTCTGGACCAATGTCGGGAATCCGGCGGTCCGCTACGGCGACGGTCTTCACGGGCTTCTTTCAGGTGCCTCTCAGAACCTCGACGTACCGTGGCCACGTGAGCGCCCGGCCGGGCGGAATCCGCGGCGCGCGCCGGTACGTTGGGCATCCGGCGGGGAGCCGGTGGCTGCGGCGTGGAGCGGAGGCGGCATGGCGGGACTCGGGCGGGGTGCCGACGGGTGCGGGAGTGCGGGGGCGCCGTACGGAATGCTCCGCCTCGGGCTGCGCACCGGCGTCCTGGAATGGCTGCTGGAACGGGTGCCGACGCCCCGGAGGACGCCCTTCACGCTCGGGTACCTCGCCGTCGTGGGAGCCACCACGACCTTCGCCCGGCTCGCCGATCCGGAACTCGTCCAGCGTCTGCAGGAGGCCTCCAGTTCGGACGGCCACAACCTGCTCCAGCATCCTTTGCGCGCCCTTGTGCTGAGCGGGTTCTGGGTGGCCGGCGAGGTGTGGATGCCGTACCTGTGGGGATTCGCCCTCACCCTCGCCCCGCTGGAGCGCAGGGTCGGCCCGGCCCGGGCCGCGGCGGTGTTCGCGGCCGGGCATGTCGCGGCGACACTGCTCTCCCAGGGCGTGGTGATCACCGCGGTGGAGACCGGGCGGATGGCGCCCGAGGCGATGGACTACCTGGACATCGGGGTCAGCTACGGCGTGCTCGCCTGCCTGGGCGCGGTGGCCGGGCTGCTCTCCTGGCGCGGGCGGCTGCTCGCGCTGGGCGGCGCCGGGCTGATGATCGCCGAGCAGATCGCCACCGACAAGGACGTGATCACCGGGGTGGGGCACCCGGCCGCGGTGCTGACCGGGGTCGCGCTGTGGCGCTGGCTGCGCCGGGCCGAGCGGCGCCCGCCCCGGCCGCGCCCGGCCGCCGCGACGGCCGCGGGCGGTGCGCCCGCGCGGGTGCGTGCGGCGCGCTGACGCCTGTGCGTTAGGCGCGTCTACGCTGTCGCCCGGTCGGACCTCCCCGGACTCGCGGGGCTCCCCGTCGGGACTTTTCGAGGCGTGTCCGGTGCTCTTTTGACGAAGTCGGGTGCCGCGCTTTCCCCGCCGATTCCTGTTCGCTCACGGCGAACAGGGGGCCGGGAACATCCGGCGCCTGTGAAGCCTTAGTCAGGTCGACTCAAGTTCACTGACTGGGGAGAGATCATGGCATCGACGTCCACACCGCTCACCCTGCCCGTGCTGCCGCTCGACGACGAGGTCGTCCTGCCGGGCATGGTCGTCCCGCTGGACCTGAAGGACACCGAGGTGCGCGCCGCCGTCGAGGCCGCCCGGGCCGCCGCCACCGGCGCCGGCAAGCCGCAGGTCCTGCTGGTCCCGCGGGTGGACGGCTCGTACGCAGCGGCCGGCACGCTGGCCACCGTGGAGCAGGTCGGCCGGCTGGCCGACGGGGAGCCGGCCGCGCTGGTGCGCGCCGTGCGCCGGGTCCGGATCGGGGTCGGCACCACCGGCCCCGGCGCCGCCCTCTGGGTGGAGACCACGCCGTTCACGGAGTCCTCGGTGGGCACCCCGGTGGCCGGCCGGGCCGCCGAGCTGGTCAAGGAGTACAAGGCGCTGTCCACCCAGTGGCTGCGCAGGCGCGGCGCCTGGCAGATCGTCGACCGGGTGGCGCAGATCGAGGGCGTCGGCGAGCTCGCCGACAACATCGGCTACGCGCCCTTCGCCACCGCCGAGCAGAAGCTCAAGGTGCTGCTGGAGGCCGACCAGGTCGCCCGCCTGGAGTACGCGCTCGCCCTGCTGCGCGACCACCTCGCCGAGGAGGAGGTCAACGACACCATCCGCAAGGACGTCGAAGAGGGCGTGGCCAAGCAGCAGAAGGAGTTCCTGCTCCGCCGCCAGCTGGAGGCCGTCCGCAAGGAGCTGGCCGAGCTGAACGGCGACCCGGCCGACGAGGAGGGCGACTACCGCGCCCGGGTCGAGGCCGCCGACCTGCCGGAGAAGGTCCGCGAGGCCGCGCTCAAGGAGGTCGACAAGCTGGAGCGCTCCTCCGACCAGTCGCCCGAGGGCTCCTGGATCCGCACCTGGCTGGACACCGTCCTGGAGCTGCCCTGGAACGAGCGCACCGAGGACGCGTACGACATCGCCGGCGCCCGCGCGGTGCTGGACGCCGACCACGCCGGCCTGGCCGACGTGAAGGAGCGGATCGTCGAGTACCTGGCCGTCCGCAAGCGCCGGGCCGACCAGGGGCTCGGGCTGATCGGCGGCCGCCGCGGGGGAGCGGTGCTGGCCCTGGTCGGGCCGCCCGGAACGGGAAAGACCTCGCTCGGAGAATCGGTGGCCCGCGCCATGGGCCGGAAGTTCGTCCGGGTCGCGCTCGGCGGCGTCCGGGACGAGGCGGAGATCCGCGGCCACCGGCGCACCTACGTCGGCGCGCTGCCCGGCCGGCTGGTGCGGGCGATCAAGGAGGCCGGCTCGATGAACCCGGTCGTCCTGCTCGACGAGATCGACAAGGTCGGCTCCGACTACCGGGGCGACCCGGCCGCCGCCCTGCTGGAGGTGCTGGACCCGGCGCAGAACCACACCTTCCGGGACCACTACCTGGAGGTCGAGCTCGACCTCTCCGACGTCGTCTTCCTCGCCACCGCCAACGTGCTGGAGTCCATCCCCGGGCCGCTGCTCGACCGGATGGAGCTGGTCCGGCTGGACGGCTACACCGAGGACGAGAAGGTCGTCATCGCCCGCGACCACCTGCTCCCGCGCCAGCTGGAGAAGGCCGGTCTGGGCGGCGGGCAGGTCACCGTGGACGAGCCGGCGCTGCGCAGGCTCGCCGGGGAGTACACCCGGGAGGCGGGCGTCCGCACCCTGGAGCGCTCGATCGCCCGGGTGCTGCGCAAGATCGCCGCGCAGGCCGAGCTGGGCGAGCGCGAGCTGCCCGCCGCGGTCGGCGCCGAGGACCTGCGCGCCCTGATCGGCCGGCCGCACCACGTGCCGGAGTCCGCCCAGGAGCCGGCCGAGCGCCGTACCGCCGTCCCCGGCGTGGCCACCGGCCTCGCGGTGACCGGCGCCGGCGGCGACGTCCTCTACATCGAGGCCTCGCTGGCCGACGCCGAGACGGGCGGCACCGGGCTGACCCTCACCGGGCAGCTGGGCGACGTGATGAAGGAGTCCGCGCACATCGCGCTCTCCTACCTGCGCTCGCGCGGCGCGGAGCTGGAGCTGCCGGTCACCTCGCTGCGCGACCGCGGCGTGCACCTGCACATCCCGGCCGGGGCCATCCCCAAGGACGGGCCGAGCGCCGGCATCACCATGACCACGGCGCTGGCCTCGCTGCTCTCCGGGCGCAAGGTGCGCACCGACGTGGCGATGACCGGCGAGGTGTCGCTGACCGGGCGGGTGCTGCCGATCGGCGGGGTGAAGCAGAAGCTGCTCGCCGCCGACCGGGCCGGGGTCACCACGGTGATCATCCCCAGGCGCAACGAGGCCGACCTGGACGACGTCCCGGCCGAGGTGCTGGAGCGGCTCACCGTCCACCCGGTGGCGGACGTCCGGGAGGTGCTGGAGCTGGCGCTGGAGCCGGCCGGGGCCGCGGTGCTGGTCGCCGCCTGACCGGCTCGCCCCGGCCGCCGCTCCGACCGCCGCCCGGGCCGCCCGAGCGGCGGTCCGGGCGGCCCGTCGGCGCCCCGCGGGGCCGCGGCGATCTGCGGGGCCGACGGCACCCCCGCGTGCGAGACTGCGGAGATGCCGTCCCCCACGCAGCGGGCCCTGGCCCGGGTGCCCGAGCGGCTGCGCCCGTTCCTGGTGCGGCACCGCCGGCTGGTGAAGTTCCTGCTGGTCGGGAGCGGCTGCTTCGCGCTCACCACGGTGATCGACTTCGAGCTCAAGTTCACCGTGCTGGAGCACAAGCCGGTGGTCGCGCTGACCGTCGCGACGGTGATCGGCACCGTCGTCTCGTACGTGCTGAACCGCCGCTGGGCCTTCCGGGCCCTGCGGGCCGACGGCCGGCGGCGCGAGGTGCTGGTGTTCGTCCTGGTCAGCGCGGTGGCGATCGCCGTCAACGACGTGCCGCTGGCGGTCTCCCGGTACCTCCTGGACCTGCGCGAGCCGTACGTCGACCCGCTCCGGCAGGAGGTCGCGGACTTCCTCAGCGGGATGGTCGTCGGCACCTTCGTGGCGATGCTGTTCCGCTACTGGGCGATCCGGCGGTGGGTCTTCCCGCCCGCCGGGACGGCCCCGGCCGAGCCCGTCCCGGTGCCGACGACGGTGCCCCCGGAACCCGGCTACGCTGCACCCGAGATGCCACGGGATGTGCCGTAAGGACGTAAAAGGGGCGAGGTGAGCCTTGTGCACGAGTCCGACCCCGCCCGGACCGGGCCCGCCAGCCAGCAGGGGATGCGCCGGGCCAACCTGGCCCTGGTGCTCGGGACGATCGCGAGCGGGCCGCGCTCGCGCGCCGAGGTGGCCGCCGGGACGGGGCTGACCAGGGCCGCCGTCTCCTCGCTGGCCGAACAGCTGATCGCCGCCGGCCTGGTGGTCGAGGAGGGCCCCGCCGCGCCCAGCGGCAAGGTCGGCCGCCCCGGCACCGCCCTCGGCCTCAACCCGGCCGGGCCCGGCGGCCTCGGCGCCGAGATCGGCGTGCGGCACCTGGGCGCCTGCGTGGTCGACCTGCGCGGGGAGGTCCGCGCCTGGCGGCGCCGGGAGGTCTCCAACCACGGCCGCGAGCCCGCCGCCGTGATGGCCGACCTCGCCCACCTGCTGCACGAGGCCGTCGCCGAGTCGGGGCTGCGCCCGGCCGCCCTCACCCTGGCCGTGCCCGGGCTGGTCGGCGGCTCCGGCGGGATGCTCCAGCGGGCCGCCAACCTGGGCTGGCAGGACGTCCCGCTGGCCGCGGCCCTGCGCCCCGCGCTGCGGACGGCCGGGGGCGGACTGGCCGACCTGCCGATCGAGGCGGACAACGAGGCCAACCTCGGCGGACTGGCCGAGCGCTGGCTGGGCGAGGGCCCGGAGGACTTCCTGTACGTCTCCGCCGAGGCCGGGGTCGGCGCGGCGATCGTGGTCGGCGGCCGGCTGCTGCGCGGGGCGGGCGGCTTCGCCGGGGAGTTCGGCCACGTGCCGGTCCACCCCGACGGGCCCCGCTGCGCCTGCGGGGCGCACGGCTGCCTGGAGCAGTACGCGGGCGAGGCGGCGGTGCTGCGGGCAGCCGGCCTGACCGGGGCCCGCGGCGACTGGGTGGCCCTGCTCGCCGACCGCGCCGGGGTCGGGGACCCGGCCGCCCTCGCGGCGCTGGCCGGGGCCGGTACGGCGCTCGGCACCGCGGCCGCCGGCGCGGTCAACCTGCTGGACCCGGCCGAGGTGGTGCTGGGCGGCGGCTACGCCCGGCTGGCGCCCTGGCTGCTGCCCGCGATGCGGGCCGAGCTGGCCGCCCGGGTGACGGTGCGGCCCTGGTCGGAGGAGCGGCTGACGGTCTCCCGGCTGGGCCGCCGGGGCCCGCTGCTGGGCGCGGCGGTGCGGGTCGTCCGAGCCGTCGTGGCCGACCCGGGCCCGGTCGGGTAGCGGCGGGGCCCGGCGGCAACGCGGCCGAGCCCCCGGCCGTGGCGGCCGGGGGCTCGGTGACGAGCGGGAGGAGTGCGGGGCTCAGCTCTCGGCGGCGGCCAGTTCGCGGCCGCCGGAGCGCGGGCCGCGCAGCACGGCCAGCAGGGCGACGCCGATGCCGATCAGTGCCCAGACCACCATGACCAGGATCGGCAGCCCCAGGTTGGTGGAGCCGAAGTAGGCGACCGACTTGGTGGCGGTGGTACCGGCGCCGTTGGGGATCCAGGAGCCGATCGCCCGCCAGAACGGCGGCGTCATCGGCGCCGGGTAGACCCCACCCGCGCTCGGGTTGCCGAGCACCACGAAGATCAGCACCGCGACGCCGATCCCGAGGATGTCGAACAGGCACTGCAGCGCCATGGTGAACGCGCCGACCGTGAACACCACCAGGGCGCCGATGGCGCTCAGTCCGAGGACCGAGCCCGGCAGGGCGTCCAGCACCGGCCCGGCGATCACCGTGCCGAGGACGCCGGCGCCGACCGAGTACACCGCGAGGACGCCGAGGCGGATCAGCAGGCGGTGGGTGTTGGCCGGCTTGGAGCCCGCGCTGATGCCCAGGATCGAGGCGACCAGGTAGCCGCCGACGCACCAGCCGATCACCAGGTAGAAGGCGGAGAGGCCGTTGGTGTCGCCCTTGGCGAGCGGCACCACGTCGTGGACCTTGACCGTACGGCCCTGGGACTGGTCGATCGCGGTGGTGATGGACTCGGCGGCCTTGGCGGCGGAGGTGCCGCGGGCGCTGCCGACCAGCAGGGTGTCCTGGGTGGAGGTCGGGTCCACGACCAGTGCGGCGTAGAGCTTCTGGTCCTTGATCAGCTGGGTCGCCGTCTCGGCGTCCGGCGCGGTGCTGGCGCGGACGGCGTCGTTCGGCACCGACTCCAGCGCGCCGACCAGCTTGGGGGCGACCTGCGGCGGGGCGACCACCGCGATGGAGAGGTTCTGCGGGGCGGGCTTGTGCAGTGCCCCGATGTAGGAGGTGATGAAGCCGAGCTGGAGCAGCAGCACGCCGATCACGAGCAGTGCCGCGCGCGGGGTGACCGCGCTCTTCAGTTCGGCGATGAAACCCTGCCCCGGGGCTGCCATCCACATCTCCTCGTGTAATGGGGAAAAACGGTACTTCCAGAACCGATACTTCATACCATGAAGTAGTTGGCTTGTCGCACCGGCCGCGCCGGGCCGCCGCCGGTGTCGCTGCGCGATACTGGCGCGGTGAGTGACGAGGAATCCCTGGTGGCGGTGGAGCGCGAGGTCGCGCTGATGTTCCGACGGGGCCGGGCCAGAGTGGCGGAACTCTCACGGCGGGTGCACCCCGGGCTGGAGGGGATGGCGTACAGCCTGCTCGGCTACATCGAGCAGGCCGGGCCGGTGCGGGTGACCGACGTCGGCGCGCACTTCTCGGTCGGCAAGGCGACGGTGAGCCGGCAGGTCCGGACGCTGGAGGAGCTGGGCCTGGTGGCCCGGGAGACCGACCCGCTGGACCGCCGGGCCGCGCTGGTCTCGCTCACCGAGGACGGGCGGCGGCGCTACCTGGCCGCGCAGGGCGTCCGGATGCGGCGGGTGCGCGAGGTGATGGGCGGCTGGTCGCCGGAGGACGTGACCCGTTTCGCGGAGCTGCTGCACCGCTTCAACGACGTGCTGGGGGAGTCGGCGGCCGACTGACCGGGCGGTCCCCGGCGGTGCGACAGGGCCCGTAGCTGCGGGTTTTACTTGCCCTTGAAGAAAGTTGCCTTATTCAACCATCTCGTTTTATGGTTGCTTACGGCAACGAAATTTCATGATCCGCGCATCCCGCCCGCCCGCCGAAGGACCCAGATGACCGTGACCACCGAGGCCGCGAGCGGAACCGCCGCCGCGGCCGACAGTCCCCAGATGACGCACCGGCAGGTGATGGAGGCGCTCTCCGGCCTGCTGCTCGGCCTGTTCGTGGCCGTGCTCTCCTCGACCGTCGTCTCCAACGCCCTGCCGCACATCCTGGCCGACCTGCACGGCGGCCAGTCCGCGTACACCTGGGTGATCACCGCGGCCCTGCTCACCCTCACCGCCTCCACCCCGATCTGGGGCAAGCTCTCCGACCTCGTCAGCAAGAAGCTGCTGCTCCAGATCGCCCTGCTGATCTACATCGGCACCTCGGCGCTGGCCGGCCTCTCGCAGAACACCGGCGAGCTGATCGCCTGCCGCGCGCTCCAAGGCGTCGGCGCCGGCGGTGTCGTGGCGCTCGGCCAGATCTGCCTGGCCGCGATGGTCCCGCCGCGCGAGCGCGGCCGGTACAGCGGCTACTTCGGCGCGGTCTTCGCGCTCGCCACCATCGGCGGGCCGCTGATCGGCGGCGTCATCGTGGACACCTCCTGGCTGGGCTGGCGCTGGTGCTTCTACGTCGGCATCCCGTTCGCGCTGGTCGCGATCCTGGTGGTGCAGCGCACCCTCAAGCTGCCGCTGGTCAAGCGCAAGGCGAAGATCGACTACCTGGGCGCGCTGGTCATCACCGCCTCGGTCAGCCTGCTGATGATCTGGATCACCCTGGCCGGCAAGAACTACGCCTGGCTGTCCTGGCAGACCGCGGCCATGGTCGGCGGCGGCCTGGTGCTGGGCGCCCTGGCCGTCGTGATCGAGCGCCGCGCCGCCGAGCCGATCATCCCGCCGAGCCTCTTCAAGTACCGCACCGTCACCCTGGCCGCCATCGCCAGCGTGCTGGTCGGCGTCGGGATGTACGGCGCGACCACCTTCCTCAGCCAGTACTTCCAGCTGGCCCGCGCCAAGTCCCCGACCA
The DNA here is from genome assembly GCF_042883725.1 of Kitasatospora sp. NPDC058184. Classification (NCBI taxonomy): domain Bacteria; kingdom Bacillati; phylum Actinomycetota; class Actinomycetes; order Kitasatosporales; family Streptomycetaceae; genus Kitasatospora; species Kitasatospora sp. NPDC058184. The sequence goes on from NZ_JBHVVE010000004.1 coordinate 308,826, forward strand.
TGGCCGGCCTGATGACCCTGCCGATGATCCTCGGCCTGGCGGTCTCCTCCGCGGTGGCCGGCCGGCTGATCACCAAGTACGGCAAGTGGAAGGCCTACCTGGTCTCCGGCACCGCGCTGCTCGCCATCGGCTTCGGCCTGCTGGGCACCGCCCGGGCCGACACGAACTACGCGCTGCTCTCCCTCTACATGGCGATCACCGGCGTCGGCCTCGGCCTGACCAGCCAGAACCTGGTGCTCGCGGTGCAGAACACGGTGCCCCGGCACGAGCTCGGCGCGGCCAGCTCGGTGGTCACCTTCTTCCGCACCATGGGCGGCGCGATGGGCGTCTCCGCGCTCGGCGCGCTGATGACCAACAAGGTCGGCCACTACCTGGCCGAGAACCTGGCCGCGGCGCACGTCCCGGCCTCGCCCGCGGCGACCGGCGGCGGCATCCCGGACCTGGCCAAGCTGCCGGCCCCGATCGTGCCGCTGGTGACGGACGCGTTCGGCCACGGCGTCGGCACCGTCTTCCTGTGGGCCGCCCCGTTCGCGGCGCTGGCCTTCGTCACCGTCCTCTTCATCCGGGAGACCGTGCTGAGGACCACCCAGGAGGGCTGACCGGCCGGCGGGACCGACCGCGGGCAGGGATGCGCGAACGGGCCGGGGAGTGTGGAGACACTCCCCGGCCCGTTCCGTTGTGCGTGGCGCGTGTGGCTAGTGGCCGGCGATCAGGGACAGCCCGTAGAGGACGACCCCGCCGCACAGGGCGAAGCAGACGTACGCGCCGGCCAGGGCCAGCCGCCCGCCGCCCGCGGCTCCGGCGGTGCCCTCGCCCGTACCGGCGGCGCTCACCGCGGCCTCGCGGCGGGACAGCGCCAGGATGCCGAGCGCGAAGACGGCGACCACGGCGACGGTGATGCCGAAGCTGAGACCGGCGGTCTGGGCCAGGGCGTTCCACTTGATGTGCATGGTGAGTGCTCCTCAGCCGGTGGCGCTCAGGCCGCGACGGTGGTCGAGGCGGGGGTGGGGGTGTTCGCGGTACCGGCCGGTGCGACCTCGACCGGGGTGACGTCGACGTCGTTGACGTTGTCCGCGCCGACCGGCTGGCGGCGGGAGATCACCCACATCGCGGCCGCGCCGGCCACCAGCACGACGCCGACCAGGGCGACGCCCCAGCTGCCCTGCTCGGCCAGCAGGGCGGCGCCGCCGGAGACCACCGCGGCGGCCGGCAGGGTCAGGCCCCAGGTGTAGACCATGCGGCGGACCAGGCTCCAGCGCAGCTCGCCCTTCGGGCCGCCGAGGCCGGCGCCCATGATGCCGCCGGAGCAGACCTGGGTGGTGGAGAGGCCGAAGCCCATGTGCGAGGAGGTCAGGATGACGGTCGCGGCGGCCGACTCGGAGGCGAAGCCCTGCGGCGGGCGGATGTCCGCCAGGCCCTTGCCCATCGAGCGGATGATCCGCCAGCCGCCCATGTAGGTGCCGAGCGCGATCGCCGCGCCGGCGGAGACGATCACCCAGGTGGGGGGCAGCGCGCCGTGCGGCAGGGCGCCGACCGAGACCAGGGTCAGGGTGATGATGCCCATCGTCTTCTGGGCGTCGTTGGTGCCGTGCGCGAGCGAGATCAGCGAGGAGGAGAAGACCTGGCCGGTCTTGAAGCCCTTCTCGGTGGTCGCGGTGTTGCCCTTGCGGGTGATCGCGTAGGCCAGCTTGGTGGCGCCCCAGGAGGCCAGTCCGGCGACGAAGGGGGACGCGACGGCCGGGATGAGGATCTTGGTGACCACGGTGTCGAAGTTGACGCCGCTCGTGCCGACGCCGACGATCGTGGCGCCGATCAGGCCGCCGTACAGGGCGTGCGAGGAGCTGGACGGCAGGCCGCGCAGCCAGGTCAGCAGGTTCCAGAGGATCGCGCCGGCCAGTGCGGCGAAGATGATCTCGGGATGGACGCCGGCCTTCTCGTTGACGATGCCGCCGGAGATGGTGGTGGCGACCTTCACGGACAGGAACGCGCCCGCGAAGTTGAGCAGGGCCGCGATGGTGACCGCGACCTTCGGACGAAGGGCCCCGGTCGCGATCGCGGTGGCGGCCGCGTTGGCGGTGTCGTGGAACCCGTTGGTGAAGTCGAAGGCGAGCGCCGTGATGATCACAACGGCTACCAGGAACGAGATGTGTTCCATACCCAAACAATCGTCGTAGTTGTCGCACGGACGTTGGTGACGTCGCGACCGTAGGTCTGCTTGGTAAACGGAAGGTGAACTGGGTCGGGAATCGTGGTTCCAATGGTTGACTCGCAGTGACCACTGGGTTTCGTCGGGGTGACATACGGCGCGCTGAACTGGACATTAGCGAAGAACGCGCCGGTTCGACCCGGTTTGCTGAGAGCTGTCTCACAGGTCAATCGAGAATTAACCTCCCAGTCCGCATGCGCCCTGTTTCCGGTGAGTAACCCGTGGGAGGATCTGCGGGATCCGGGAAGCCGGGACAGGGGCAGTGCGCGGCGGGGAGGACCAGCCATGGGCGGGGCGGGACAGAGAGCGGAGACGGCACGCGTACGGCCCTGGGTACGGGCGGCACTGCGCTGCGGAGCCGTCCTCGCGGCCGCGGCGCTCGCGCTGCCGGTCGGCGCGGCGGCCGCCTGGGCCGCACCCGACCCGGGAGCCGGGCAGGTCGTCGCCGGCGCGGACCCGCTCGCCGACGCCAAGGCCACCCTCGGCCCGCTGCTCGACCGGCTGCACGCGCTGTACCAGAGCGCCGAGGCCGCCACCGAGCAGTACAACGGCGCCGTCGCCAAGGCGGCGGAGCAGCAGACCTCGCTCACCGACCTCCAGGGCCGGCAGGACCGCCAGCAGAAGCAGGTCGACGCCGGAACCGACATCGCCTCCCAGCTCGCCGCCGCGCAGTACCGCAACGGGTCCGCCTCGGCCTACGCCGAGCTGCTGCTCTCCAAGGACCCGTACGAGGCGGTCGTCATCGCCGAGCTGCTCGCCTCGGCCAGCCGCTCGCAGTCGGAGTTCCTGGACAAGCTGAAGAGCGACCGGGACGCGCTGGACGGGCTGAAGAAGCAGACCGAGGAGGCGCTGAAGACCTCCCAGGCGCTGGTCGCCCAGCAGGACGCGGCCAAGGCCAAGGCCGCCTCCGACCTGGCCGCCGTCGAGCAGACGGTCGCCACCCTGACCGGCGCCCAGCGGGCCGAGCTGGAGCAGCTGGAGAAGGCCAAGGCGGACGAGGCGCAGCTCGCGTTCCTCGCCTCCGGGGCGCTCGGCAAGGGCGAGCGCACGCCCTCCCAGCAGGGTCGCGGGGCGATCGCCTTCGCGCTGGCGCAGGTGGGCAAGCCGTACCTGTGGGGCGGCACCGGCCCGGACTCCTACGACTGCTCGGGCCTCACCTCGCAGGCCTGGCTGCACGCCGGCCGGCCGATCCCGCGCACCAGCCAGGAGCAGTGGGCGCAGCTGCCGCACGTGGCGCTCAACCAGCTGCGGCCCGGCGACCTGGTGGTGTACTTCCAGGACGCCTCGCACATCGGGATGTACATCGGTGGCGGGCTGATCGTGCAGGCGCCGCGGCCCGGGGCGTTCATCAAGATCTCGCCGATCGGCTCGATGCCGATCCTCGGCGCCGTCCGGCCGGACCCGACCGGTGCGGCGGACGAGGCCGGCGGCGCCTGGAAGGTGCCCGACCTCCCGGCGAACTGGGACTCCGTGACGCCGATCGCGCCGAGCCCGGCCAACCAGGTGCCGGCCCCGCCGGCCACGGGCGGCACGGTGACGCCGCCGGCCGTGCCGGGCACGCCGACCGACCCGGGCACGCCGAGCACGCCGGGCGGGACCGGTACGCCGACCGACCCGGGGACGCCGACCGGCGGCACCCCGACCACGACCCCGACCGGGACGCCGACCGGGCCGGGCACCCCGAGCGGGACCGGCACGCCCACCCCGACCGGGACGGGCACCCCGACGGGGAGCCCGAGCGGCACCGGTTCGGCGACCGCCACGGCCGCGGGCAGTGCGACGGCGACGCTGCCGCTGGGCACCCCGACGCACTGACGCGCCGGACAGGCAACGAGGAGGCCGCCCCACGTCACCGGACGCGGGGCGGCCTTCGCGGTGCTCGGGGTTACGCGCCGCTGTCGGGGGCGAAGCGGATCACGACCGCCTTGGAGGTCGGGGTGTTGCTGATGTCGGCGGTGGAGTCCAGCGGCACCAGCACGTTGGTCTCGGGGTAGTAGGCCGCCGCGCCGCCGCGGGCGACGGGGTAGTGGACGACCCGGAAGTGCGGGGCGCGGCGCTCCACCCCGTCGCTCCACTCGCCGACCAGGTCGACGTACCCGCCGTCGGTCAGCCCCAGCTCCTCGGCGTCCGCGGGGTTGACCAGGACCACCCGGCGGCCGCCCTTGATGCCGCGGTAGCGGTCGTCGAGGCCGTAGATCGTGGTGTTGTACTGGTCGTGCGAGCGCAGGGTCTGGAGCAGCAGCCGGCCCGGCGGGACCTCGGGCGCGGTCAGCGGGTTGACAGAGAAGTTGGCCTTCCCGGTCGCGGTCGGGAAGGTGCGGGTGTCCCGGGGGCCGTGCGGCAGGGTGAAGCCGCCGGGGCGGCGGACCTTCTCGTTGAAGTCCTCGAAGCCCGGGACGACGCGGGCGATCCGGTCCCGCAGGGTGTCGTAGTCGGTGGCGAAGTCCTCCCACGGCACGGTGTCCCGCGGCCCGAGCACGGTGCGGGCCAGCCGGCAGACGATCGCGGTCTCGGAGAGCAGGCCGGGGGCCGGCGGGCGCAGGCCGCCGCGCGAGGCGTGCACCTGGCCCATCGAGTCCTCGACGCTGACGAACTGGGCGCCGCGTGCGCTGACGTCCCGGTCGGTGCGGCCGAGGGTGGGCAGGATCAGGGCGCGGGCGCCGGTGACCACGTGCGAGCGGTTGAGCTTGGTGGAGACGTGGACGGTCAGCCGGCAGTTGCGCATCGCGGCCTCGGTGACCTCGGTGTCCGGGGTGGCCGCGACGAAGTTGCCGCCCATCGCGAAGAAGACCCCGATCCGGCCGTCGCGCATGGCGCGGATGGTGTCCACCGAGTCGAGGCCGTGCTCGCGCGGCGGCTCGAAGCCGAACTCCCGGCCCAGGGCGTCCAGGAAGGCGTCGCCGGGGCGCTCGAAGATGCCCATCGTCCGGTCGCCCTGGACGTTGCTGTGCCCGCGCACCGGGCAGACCCCGGCGCCGGGGCGGCCGACGTTGCCGCGCAGCAGCAGGAAGTTGACCACCTCGCGGATGGTCGGCACGGCGTGCTTGTGCTGGGTGAGGCCCATCGCCCAGCAGACGATGATCTTCTCGGACTTCAGCACCAGCCGGCCGAGCTCCTCGATCTGCTCCCAGGGCAGGCCGGTCGCGGCGAGCACCTCGGCGCGGTCGGTCCGCCGCGCCTGGGCCTCGAACTCCTCGAAGCCGTAGCAGTGTTCGGCGACGAAGTCGCGGTCGACGCCGTCCTGCTCCAGGACGATCCGGTTCAGCGCGCGGAACAGCGCGAGGTCCCCGCCGAGGCGGATCTGCAGGAAGAGGTCGGTCAGCTTGGTGCCGTGGCCGACCAGGCCGCGCGCGTGCTGCGGGTTCTTGAACCGCTCCAGGCCGGCCTCCGGCAGCGGGTTGACGCTGACGATCGTGGCGCCCGCCCGCTTGGCGCGCTCCAGCGCGGAGAGCATCCGGGGGTGGTTGGTGCCCGGGTTCTGGCCGGCCACGATGATCAGGTCGGCCTGGTAGAGGTCCTTCAGGCTGACGCTTCCCTTGCCGACGCCGAGCGTCTCGGTGAGCGCCGAGCCGGAGGACTCGTGGCACATGTTGGAGCAGTCCGGCAGGTTGTTGGTGCCGAGCCGGCGGGCGAACAGCTGGTACGCGAAGGCGGCCTCGTTGCTGGTCCGGCCGGAGGTGTAGAAGGCGGCGCCGTCCGGGGTGTCCAGGGCCTTCAGCTCCTCGGCGACCAGCGCGAAGGCGTCGTCCCAGGAGACCGGCGTGTAGTGGGTGGCGCCCTCGTCCAGCAGCATCGGCTGGGTGAGCCGGCCCTGCTGGCCCAGCCAGTAGCCGGAGCGCTCGGCCAGGTCGGCGACCGGGTGGGCGGCGAAGAACTCGGCGCGGACGCGGCGCTCGGTGGCCTCCTCGGCGACGGCCTTGGCGCCGTTCTCGCAGAACTCGGCGGTGTGCGGCTTGTCCGGCTCCGGCCAGGCGCAGCCGGGGCAGTCGAAGCCGTCCTGCTGGTTGACCTTGAGCAGGGTGGCCAGGGTGCGGCGGGCGCCCATCTGCTCGGCGGCCATCCGCAGGCTGTGGCCGACGGCGGGCAGCCCGGCGGCGGCGTGCTGGGGCGCGGACACCTCGGGGGCGTCCTGCGCCGGGTCGCTCTGCGGGGCCTGCTTGGCCATGGCCGCTCTCCTCGGGCTCTGCTGGTGCGTACCGCCGCCTTCGTGCGGGGGTTCGATTCCATCCTTCCACCTGGCCGGGGGCCGGGGGAGGGGGCGGGCGGGGAGGGGCGACGGCGGGGCGAAGGGCGGCGGCCGGCGTCGGTAGAGTCTGGGCGTCATGGCGGGAGGGGAGCGCGCGTGCGAGTCGGGGACGTCCTGGACGGCCGGTACGAGCTGGTGGAGAAGCTCGGGCAGGGCGGGTTCGGGGTGGTGTGGCGGGCCGAGGACACCCGGATGGGGCGGCCGGTGGCGGTCAAGGTCATCGGGCACCACGGCGGCGACCGGGCGAAGGCCGCGCTGCGGTTCGTCCGGGAGGCCGGCGCGGCCGGCAACCTCTCGCACCCGCACATCGTCACGGTGCACGACCTCGGGCAGTGCGAGCTCGGCGGCGAGGAGGTCACCTACCTGGTGATGGAGCTGCTCACCGGCCGCACCCTCACCGAGGTGCTGGAGGCGGGGGTGCCCGAGCCCGGGCTCAGCCTGCGCTGGGGGCGGCAGATCAGCGGCGCGCTGGCGGCCGCGCACGACGCGGGCATGGTGCACCGGGACATCAAGCCGGACAACGTGATGATCACCGACGCCGGGCACCTGAAGGTGCTGGACTTCGGCATCGCCCAGCTGGACACCGGCGCGGGCGGGCTGACCACCACCGGGACGATCGTCGGCAGCCCGGCGTACATGGCGCCCGAGCGGTGGACCGGCGGCCGGGTGGACGGGCGGGCCGACCTGTACGCGCTGGGCTGCGTCCTGGTCGAACTCTTCACCGGGGCACGGCCGTTCGGCGGGGACTCGACGCCGGTGCTGATGTACCAGCACCTCAACGAGGTGCCCGCGCCGCTGGACCCGGCGCAGTTCGGGCTGCCGCCGCAGGTGGCCGGGCTGGTCGCGGAGCTGCTGGCGAAGGACCCGGCGGACCGGCCGGCCGACGCCCGTACGGTCGAGCGGCGGCTCGCCGAGCTGGCCGGGTGGGCGGGCGGCCGGGCGGGTGCGCCGGCGCCGGTGCCGACGGTGGTGGAGCGCCCGGCGCCGGTGGTGCCGCCTCCGCCGAGCGCCCCGCCGGTCGTCCCCGCGCCCGCCGTTCCCCCGCCCGCCGTGCCGCCCGCCGTTCCCCCGCCCGCCGCGCCGCCCGCCGTCCCGTCGGTGCTGCCGCCGCTGACCACGCCGCCGGTGACGGCCGCGCCGCCCTCCGAGGCCGTACGGGCCGGGCTGCGCGAGCGCCGGTCGGCCGCCTACCGGGCGGCGACGGCCGGCGAGTCGGCGATGCTCCTGCAGACCGTCGCCCAGGAGTGCGTGACCGTGCTCGGCGCGAGCGACCGGGACACCCTGTGCACCTGGCGGGACTTCGCCTGGTACCTCAGCCGGACCGGGGACCTGAACGGCGCGATCCGGCTGCTGACCGCCCTGGTGGGCGACATGCGCTCGGCGCTCGGCCCGCTCGACCCGGACACCCTCGGCGCCCGCTACCACCTGGTCTGGTGCGTCGGCGAGAGCGGTGCGCCGATCACCACGATCAGGCTGATGCACGAGCTGCTGCCCGACCTGCACGCCGCCTGGGGCCCGTACGACCCCCGGGTCCTGAAGGCCCGGCACGACCTCGCGCTGCACCAGGCCAACCGGGGCGACCCGCAGGGCGCGGTGATCCAGCTGCACGGGCTGCTGCCGGACCTCGCTCGGGTGCTGGGCGAGCAGCACCCGAGCACCGTGCAGGCCTGGCAGGACCTGGCCGGGTACCAGCGGCAGCTGGCCGAGGCCGGCCGCAAGGGGCCGGGGCCGCGCCGCCGGACGCCGCGGATGAGCCCGATGGAGGCGCTGGTGCTGGTGCGGCGGCTGCGGGTGTGGGACTTCGCCACCGACGAGCAGGCCCGGGCCTGCATGGACGCGCTGGACCGGGGGATCGGCCTGAAGGGCGTCGCGGACGTGGTGTTCGACGCGCCGGACCACGTCTCGGACGAGGACCTGGTGGAGGAGATCTTCGGGGCCTGAGCGCCGCCGCCACGGCGCCCAGGCCACGCCGGTGCCGTCGCCGCGGTGCTCAGGCCGATACCGCCGTCACCGTGCGCACGCCGCCAGCGCCGGGGCTGCCGCCGGGAGCGCGGCCAGGGCCCGGAGCAGGGCGCGGGCGGCGGCGTCGTTCTGCCGGAAGCCGGGGGCGTCGGTGCGGGGGCGGGCGAAGGCGGCGGCCGCGCGCAGGCTGGTGTGCGGGCCGAGGGCGGTGCGGCGCGGGTGCGGGGCGCCGCCGAGGGCCGGGTCCAGCAGCCGGCTGTCGGCGGCGGCGATGGTGACCAGGCCGGAGCGGTGGGTGTAGTCCGGGTCGGTGACCACCTCCTCGACGATCCGTCCGGTGCGGTGCAGTTCGCCGAGCACCGGGTCCAGGGTGCGGGCCAGCGCGTGCTTGGGCAGGTACGCCTCGACCAGGGCCGTCGCGGTGACGTGGTGGCCGGGCACGGTGGCGCCGGAGGCCCGCCAGGTGCCGCTCGCCTCGTCCCGTTCGATCCGTACGTCCGCGCCGAGGAAGCGCACCACCCCGGCCTCGGAGAGGGCGAGCAGCTGGCGCAGCCGGAACCCGGGCGGGCCGGAGGCGAGGAAGCTGAAGTAGCCGAAGAACCACTCGTCCACCTCCTCGGCGAGGGAGCGGGCGGTGAGCCGGCCGCTGGCGACGACCCGGGGGAGCCGGCCGAACAGCGAGAGCAGGGCGAGGAAGGCGCCGAGGTCGGCGCTGTGCGCGGGGTCGGCGCGGCGGTCGGCGTCGGCGGTGACGTACCCGCGCAGGTGCGCCTGGAGCTCCTCGTCGGTGCCGAGTTCGAGCCCGGCCAGCGGGTGGTCGAGCCGTTCGAAGTCGATCCGGTCGGCCGGGTCGGGGACGGCCTCGGCGACCAGGGCGGCGAGTTCGGGGGAGTACCAGGCGTGCCGGTCGTAGCGGGCGAGGAACTCCGGCCAGGGCAGGGCGGTGCGTCCGGGGTGGGCGTGGAACAGCTCGTGGTAGTGCCCGAAGGCGATCTCCTTGGCCATCAACGGCCAGAAGTCGCGCCGCAGTTCGAGCTGTCCGCCGGTGGCGAGCACGGCGTCCACGGCGGCCTCGTCGAAGTACCGGGGGAGCGGGGCGGGCGGCCCCTGGAGCCGGTAGCCGGTCTTGGAGTGGTACGGGACGCCGCGCCGGGAGCCGAGGTGGAGCACCGGCTCGCGGCCGGAGGGGAGGTAGCGCAGCGCGGGCCCGTCCCCGGTGGGCTCGAAGCGGCCGCCGCGGCCCTCGGTGAGCAGGGCGACCAGGTCCACCGAGGCGAGGCCGAGGCCGCGCAGCACCACGTGTTCGCCGGGGGCGAGGGCGGCCAGGTCGTCGGCCGCGTCGGCGGAGTAGGCGGGCGGGAGGTGGAAGCGGCCGTGCCGGGCGGCGAACCGGGCGTCGGCGGCGTAGCGCGGGTGCGGGACGGAGTCGAGGTGGCCGAGGGTGAGCACGACGTGGTCGGCGGCGAGGGTCCGGTCGCCGAGGCGGACGGTCTGCGGGCCGTCGGCCGGGCCCTCGATCCGGCGGACGGTGTCGCGGTGGACGGTGACCGTGACGTGGGCCGGCAGTTCGGCGACGGCGCGGCGGAACACCCAGTCCAGGTAGGCGCTCTGGGCCCGGCGGGTGGGGAAGTCGGTGGGGGCGAGGGTGCGCAGCTCGGCCCGGACGGCCGGGTCGGCGACCTCCCGGTAGGGCGCGAACTCCTCCTGCCGGGGCGCCCATTCGGCGAGCGAGGGGCCGGGGCGGACCGGTCCGTCGAGGGTGGAGCGCTCGTCGGTGAACATGGTGACGTCCTCGGCCATCGAGTTCATCCGCAGCAGCGGGGACTGGTCGTGGCGCCAGATCCGGCCCGCGCCCGGCGGGTACGGGTCGACCAGGTGGATCGCCAACGGCCGCTCGGCGGGCAGGAGTTCGGCGGCGTTGGCGGCGATCCGCTCCAGCAGCCCGGTGCCGCGCGGGCCGGCGCCGACGATGACGAGCTCCGTCATGCCCGCACCACCTTGACGAGGGCCGCGCGGGCCCGCTGCAGCGGCGTGGGCGGCAGGCCGTCGCGGGTGGCGCCCCGGGCGAAGCGGCGCTCCACGTAGTACTGGCCGATGGACAGCAGGGTGGTGACCACCAGGTACCAGATGGTGGCGACCATCAGCATCGGGATGACCTGGTACGACTGGAGGTAGACCAGCTGCACCGAGTAGAGCAGGTCGGAGACGGCCAGCACGCTGACGATGCTGGTGCCCTTGAGCGCGCCGATCAGCATGTTCCCGGCGGTCGGCACGATCGCCCGCATCGCCTGCGGCACCACGATCCGGCGCAGCACCCGCCACCGGCCGAGCCCGAGCGCGGCCGCCGCCTCCAGCTGGCCGCGGTCGACGGAGAGGATGCCGCCGCGGATCACCTCGGCGGCGTACGCGGTCTCCAGCAGGGTGAGGCCGATGACGGCGGTGAGGGTGGGGCCCATCAGGTTGACGGTCTTGACCGTGACGAACTCGGGGCCGAACGGGATGCCCAGGCCGAGGGTCGGGTAGAGCGCGCCGATGTTGAAGAAGAACAGCAGCTGCACCAGTGGCGGGGTGGAGCGGAACACCCAGATGTAGCCCCAACTGAGCGTGCGCAGGACGGGGTTGTCGGACAGCCGCATGGTGGCGAGGACGGTGCCGAGCACGAAGCCGAGGGCGAGGGTGGCGGCGGTCAGCCAGAGGGTCAGGGCGAGGCCGTCGAGCACGGAGCGGGCGGTGAACCAGTCGGCGACCACGCTCCACTGGAAGGCCTTGTTGCGGACCACCGAGTTGACCGCCATCGCGGCCAGCAGCAGGGCGACGGCGGCCGCGGCCCACTGGCCGGGCTTGCGGCGGGCGACGATCCGGGCCTCGGGGGCGGGCGGCGCGTCGGGGCGGTCGAGGAGGGCGGGGGCGGGCAGGACGTCCTGCGGGGTGGCCATGGCGGCGGCTCCTGGGCGGAGTGCGGGCGGGGAGAGGTACGGCGGTGGTCACGTACGGGGGCGGCGGCCCGTGTCCCTCAACACGGCCGGCGCGTGGCACTGCACTCCGCGTCGATCGTACGCACGCGCGATCGACGGCTGTCAAGGGTGGTCGGGGGTGCCGGACGGCTTCGTCGAAGCGCGTCGAAAAACCGACAGGAGATCGCAACAGTGCGGCAATGATGGATGGTTGACGTACCGATCGGCCGACTGTTCAACTTGGGGCCATGTACGCCGAGCAGCCCCTGGTCACCCGCGACCACATCGACTTCGGTCGGGTGTGGTCCGCGGCGTGTCGCAGCTGACCCGGCAGCGGGCCGCCCGTCCGGCCTGATCCCCCGGCGGGGAGAGCCCTCCCTCGGACCGCCCCGTCGCGGCCGGATCCGTCGTCGACGACCGGCGACGCGTCAGGCCCCCGCTGCCGCCGATGACCCCGCACTGCGCTCCGGCCCTCCCGCGCTCCGGCCCTCCCGTCGTCCGGCATCTCCGCTCCCGCACCCCTCCCACCGTCACCCGCTCGACGGCCGCCCCGCCGCGGCCGCCTCCGGTGCCGCCCACCCGCGGTCCACCGGACCTCCACCCACCCCGAAAGGTTCCGCCATGCCCGTCGAATTCCTCGGCATCGCCGCCACCGGCGACGGTTCGGAGACCACCGCCCGCACCACCGCCGCCTTCGACCGCGACTACACCCTGCGGCTGGCCCGGGCGCACGAGGACCACGGCTGGGACCGGGTGCTCTTCGCGTACGGGGCCGGGGCCCCCGAGCCGGCGGCCGCGGCGGCCTTCCTCGCCTCGCACCTGGACCGCCTCCAGATCCTGCTGGCGCACCGGCCGAACGTCTCCTACCCGACCTTCGCGGCCAAGACCTTCGCGACGCTCGACCGGATCAGCGACGGCCGGCTGACCGTCCACTTCATCACCGGCGGCAACGACCACGAGCAGCAGCGCGAGGGCGACTTCCTGACCAAGGACCAGCGCTACGAGCGCACCCGCGAGTACATCGGCATCGTCAAGAAGGCCTGGACCAGCCGGGAGCCCTTCGACCACGAGGGCCCGCACTACCGCTTCAACGACTTCGTCTCGGACGTCTTCCCCGTGCAGCAGCCGCGCCCCGGGGTCTCCTTCGGCGGCTCCTCGGACGCGGCCTACGCGGCCGGCGGCGCCGAGGCGGACGTCTACTGCCTGTGGGGCGAGCCGCTGGCCCGCACCGCCGAGCAGATCGAGCGGGTGCGGGAGGCGGCCCGGGCCGCCGGGCGCACCGACGTGCCGCGGATCCAGGTGGCGTTCCGGCCGATCATCGCGCCGACCGAGGCGCTGGCCTGGGAGAAGGCGCACCGGACGGTGGCCGCGATCCGGGCCCGCCGGGGCGCCGACCGGCCGGGGACCACCCCCGAGGCCGTGACACCCGAAAACACCGGCTCCCGGCGGCTGATCGAGATCGCCGAGGCCGGCGAGCGCTACGACCGCGCGCTGTGGACCCCGACCGCCGCGGCGACCGGCGGGGCGGGCAACTCCAACGCGCTGGTCGGCACCCCGGAGACGGTCGCCCAGGCGCTGCTCGACTACTACGACCTCGGTGTGGACATCCTCTCCGCGCGCGGCTACCACCTGCTGGACGACGCGATCGACTTCGGCCGGTACGTCATCCCGATCGTCCGCGAGGAGGTCGCCAAGCGGGACGCCGCCAAGGCCGGGGCCGCCCGGGCCGAGCGGGCCGAGCGCGACCGCCACCAGCTGATCGCGGCGCAGGCGTGAGCGCGGCCGGCGGGTGGGAGTTCCGCAAGGCGTCCGTCGACGACCCCCTGGTCGAACCGCTGCTGCGCGAGCTCACCCACGAGTACGTCACCCGGTACGGCCCCGAGGCGCACCAGGAGATGACCCGCTACCCGGGCGAGGCCTTCGCCGAGCCGCACGGCGTGCTGCTGCTCCTGCTGGAGGACGGCGAACCGGTGGCCGGCGGCGCGTACAAGCGCTACGACGAGCGCACCGCCGAGGTGAAGCGGATGTGGACGCACTCCGCGCACCGCCGCCGGGGCCTGGCCCGCCGGGTGCTGGCCGAGCTGGAGCGGACGGCCGTCGCGGCCGGCTACAGCCGGTTCTACCTCACCACCGGGCCGCGCCAGCCCGAGGCCAGGAACCTCTACCTGGCGGCCGGCTACACCCCGCTGTTCGACGTCTCGGCCGATCCGCTGACCATCGGCCCGCTCCCCTTCGAGAAGCGGCTGCCGGTCCTCGGACCGCAGTCGCCCGTTCTGGCCCACACTCCCTGAAAGGCCCCCCGTGAGAACCAGCACCGTCCGCCGCCGCCTGCTCGCGACCGCCGCCCTGCTGCCGGTCCTGGCCCTGGCCGCCTGCGGCTCGGACCCGAAGATCGCGGGCGCGGCGGCGGGCGGTCCGTCCGCCGCCGCCACCGAGGACCTCGTCTCCGGCCTCAGGACCTCGCAGGCCGCCGCCGCGCTGCTGCCCGAGGACGTCCGCGCCGCCGGCACGATCAGGTTCGGCTCGTCCTTCGGCACGCCGCCCAGCGCCTTCTACACCGACCAGGCCGACCGGAGGCCCGCCGGGATCGACGTGGACTTCACCGACGCGGTGGCCAGGCTGCTCGGCCTGACCGTGCAGCGCGAGCAGGCCGCCTTCGAGACCATCCTGCCCGCCCTGGACAGCGGGAAGTACGACGTCGGCACCGGCAACTTCGGGGTCACCGCGGCCCGGCTGAAGACCATCGACTTCGTCACCTACATCGACGACGGCCAGGGCTTCGCGGTGAAGAAGGACAACACCGCGATCCAGCCGGTCACCGACCTGGTCCAGCTGTGCGGACTGACCATCGGCACCGGCGCCGGCACCACCTTCGAGACCACCCTCAACAGCCGGAAGAGCGTCTGCACCGACGCCGGGAAGAAGCCGTACGAGGTCAAGGCGTTCAGCGAGAGCGGCGCCCTGCTGACCAGCCTCCAGCAGGGCCGGGTGGACATCGAGATGTCCACCATCAACGGCCTGCGCCACCAGGTCGCGCAGGAGGCCTCGGGGACCCGCTTCCTCAACGAGTTCCACCGCCTCGACGTCGGCTTCGCCCTGAAGAAGGGCTCGAAGCTCGCCCCGGCCCTCCAGGCGGCGGTCAACCAGCTGATCAAGGACGGGACGTACGAGCGGATCCTGCGCAAGTGGGGGGTCGCCGAGTCGGCGATCAAGGAGTCGCAGATCAGCCCGCCCGAGCACGCCTGAGCGCCGGCCCGAGCGAAGGAGACCCCCGATGACCACCGCCACCACCGCCACCACCGGGACCAGCGCGGCCCCGCCCAGCCGGCCGGCCCCGGCCGCCGCCCTCGACCTCGACCGGCTGGCCGGCCTGCGCACCGTCCCGGCCCGGCACCCCTGGCGCTGGGCCGCCGGGATCGCCGCGCTGGTCGTGCTCGCCCAGTTCGCCCACGGCCTGGCCACCAACCCCGGCTGGGACTGGGCCACCTTCCGGCTCTACTTCACCGCCGACACCATCCTCCGGGCGATCGGGCGGACCCTCGAACTCACCGCCTACGGCACGGTGCTGGGCTTCCTGCTGGGCACCGTGGTCGCCGCGATGCGGCTGTCCCGCAGCGCGATCCTGCGCTCCATCGCCTGGGCCTACGTGTGGGTGTTCCGCTCGATCCCGCTGATCGTCCAGCTGGTGTTCTGGTTCAACCTCTCCTACCTGTACAAGCGGTTCGGGATCGGCATCCCGTTCGGCCCGACCTTCGGCGAGGTCGAGACGGTCGGGGTGCTCAGCGCGCTCGGCGCGGCGGTGCTCGGCCTCGGGCTGCACCAGGCCGCGTTCGCCGCCGAGATCATCCGCGGTGGCATCATCGCGGTGGACGCCGGCCAGCGCGAGGCCGCCGCCGCACTCGGCATCCCGCGCTGGCGGCAGGGCCGGCGGATCGTGCTGCCGCAGGCCATGCGCGGCATCCTGCCGGCCGCCGCCAACGAGGTGATCTCGCTGCTCAAGGGCACCTCGGTGGTCTACGTGATGGCCATCGGCGAGCTCTTCTACCAGGCCCAGGTGATCTACGGCCGTACGGGCCGGGTGGTGCCGCTGCTGATGGTCGCCACCGTCTGGTACGTGCTGCTGACCACCGTGCTCTCGGTCGGCCAGTACTACGTCGAGCGCCACTTCGCCCGCGGCGCCCAGCGCACCCCGCCGCCCACCCCGTGGCAGCGCGTCCGGGCCCTCGCCCGGAGCCTGCCGGACCGCACCCGGCCCGCCGCCGCCCGTACCCCCGGAGGACAGTCGTGACCACCCTGACGAAGCCCGAGCCGAGCCCGGCCGCCCCGACCCCGGCCGCCCCGATGGTGCAGGTCCGCGGCCTGCACAAGAGCTTCGGCCGGCTGGAGGTGCTGCGCGGGGTCGACCTGGACGTCCCGGCCGGCTCGGTGACCGTGGTGCTCGGCCCGTCCGGCTCCGGCAAGTCCACCCTGCTGCGCGCGATCAACCACCTGGAGAAGCTGGACCGCGGCCACGTCGCCATCGACGGCGAGCTGATCGGCTACCGCCGCTCCGGCGACCGGCTGTACGAGCTCAAGGAGCGCGAGGTGCTGCGCCAGCGCACCGGCATCGGCTTCGTGTTCCAGAACTTCAACCTGTTCCCGCACCTCACCGTGCTGGAGAACCTGGTCGAGGCGCCGGTCTCCGCGCTGCGCCGCCCCAGGGCCGAGGCCAGGGCGACGGCGCTGGCGCTGCTGGAGCGGGTCGGGCTGGCCGACAAGGCCGCCGCCTACCCCCGGCAGCTGTCCGGCGGGCAGCAGCAGCGGGTGGCGATCGCCCGGGCGCTGGCGCTGGAGCCGAAGGTGCTGCTGTTCGACGAGCCGACCTCGGCGCTCGACCCGGAGCTGGTCGGCGAGGTGCTGGACGTCATCAAGGACCTGGCCCGCAGCGGCACCACGATGATCGTGGTCACCCACGAGATCGGCTTCGCCCGCGAGGTCGCCGACACCGTGGTCTTCATGGACGGCGGCGTGGTGGTCGAGCAGGGCCCGCCCGCCGAGGTCCTGGACCGGCCGCGGCACGAGCGCACCCGGGCCTTCCTGGCCAAGGTCCTCTGACCTTCCCCTTTCCTCAACCCCCCTTTACCGAGCAGGAGTTCCGCCATGTCCCTACCCCGTCGCGCCCTCGTGACCGCCGCCGCGCTCACCGCAGCCCTCGTCCTGGCCGGCTGCGGCAGCGGCGCCACGGGCGCGGCGGGGGAGCTCGCCCCGGCCAAGGGCAGCACCGCGCCGGACGGCACGGTGGTGAACCTGTCGCCGAACCAGGAACGGGTCACCACGCCCAAGGTCGACGCGATCGCCGCTCTGGTCCCGGAGGAGATCAGACGGAAGGGGACGCTGAGCGTCGTCGACTCCATCGGCTCCACCCCGCCGCTGGACTTCTACGCCAACGACGACAAGACCATCATCGGCGTCGAACCGGACCTCGCCCTCCTGATCGGCAACGTGCTCGGCCTCAAGGTCGAGTTCAACCCGGTCTCCTGGGAGAACATCTTCGTCGGCCTGGACAGCGGCAAGTACGACGTGGGCCTGTCCAACATCACCGTCACCGAGGCGCGCAAGGAGAAGTACGACTTCGCCACCTACCGGCTGGACGTCCTGGGCTTCGAGGCGAAGAAGGGCGGCGGCCTCAAGGTCACCGGCCCCAGGGACCTCGCGGGCAAGACGGTCGGCGTCGCCACCGGCACCAACCAGGAGAAGCTGCTGGTCTCCTGGAGCGAGGAGAACGTCAGGAACGGCCTCAAGCCGATCGACATCAAGTACTTCCAGGGCACCGAGTACTACCTGGCGCTCTCCTCCGGCCGGATCGAGGTCTACACCGGCCCCAACCCCAGCCTGGCCTTCCACGCCGTGCAGACCGGCGAGACCGAGGTCGTCGGCACCTACTCGGGCGGCGGCGCGGACGTCCTCGGCAAGATCGCGGCGACCACCCGGAAGGACAACGGCCTGGTCAAGGCGTTGAACGGGGCGATCGACGAGGTGATCAGGAACGGCACGTACGGGCAGGTGCTCAAGCGCTGGGGCCTGGACAACGAGGCCGTGAAGAGCTCCGAGATCAACCCGCCCGGGCTGCCCAAGCCGTAGCTGCCGGAAGTGGGCCCGGCTCGTTCACCCGTTCGTCCCCGCCCGCCGCTATGGTGACCCCTCCGACCCCTCCGGCGGCGAACGCCGAGCGGGCGCGGTCGGGTTGGGGGAGGGAATGGAGAAGGGCGAGGTGCTCGGCGGCCGCTTCCGGCTGGAGCAGGAGCTGGGCCGGGGCGGCTTCGGCGTGGTCTGGCGGGCGACCGACACGACCATCGACCGGCCGGTCGCGGTCAAGGTGCTGCTCGCCGAGCACGCCACCGACCGGGAGGCGGTCAGCCGGTTCGTCCGCGAGGCCCGGACGGCCGGCGGCCTCAACAACCCGCACATCGTCACCGTGTACGACTACGGGTGGACGGAGTCCGGCTCCGGGAAGATCCCGTACCTGGTGATGGAGCTGGTCCGCGGCCGGGCGCTGTCCGAGGTGCTCAAGGACGGCTGGCCGGACCACAAGCAGGGGCTGCGCTGGATGCGGCACGTGTGCAAGGCGCTGGACGCCGCGCACCGCTCGGGGATCGTCCACCGGGACATCAAGCCCGAGAACGTGATGATCGTGGAGGACGGGGAGCGGGCCAAGGTCCTGGACTTCGGCATCGCCCGACTGGTCACCCAGACCGTCCGGCTCACCTCCACCGGCAACGTGGTCGGCACCGTCCCGTACCTGGCGCCCGAGTGCTGGTCCGGCGGCCCGGTGGACGGCCGGGCCGACCTCTACGCGCTCGGCATCATGCTGTACGAGGTCTGCACCGGCACCCGCCCGTTCCGCGCCGCCTCGGCCGCCGAGTACATGTACAAGCACCTGGAGGAGGTCCCGCCCCGGGTGCGCGGCAAGGACCCGGCCCTGGCCGGGCTGGTCGCCGAACTGCTCGCCAAGCGGCCAGGACAACGGCCGGCCGGCGCCGCCGAGGTGCTGGAGCGGCTGCGCGCCATCCGGCCCGGGATGCTGCGCCCGGACGACCCCAGCCCGGAGCAGCTGCGCCGGCGGGCCGACCGGGCCTGGCGGCACGGTGAGGCCGGCGAGGCCGCGGAGGCGGTGGAGATCCTCACCGCGCTCGTCCCCGACTTCGCCCGGATCTGCGGCCCGGAGGACCCGCGCACCCTGCGCACCTGCCACGACCTGGCCCTCTGGGTGGCCCGGGACGGCAGCCCGGGCGCGGCCGCCGCCCTGCTGGACGAGCTGGCCCAGGTGCCCGGCGCCACCCCGGAGGCCCGGGCGGACGCCCGGCGCGACCTCGCGCACTGGCAGCGGGAGGCCGCCAGGCTCGGCCCGGGCCGGCCGCGGGCCGTCGCCCTGGCGGCGCTGCTCGGCGGCGGCGCGCAGGACGGCTGAGTCGCCTCCGCACGGTCGGCCCCCGGGGTGTCAACCGTGCGGGCCGCCGAGCCGGGGCGGCGGCCGGAGCGCCAACCGGGAGGATTTCGCCCATCGGGACGGTCTGGCCCGCCGCCCCGGCGCGTTGGTATACCTCGTTGCCGGACTCGGGAGCGGCCTCCGGGCCGCCCCGGTGAGCTGCGACGAAAGGCTGGTGACGGATCGATGAAGCTCCTGCGCGTCGGACCCGCGGGCGCCGAGCGCCCGGTCGTCCTGGGTGAGGACGGCACCGCGTACGACCTCTCGGGGCGGACCCGCGACCTCGACGGGGCCTTCCTGGCCGGGCTGGACCCGGCCGCACTGGCCCGGGACGCGGCCGCCGGCGTCCTGCCGGTGCTGGACCTCGACGGCCTGCGGGTGGGCGCACCGGTGCCCCGGCCGGGCAAGGTGGTCGGCATCGGGCTCAACTACCGCGACCACGCGGCCGAGGCCGGGGCCGCGATCCCGGCCGAGCCGGTCATCTTCCTCAAGCCGGGCTCCACCGTGGTCGGCCCGTACGACGAGGTGCTGGTGCCGCGCGGCGGCGAGAAGACCGACTACGAGGCCGAGCTGGCCGTCGTGATCGGCCGCACCGCCCGCTACCTGGACTCGCACGCCGAGGCGGCCGGGGTGATCGCCGGGTACACGATCGCCAACGACGTCACCGAGCGGGCCTTCCAGTTCGAGCGCGGCGGCCAGTGGGACAAGGGCAAGTCGGCGGAGACCTTCACCCCGCTCGGGCCCTGGCTGGTCACCCCCGACGAGGTGGCCGACCCGCAGGCGCTGACCCTGCGGCTGTGGGTCAACGGCGAGCGGCGGCAGCACGGCAGCACCGCGGAGATGATCTTCCCGGTGCTCGAACTGGTCCGCTACGCGAGCCGGTTCATGGTGCTGGAGCCCGGCGACGTGGTCATCACCGGCACCCCGGCGGGGGTCACCCTGGGCCGCCCCGGCACGCCGTACCTCGCCCCGGGCGACGTGGTCGAGATCGAGGTCGACGGGCTCGGCCGCCAGCGCCAGGTGCTCGGCAAGGCGTAATCACGCAGGCCGCCCCGACCCTTGGCACGGGGGTCGGGAGGGGCGCCGGGACCGCTCGGGTGCGGCCGCGCCGCCTAGGAGCCGCCGCCCAGCACCGCCCGCAGCCGCTCCGCCCGCTCCGGCCGCGGCCCCTCCAGCGCCAGCACCCCCGCCAGCACCTCGGCCGTCTGCGGGTCGTGCAGCGCCGTCGCCGCCGCCATCGCGGTGAACTGGTCCACCAGCCAGTCGCGCAGCTCCGCCACCGGCAGCGCGCGCCCCTCGTCCAGCCAGCTCAGCGACGCGCCCTCGACCACCGCGATCCAGGAGCGCACCAGCAGGGTCAGCCGCGGCCCGGCCTCCCGCACGCCCAGGTGGCGCAGCGTCCGGCGCAGCGCCTCCCGCCGGACGTCGTCCACGATCGCCGAGGTGCGGGCCGTCTCCACCACCGAACCGCCGCGCAGCAGCGCCGAGTAGCCCGCGTCGTGCTCGGCCACGAAGGCGAAGTAGCCGTCCAGCACCGCCGACAGCTGCTCGGACGGCGTCCCGCTCAGCCGCAGCGCGAAGCGGCTGCTCAGCTCGTCCGCCGCGGTGCGCAGCGCGGCCTCGTACAACTGCTGCTTGCCGCCCGCGAAGTAGCGGTACACCAGCGGGCGGGAGGCCCCGGCGGCCTCGGCGACGTCGTCCAGGCCCACCTCCTCGGGCGGCCGGGAGGCGAACAGCTCCAGGGCGACCGCGATCAGCTGCTCGCGCCGCTGCTGGACCGGCAGCCGCCGGTAGCCGGTGCGGCGCGGGCGCGGCTCGGGTGCGGCCGGGGCGGGGCTGGCTTCCATGGCGGCCAAGCGTAATGGGCGCCGGACGGATCGGATCCGGTCGCGCCGAACGGATTTTCGCAGGCGAACCCGGCTCGCAAAGGGGTTGCAAAGCTGCCGCGCCACGAAATGATGTCCGAATGCGTGAAGAACTGATCACCGCCGACGGCGCCACCCCTCGCCGCATCGCCGACGACCACGTCCGCGAACTGGCCGAGCTCGACCCGCTGACCGCGGTGTACCTCGGTCTCAACCTTGACGACGACCGGCTTCCCGACCTCTCCCCGGCCGGTCCCGAGGCCGTCGCCGACCTCGCCCGCCGCACCCTGGCGAAGCTCGACGAGGCCGAGCGGGCCGGTGCCGCCGACGACGAGGCGGAGCGCCGCTGCGCCCGGCTGCTGCGCGAGCGGCTGACCGCCGAACTCGCCGTCCACGAGGCGGGGGAGAACTTCCGCTCGCTGCGCAACCTGGGCTCCCCGGTGCACGACGTGCGGGAGTCCTTCACCCTGATGGGCACCGACACCGAGGCCGAGTGGCAGGTGATCGGCCGCCGGATGGCGCGGCTCCCGGAGGCGTTCGCGCAGTACCGACGCACGTTGACGGAGGGCGTCGAGCGCGGCCTGCTGTCCGGCCCGCGCCAGGTGGCCACGGTGCTCGGGCAGTTCGCCGAGTGGCTGGGCGAGGACGTGCCCGCCGCCGAGCGGGTGCCCGGCGCCTGGTTCGGCACCTTCGTCCAGGGCGCGCCGGAGGGTCTGCACCCCGAGCTGTCGAAGCACGCGGTGGCCGCCGCCGAGGCGCTGGCGGAGCTGCGCGACTGGCTGCGCGACGTGTACGGCCCGGCCGCGGCCGGCGCCCCGGACACCGCGGGCCGGGAGCGCTACGTCCGCTGGGTGCGCTATTGGACCGGTGCCGACCTGGACCTCGACGAGGCCTACGCCTGGGCCTGGAGCGAGTTCCACGACCTGCTGGCGCAGATGGAGACCGAGGCCGAGAAGGTCCTGCCGGGCGCGGGTCCGCTCGCGGCGATGCGCTGGCTGGAGTCGGACGGCCCGGCGATCGAGGGCGCCGAGGCCGCCCGGGAGTACCTCCAGGGCCTGATGGACCAGGCCGTCCGGGACCTCCAGGGCACCCACTTCGACCTGGCCGAGCCGGTCACCCGGGTCGAGTCGAGGATCGCCCCGGCGGGCAGCGCCGCCGCGCCGTACTACACCGCGCCCTCGCTGGACTTCAGCCGCCCCGGGCGGACCTGGCTGCCGCTGGTCGGCCGGGACCGCTTCCCGGTCTGGGACCTGGTCTCCACCTGGTACCACGAGGGCGTCCCGGGCCACCACCTCCAGCTCGCGCAGTGGAACTACGTCGCCGACCGGCTCTCCACCTACCAGGTGAGCCTCGGCGGGGTCAGCGCCAACCTGGAGGGCTGGGCGCTGTACGCCGAGCGCCTGATGGACGAGCTCGGCTACCTCACCGACCCGGGCCACCGCCTGGGCTACCTCAACGCGCAGATGATGCGCGCGCTGCGGGTCATCGTCGACATCGGCATGCACGTGGGCCTGGACTTCCCGGCGGACTCCCCGTACCGGCCGGGCGAGCCGGTCGCCCCGGAGCACGCCCGGGAGTTCTTCGGCCTGTACTGCGGCCTGTCCGCCGACTTCCTGGACAGCGAGCTGGTCCGCTACCTGGGCCTGCCCGGCCAGGCGATCGGCTACAAGCTGGGCGAGCGCGCCTGGCTGCGCGGCCGGGCGGCGGCGAAGGCGGCGCACGAGGCGCGCGGCGAGGAGTTCGACCTCAAGGCCTGGCACATGGCGGCGCTCTCGCAGGGCTCGCTGGGGCTGGACGACCTGGTCGAGGAGCTCTCGGCGCTCTGAGCCACCACGCGGCGCGAGCCGTGGAACCAGGCCCCCGGGACTCGGTCCGCAGTCCCGGGGGCCTGGTTCTTTTGTCCTGAAGGTCTGATTTGGTGAGGTTTTTCCTTGCCATCCGTCCGGAGCGGGGTTTGGCTGGAAGGCGACTGCGTGACCTCTCCGCCCCACTCCGGAAGGCTCGACCAGTGACTGCGAGAACCGTCGCCGGTCATGAGGACGCGGACCGCCGCCGCTGGTGGGCGCTGGCCGTCATCGCCACCGCCCAGCTCATGATCGTGCTCGACATCACCATCGTGAACATCGCACTGCCGTCCGCCCAGCGGGACCTGGGCATCTCGGACGCCGACCGGCAGTGGGTGATCACCGCCTACACGCTGGCCTTCGGCGGCCTGCTGCTGCTCGGCGGCCGGCTGGGCGACCTCTTCGGCCGCAAGCGCGTCTTCACCGTCGGCCTGCTGGGCTTCGCCCTCGCCTCCGCCTTTGGCGGCGCGGCGGTCGGCCCCGCCATGCTCTTCGGCGCCCGCGCCCTCCAGGGCGCGTTCGGCGCCCTGCTCGCCCCCTCCGCGCTGGGGCTGCTCTCCACCACCTTCTCCGATCCGCGGGAGCGCAGTACGGCCTTCGGCATCTTCGGCGCGATCGCCGGCGGCGGCTCCGCGATCGGCTTCATCGCCGGCGGCCTGCTGACCGAGTACCTGGACTGGCGCTGGTGCCTGTTCGTCAACGTGCCGATCGCCGCCGTCACCGCCTTCGCGGCCTTCAACGTGCTGAAGCGCGACCACGTCGGGAAGGGCCGCCGGCTGCGGCTGGACCTGCCCGGGGCGCTGCTCGGCTGCGGCGGCCTGCTGGCGATCGTCTACGGCACCTCCGAGGCCGTGACCAGGGGCTGGGGCGACGGCCTGGTGATCGGCCCGCTGGTCCTGGGCGTGGCGCTGCTCGCGGCGTTCGTCCTGGTGGAGCGGCGCACCGCGCACCCGCTGCTGCCGCTGCACATCGTCGCCGACCGCAACCGCGGCGGCGGCGCGCTCTCGGTGGGCCTGGCGATGGTCGGCATGTTCGGCCTCTTCCTGTTCCTGACCTACTACCTCCAGGCCATCAAGCACTTCTCGCCGATCGTGTCCGGCCTGTCCTTCCTGCCCATGACGGTCGCCATCGTGCTGAGTTCGACGGGCTTCGCGGCCCGGATGATGACCAGGGTGCCGTCCCGGAACCTGATCGGCCCGGGCCTGCTGCTCGCCGCGGGCGGCATGGCCTGGCTGACCCAGATGCGGGTGGACAGCCCGTGGGCCGGCATGGTGCTGCCCGCCGAGCTGCTGATCGGCTTCGGCATGGGCCTGGTGTTCATGCCGGCCATGAGCCTGGCCACCCTCGGGGTCGCCCCGAATGAGGCCGGCGCGGCCTCGGCCACCATCAACTCGGCGCAGCAGGTGGGCGGTTCGGTCGGCACCGCGCTGCTGAACACGGTCGCCGCGAGCGCCACCGCGAGCTTCCTGGCCACCCGGATCGCCGCCGACCCGGCGGTGCGGGCCCAGGGCGCGGTACACGGCTACGTGGTCGCGACCTGGGTGGCGATGGGCGTGCTGCTGGCGGCCGCGCTGGTCGCGGTGCTGATGATCGACCACCGGCCGACTCCGGTCGCGGCCACCGCCGTCGAGGGCGGGGCGGCATCGGCGTCCGCCGTACGGGCGGTGGACGGGCGGCCGAGCCCGCGGGCAGTGGCCCGGGCCGACGTCCGGGCGAACGTCGAGACCGGGGCCGAGGTCCGGGCCGAGGCGGGTCCGGAGCGGCCACCGGCCGATTGAAATTTGCAGCAAGTCCTTGCAGTCAACCTCCGGCGCCTGCTTGACTCCTGGCCACCACCGTCCAGGAAGCAAGGAGGCGCCGCCGTGCCGTCCGAGACCGTTTCGCCCGAGGCCGCGCCGCCCGAGTTCGACCTGCTCGTCGTCGGCGGCAGCGGCGTGGACACCATCGTCCGGGTCGAGCGGCTGGAACTCCCGCCCGGCGACTCGCGGTTCGTCGAGCCGGTGCGGGACTACGTCGGCCACACCGGCAACGGCGTCGCCCTCGGCGCCCACCACCTCGGCCTGCGCACCGCGTTCATCGACTTCCTCGGCGACGACCCCCAGGGCGACCTGGTCCGCGCCCACTACGCGCGCCACGGACTGCACTTCGCGCACCTGGTGAGCCCGTACGGCACCCCGCGCGGGGTCAACCTGGTGGACCCGGCCGGCCGCCGGTTCTCCTTCTTCGACGGCCGCCACCCCGCCGACCTGCGGCTGCCGCGCGACTTCTGTCTGCCGTACGCCGAGCGCAGCCGGCACGTCCACCTGTCCATCACCGGCGTCAACCGGGACATGTACGGCGACCTGCACCGCCTCGGCCGCACCACCTCCACCGACCTGCACGACTGGGACGGCGCCGACCCGCACCACCGCGACTACGCGCTCGGCTCCGACCTGGTCTTCCTCTCGGTGGCCGGCTGCCGCGGCCGGCACGAGGAGGTGATGCGCGCGATCCTCGCCGAGGGGCGCGCGCGGGTGGTCGTCGCCACCGCCGGCGCCGAGGGCTGCCACCTGCTCACCCGGGACGACCCGGCGCCGCGCCGGCTGCCGGCCGTCGACCCGGGCCGTCCGGTGGTGGACACCAACGGCGCCGGGGACGCCTTCGTGTCCGGCTTCCTGTACGCCTGGTTCCAGGGCCGCCCGCCATTGGACTGCGCCCGGGCCGGTACGGTGGCCGGGGCCTTCGCCTGCACCGCCGCCGGGACGCACACCGCTTTCGTCGGAGCCGCAGAACTGGACGCGGTGCTGACGCGCTGACGGTATTTCTCATCGAGCTCCAAGGAGCCGGTCACGCCCTTTCCAGGCTGAGGCGCCATAGTCGTTCACCGAACGACGCCACCGACCGCCCCGGCAGGAGAGACAGGCATGGGCAAGCACCGCCGCGAGGGTTCGCGCCGCCGCAGACTCCTGGCCCCGTCCCTGTTCACCGCGCTGTCCGCGGTGGCGGTCGCCGCGGTGCTGACCGGGACGCACGGGCTGGACCTGTCCGACACGACGGCCGCCGGGAAGGCGGCCCGCAGCACCCGTGCCGCCGTGCCCGTCCCGGCCGCCGACCCGGCGGCGGTCGCCCCGCCCGCCCCGGTCGCGGCCCCCACGCCCTCCGCGGTCCCGACCGCCGACCCGACGGCCACCGCGACGGCCACCCCCGCCGCCGCGCCGGCCGCCCCGACCACCACCGCCGCCGACGTCGCGCTCGGCACCACCGCCCCGGCGCCGGCCGGCGACCGCGAGACCGGGACGGTCGGCGCGCTGTTCAGCGGCACGCCGACGGCCGGCGACCACTTCTGCACCGCCAGCGTGCTGCACAGCGCCACCGGCAACCTGCTGCTGACCGCCGCGCACTGCCTCAGCAGCACCGACGGCGTCACCTTCGCCCCCGGCTACCGCGACGGCTCCGCCCCGTACGGCACCTGGCGGGTGACCGCGATCCACACCACCACCGGTTGGTCCCAGAAGGGCGACGAGGACGAGGACTTCGCGATCCTGGAGACCGCCCCCAGCAACGGCCGCAACGTCG
The DNA here is from genome assembly GCF_042883725.1 of Kitasatospora sp. NPDC058184. Classification (NCBI taxonomy): domain Bacteria; kingdom Bacillati; phylum Actinomycetota; class Actinomycetes; order Kitasatosporales; family Streptomycetaceae; genus Kitasatospora; species Kitasatospora sp. NPDC058184. The sequence continues at coordinate 334,923 of NZ_JBHVVE010000004.1, forward strand.
AGGACGTGGTCGGCGGCAACCGGCTGGGCACCGACGAGCCGTTCGGCGCCACCGTCCGCCTCTACGGCTACCCCGCCGACGCCGAGGCGCCCGTCCTGTGCACCAACACCACCGGGCAGCAGAGCACCTACCAGCGGGTCGTCCACTGCCCGGCCTACCCGGGCGGCACCAGCGGCGGCCCGTGGATCAACACCGCCACCGGCGACGTGATCGGCGCGATCGGCGGCTACCAGCAGGGCGGCGACACCGACGACATCTCGTACAGCGCCCTCTTCGACCACACCATCGCGGACCTGTACACCCAGGCCGAGGCGGCCGCCTCCTGAGACACCGGGTCCGGACCCGGCCCCCACCCGGGCCCGGACCCGGTCGCGCGTCCGCATACGACAAAGGCCCAGATCCGTGGATCAACTCCACTGATCTGGGCCTGACTTGCACTTCCTGCGAAGTGCCCCCGGTAGGATTCGAACCTACGCACCCGCCTCCGGAGGGCGGTGCTCTATCCCCTGAGCTACGGGGGCCTGTTGGCCTGTCGGTCGCTCGCGCTTCCGACGTGAGAACAGTACCAGGCTCCGGGGGTGGTCCGTGCACGGGTTTCCCCGAAGATCGTCCGGCCCGCGAATCGGGCGGCGGATCGACCCGGGGATCGGGCCGTGTGCCGGGTGGGGGCGGAAGTGCCCAAAGGCCGGACGGGGCGGCGGGGCCGCCGATACCCTCGGTGAGGTGTCGGGAGTGTCCGGGCGGGTCCTCGTGGTGGACGACAGCGAGGTGATCCGCCAGCTGATCAGGGTCAACCTGGAGCTCGAGGGCTTCGAGGTGGTGACCGCCGCCGACGGCGCCGAGTGCCTGGAGGTCGTCCGCCGGGTGCGGCCCGACGTGGTGACGCTGGACGTGGTGATGCCGAGGCTGGACGGCCTGCGGACGGCGGCCCGGCTGCGCGCGACCCCGGACACCAGCCGGCTGCCGATCGCGATCGTGAGCGCCTGCACCCCGGCGGACCTCGACCTGGGGGAGACGGTCGGGGTGGACGGCTACCTCGGCAAGCCCTTCGACCCGGCCGACCTGGTGGCCCTGGTCCGGCGCCTGATGGGGCTCGCGGAACAGTCCGCCGGGCCGTCCGGCGGGCGCCGTGCCGGCCCGTCCGACGCAGTTCGCCCTGAGCGAACAGAGCGGACGGATCGCGGCTGAGACCCGGTAACCACGGCGCACCGGCGTCTCAACCGGTAAACCGGGTGGCGGGCGGGCACCCCGTCTCGCCTACGCTTGGCGTCGTGACCCCCGCAGACCTTTCCCAGGCAATCCAGGCCGCAGTGAGCTCCGCCGTCGAGGCGGGCGAGCTGGCCGTCGCCGTGCCCGAGCACGTGACGGTCGAACGGCCCAAGAACAGGGACCACGGCGACTACGCGACCAACGTGGCCCTCCAGCTCGCCAAGGCGGCCGGCAAGCCGCCGCGAGCCGTTGCCGAGCTGCTGGCCGACCGCCTGCGAGGGATCACCGGCGTCGCCAAGGTCGACATCGCCGGTCCGGGCTTCCTGAACATCACCCTGGACACCGCCACCGCCGGCGCGCTGGCGCGCACCGTCGTCGAGGCGGGCGAGGCCTACGGCCGCAACGAGGCCCTCAAGGGCCTGAGGATCAACCTGGAGTTCGTCTCCGCCAACCCGACCGGCCCGATCCACATCGGCGGCGTCCGCTGGGCCGCCGTCGGCGACTCGATGGCGCGCGTGCTGCGGGCCTCCGGCGCCGACGTCACCACCGAGTACTACCTCAACGACGCCGGCGTGCAGATCGGCAAGTTCGCCGCCTCGCTGCAGGCCGCCGCGAACGGCCGCCCGGCGCCCGAGGACGGCTACGTCGGCGAGTACATCGTCGACATCGCCAAGGCGCTCACCGACGCGATCCCCGGCGTGCTCGACCTCTCCGAGGAGGAGCAGCTCCAGGTCTTCCGCACCGAGGGCCTCAAGCTCATGGTCGCCGAGATCAAGCGCTCGATGGACGAGTTCGGCACCCACTTCGACGTGTGGTTCTCGGAGAAGACGCTGCACGACTCCGGCGCGGTCGAGAAGGCCATCGACCGGCTGCGCGAGCAGGGCCACGTCTTCGAGCAGGACGACGCGGTCTTCCTGCGCACCACCGACTTCGGCGACGACAAGGACCGCGTCCTGGTCAAGGCCGACGGCGACAAGACCTACTTCGCCGCCGACGCCGCGTACTACCTGTCCAAGCGGGACCGCGGCGCCGAGGTCGCGCTCTACATGCTGGGCGCCGACCACCACGGCTACGTCAACCGCCTCAAGGCCATCGCGGCCTGCGCGGGCGACGACATGGACCACAACATCGAGGTGAAGATCGGCCAGTTCGTGAAGATGCTTCGCGACGGCGAAGAGGTCCGCATGTCGAAGCGGGCCGGCAACATCATCACGATCGACGATGTGATCGAGTGGATCGGCGTGGACGCCGCCCGCTACACCCTGGCGCGCTCCTCCACGGACTCGACGATCACGCTGGACATCAACCTGCTGACCAGCCAGACCAACGAGAACCCGGTCTTCTACGTCCAGTACGCGCACACCCGGATGTGCGGCGTGGCCCGCAAGGCCGCCGAGCTGGGCGTGGACAAGGGCACGGTCGAGCAGTTCAAGCCCGAGCTGCTCGCCACCGAGTGGGAGTCCGACGTGCTCGGCCACCTCGCGGAGTTCCCGCGGGTGCTGGCCACGGCCGGCGAGCTGCGCGAGCCGCACCGGGTCGCGCGCTATCTGGAGGACCTCGCGGGCAAGTACCACCGCCTGTACGAGAACTGCATGTTCCTGCCCAAGGGCGACGAGGAGCTCTCCGACACGCACCGCGCCCGCCTCTGGCTGGTCGAGGCGACGCGCACCGTGCTCGCCAACGGACTCACGCTCCTGGGCGTGACGGCGCCCGAGCGGATGTAGGCACCACCCCCAAGCGCACGGCGGGGGCGGCTGACGGTCAACGTGGACCGTCGCCGCCCCTCGCCATAGGTCTCGAAGGATCTCCGAAGATGAGTCGCTCCGCACACCCGGCAGGCCCCCGTCACGGCGACGTCCTGCCCGAGGGCCACTACCAGGCCCCGCCCGCCGACCTGAACGCGCTCGACCCCAAGGTCTGGTCGCGCACCGTCGCCCGGAACGCCGAGGGCGTGGCGACCGTCGGCGGCATCGACGTCAAGCGGCTGGCCGCCGAGTTCGGCACCCCCGCCTACGTGCTGGACGAGGAGGACTTCCGGTCCCGGGCGCGCGCCTGGCGGGACGCCTTCGGCACCGGCGCGGACGTCTACTACGCCGGGAAGGCGTTCCTCTCCAAGGCCGTCGTGCGCTGGCTGCACGAGGAGGGCCTCAACCTCGACGTGTGCAGCCCGGGCGAGCTGGCGGTCGCCCTGGCCGCCGGGATGCCGCCGGAGCGGATCGCGCTGCACGGCAACAACAAGTCGGCGGACGAGCTGGAACACGCCGTGAAGACCGGCGTCGGGCACATCGTGGTCGACTCCTACGAGGAGATCGGGCGCCTGGCCGCGATCGCCGCCCGCCAGGGCGTGCGCCAGCGGGTGCTGATCCGGATCACCGTCGGCGTCGAGGCGCACACCCACGAGTTCATCGCCACCGCGCACGAGGACCAGAAGTTCGGGCTGTCGCTCACCGGGGGAGCGGCCGCCGAGGCGGTGCGCCGGGTGCTCGGCCACGACAGCCTGGAGCTGCGCGGCATCCACTCGCACATCGGCTCGCAGATCTTCGACATGGCGGGCTTCGAGGTGGCCGCCCGCCGGGTGGTCGGCCTGCTGGCCGGGATCCGTGACGAGCACGGCGTCCAGCTGCCCGAGATCGACCTCGGCGGCGGCCTCGGCATCGCCTACACCAGCGAGGACGACCCGCGCGAGCCGGCCGAGATCGCGGCCGCGCTGGCCGACATCGTCCGCCGCGAGTGCGCCGCCGCGAACCTGGACGCCCCCCGGCTGAGCGTGGAGCCGGGCCGGGCGATCGTCGGCCCGACGGCGTTCACGCTGTACGAGGTCGGCACCGTCAAGCCGCTGGAGGGCCTGCGCACCTACGTCAGCGTGGACGGCGGGATGTCCGACAACATCCGCACCGCGCTGTACGACGCCGAGTACTCGGTGGCCCTGGTGTCGCGCACCAGCGACGCGGAGCCGATGCTGGTGCGGGTGGTCGGCAAGCACTGCGAGTCCGGCGACATCGTCGTCCGGGACGCCTTCCTGCCGGCCGACCTGGCCCCGGGCGACCTGATCGCGGTGCCCGCCACCGGCGCCTACTGCCGGTCGATGGCGAGCAATTACAACCACGCCCTCAAGCCCCCCGTGCTCGCCGTCAGGGACGGTGCGGCGCGGGTGATCGTCCGGCGCGAGACGGAGGAGGATCTCCTGCGTCTGGATATCGGATGACGAAATCCTCGTCTCAGATCATGGAACGACCGTAGATCCGTACGGAAAGTCCCGGAGACTGGTAGAGACCGAAGTTCCCGGCGGTCCAGGAAAACCCGCCGGAAATTACCGAAGCAGAAGAATGCAGAGCGGAGTCGGATGATGCGTACGCGCCCGCTGAAGGTGGCGTTGCTGGGTTGTGGTGTGGTGGGCTCCGAGGTGGCGCGCATCATGACGACGACGGCCGACGACCTCGCCGCTCGCATCGGCGCTCCGGTCGAGTTGGCCGGGATCGCGGTCCGCCGGGCCGGGCGGACCCGCCCGGGCGTCCCCGAGCACCTGATCACCACCGACGCCGAGGCCCTGGTCAACCGGGGCGACATCGACGTGGTGGTCGAGGTGGTGGGCGGCATCGAGCCCTCCAAATCGCTGATCCTGTCCGCCTTCCGGCAGGGCGCCTCGGTGGTCAGCGCCAACAAGGCGCTGCTCGCCAAGGACGGCACCGAGCTGCACGCCGCGGCCGCCGAGGCCGGGGTGGACCTGTACTACGAGGCCGCGGTGGCGGGCGCGATCCCGCTGCTGCGCCCGCTGCGCGAGTCCCTCGCGGGGGACAAGGTCAACCGGGTGCTGGGGATCGTCAACGGCACCACCAACTTCATCCTCGACAAGATGGACACCACCGGCGCCGGCTACTCGGAGGCGCTGGAGGAGGCCACCGCGCTGGGCTACGCCGAGGCCGACCCGACGGCCGACGTCGAGGGCTTCGACGCCGCCGCCAAGGCCGCGATCCTGGCCGGCATCGCCTTCCACACCAAGGTCACCGCGGCGGACGTCTACCGCGAGGGCATCACCGAGGTGACGGCGGCCGACATCGCCTCCGCCAAGGAGATGGGCTGCGTGGTCAAGCTGCTCGCGATCTGCGAGCGGGCCGCGGACGGCGAGTCCGTCACCGCGCGCGTCCACCCGGCGATGATCCCGCTGTCGCACCCGCTGGCCTCCGTCCGCGAGGCGTACAACGCGGTGTTCGTCGAGGCCGAGGCGGCCGGCCGGCTGATGTTCTACGGCCCCGGCGCGGGCGGCTCGCCGACCGCCTCCGCGGTGCTCGGCGACCTGGTCGCGGTCTGCCGCAACAAGCTCGCCGGCGCCACCGGCCCCGGTGACTCGGTGTACACGCGGCTGCCGGCCAAGCCGATGGACGAGGTGGTCACCCGCTACCACGTCAGCCTCGACGTGGACGACCGCGCGGGCGTGCTCGCCCAGGTGGCATCCGTCTTCGCCGAGCACGGCGTCTCCATCGACACCGTGCGCCAGCAGGGCCGCGACGGCGACGCCTCGCTCGTCGTGGTCACCCACCGTGCCACCGACGCCGCGCTGTCGGCGACGGTCGACAAGCTCCGCGCGCTGGACAGCGTGCGGGACGTGGCCAGCATCATGCGGGTCGAAGGGGAATAAGGAACCAGCCATGAACGCCGTTGCCGAGAACGTCGTCCGAGGCGCGCACACCCACCAGTGGCGCGGCCTGATCGAGGAGTACCGGGACCGCCTGCCGGTCACCGCGGCCACCCCGGTGGTCACCCTGTTGGAGGGCGGCACGCCCCTGGTCCCCGCCCAGGTGCTCTCCGAGCGCACGGGCTGCGAGGTCTACCTCAAGGTCGAGGGCGCCAACCCGACCGGCTCCTTCAAGGACCGCGGGATGACGATGGCCATCTCCAAGGCCAAGGAGGAGGGCGCGCAGGCGGTCATCTGCGCCTCCACCGGCAACACCTCGGCCTCCGCCGCCGCGTACGCGGTGCGGGCCGGGATGGTCTCCGCGGTGCTCGTCCCGCAGGGCAAGATCGCCCTCGGCAAGATGGGCCAGGCGCTGGTCCACGGCGCCAGGATCCTCCAGGTCGACGGGAACTTCGACGACTGCCTCACCCTTGCGCGTGAACTGTCCGAGAAGTACCCGGTGGCGCTGGTCAACTCGGTCAACCCGGTGCGGATCGAGGGCCAGAAGACCGCGGCCTTCGAGATCGTCGACATGCTCGGCGACGCCCCGGACATCCACGTCCTGCCGGTCGGCAACGCGGGCAACATCACCGCGTACTGGAAGGGCTACCGCGAGTACGCGGCCGACGGCCTCGCCACCCGCACCCCGCGGATGTGGGGCTTCCAGGCCTCCGGCTCGGCCCCGATCGTGGACGGCGCGCCGGTGCTCAAGCCGCAGACCATCGCCACCGCGATCCGGATCGGCAACCCGGCCTCCTGGGACTTCGCGCTCGCCGCGCGGGACGAGTCCGGCGGCCTCATCGACAAGGTGACGGACCGTCAGATCCTGTCCGCCTACCGGCTGTTGGCCTCGCAGGAGGGCGTCTTCGTGGAGCCCGCCTCGGCCGCCTCGGTGGCCGGTCTGCTGGCCAAGGCGGAGGCCGGCCTGGTCGACCCGGGCCAGCGGATCGTCTGCACCGTGACCGGCAACGGCCTGAAGGACCCGGACTGGGCGGTGGCCGGCGCGCCGCAGCCGCAGATCGTCCCGATCGACCCGGAGGCGGCCGCCCGCAGCCTCGGACTGCTCGACCGGTAAAGGGTCCTGACGCCCCGACGGGCCGACCCTTTCGAGGGTCGGCCCGTCGGAGTTCCCCCCTGACACTTTTGTGTCAATTGGGTTCCGCATTGCGATCCTTTTCCACCCCTCCCGTCGACGGGGATGGGTGAGCATTTCCGGCCAGAACGGCAACACACCAGATCGAAGGCCCACGGGGTGTACCGCTCGGGAACCTCTCTTCGATACTCTGGCTTCGGCCGTGTGGCACATGCCCCGGGCCCGGCGGGTCCGGGCCGCGCCGACACCGCGACCGCCCGCCCCCCGGAGGGGCCGCGGTCCGTTCCCACCCTCGCACCGACGACGCGCTCCGCGCCGCCCGATTTACCCCAGGAGAGTCCACCGTATGGCCGGTCCCGCGTTCCGTGCCGCCGCCGTCCGGGTCAGGGTTCCCGCGACCAGCGCCAACCTCGGCCCGGGCTTCGACGCCTTCGGGCTCGCGCTGGGTCTGTACGACGACGTGGTCGTCCGGGTCGCCGACTCCGGCCTCTCCGTCGACATCGCCGGTGAGGGCGCCGAGACGCTGCCGCGCGACGAGCGCCACCTGCTGGTCCGCTCGATGCGCGCCGCCTTCGACCGGCTCGGCGGCCAGCCCCGCGGCCTCGAAGTGGTCTGCGCCAACCGGATACCGCACGGCCGCGGCCTCGGCTCCTCCTCGGCCGCCATCTGCGCCGGCATCGTGGCCGCCCGCGCGGTGACCATCGGCGGCCGGTCCGCGCTGGACGACGACGCGCTGCTGGCCCTCGCCTCCGAGCTGGAGGGCCACCCCGACAACGTCGCGGCCTGCCTGCGCGGCAACTTCACCATCGCCTGGACCGACGAGGAGTCGGCCAAGGCGGTCGTGCTGGAGCCGTCCGAGCAGGTCGTCCCGGTGGTGTTCGTGCCGGCCGGCGAGGTGCTCACCGAGACCGCGCGCGGACTGCTGCCGAAGACCGTCCCGCTGGCCGACGCGGCCGTCAACGCGGGCCGTTCCGCACTGCTGGTGGAGGCGCTGACCAGGCGCCCCGAACTGCTCCTCGCCGCCACCGAGGACCGGCTGCACCAGGACTACCGCGCCTCCGCCATGCCGGACAGCGCCGCGCTGGTCGGCGCCCTGCGCGCCGAGGGCTTCCCCGCGGTCGTCTCCGGCGCCGGCCCGACCGTCCTGGCCCTCACCGACGAGGCGGGCGCCGACAAGGTGCTCTCCTTCGCCGGACACCACGGCCACGGCGGCGACCCGGCGTTCGCCGCGCACCGGCTGGACGTCGACCGCACCGGGGCCGTCGTGCTCCCGCTGGACGTCTGAGCAGCCCGAACGGGCCGCTCGGGACCCGGCGCCGGCACCCTGCCGAGCCGGGTCCGACGGACACGATTGGCAAGCGCAAGGCTGGGGAATGTCTGAGGGGGTCGGTAGTGTTAACCTCATTGCTGCACCAGGTGCCCTCCGGGGCTAGGTGCGCCGCGTCCCGATCCCAGCGCTCCACGGCAGTGGAGTCCCGGCGATGCACGGGGCGACGATTCTCCGGGAGCCCACCGCAGCGCGTACGCAGCCTGCCTGCGCGACATGCGGCCGCATCCCGAAGCCGTGACGGCACCTGACTCCCACCCGCAGCCTCCCACCTGAGGCCAGGACGGGCGGAGCACGGGCCACCGTCACGCGACGGGGGCCCGGGATTCGCAGGAAGCGTGGGGGTTACGCCCTCAGGGGAGGTCGACACACGACCGGCCCACGCGCCACTCAGCACCACCGTGCTTCACGCACCGCACCTCGCACGTAACCCTCTCTCGACAGGCTCCCGCCATTCGAGGGATCACCGCCTCGGACCGACGCAGTCGAGCGTTGGTCAGGACAGCACAACCGGTCGCCGAGCCAGACAGGCCGACGTCCGCTCCAGGGAAGGACCCTTAGTGAGCGACTCCACCGATCTGATGGGCGCGCGCCCGGACGCAGAGGCGTCGGACGCAGCCGCCGCCCCCGCTGCTCCGGCGCGGCGCCGCCGCAGTGCCGCCGCGGGCCTGGACGGCATGGTCCTGGCCGAGCTCCAGAAGCTCGCCGCGGACCTTGGCATCACCGGTACCGGACGCATGCGCAAGAGCCAGCTGATCGAGACCATCAAGGAGAAGAGCGGCGGGGACCCGCTGCTCGCCGCCGGTGGCACCGCCCCGGCCGCCAAGCGCACCGCCGCCAAGGCGGACGCCGAGGCCCCGGCCGAGAAGCCGGCCCGCCGTACCAAGGCCGCCGCCGCCAAGGCCGAGGCCCCGGCCGCCGCCGAGCCGCAGGCCCAGATCGAGATCCCGGTCCAGGCCGCCGCGGAGACCGCCGCGCCCGCCCGTACCGAGCGCACCCGCCGCCGGGCCACCTCGGCCGCCGGCGCGCCCGTCGCCCCGGTCGCCGAGGCCGCCGCCGAGCCCGCCACCGTCGCGGTCGCCGAGCCGAAGCAGGCCGAGGCCCGCCCGGCCGAGACCCGCGGCTTCGAGGGCCGCGAGGACGGCCGCGAGTCGCGTCGCGACCGCCGCGAGCGCCGTGACCGCCGCGAGGGCACCGAGCGCACCGAGCGCACCGACCGCCAGGAGGGCGGCGAGGCCCAGGACGGCGACAGCCGCGAGTCGCGCCGCGACCGCCGCAACCGCCGCGAGCGCGCCGACCGCCAGCCCCAGCAGGGCGGCGGCCAGCAGCAGGGCGGCCAGGCCGAGCAGCAGGGCCGTCAGGGCCAGCAGACCCAGCAGCCGCAGGCCCAGCAGCAGGGCGGCTACGAGGACGACGAGTTCGGCGAGGGCCGCCGCGGCCGGCGCGGGCGCTACCGCGACCGCCGCGGCCGTCGTGGCCGTGACGGCTTCGAGGCCGCCGGCGTGGCCGAGCCGCAGGTCGGCGAGGACGACGTCCTGATCCCGGTCGCGGGCATCCTCGACATCCTCGACAACTACGCGTTCGTGCGCACCTCCGGCTACCTGCCGGGCCAGAACGACGTCTACGTCTCGCTCGCCCAGGTCCGCAAGAACGGCCTGCGCAAGGGTGACGCCATCACCGGTGCGGTGCGCCAGCCGCGCGAGGGCGAGCGCCGCGAGAAGTTCAACGCCATGGTGCGCCTGGACTCCGTCAACGGCATGGACCCGGAGAGCGGCCGCGGCCGCCCCGAGTTCAACAAGCTCACCCCGCTCTACCCGCAGGAGCGGCTGCGCCTGGAGACCGACCCGGGCGTGCTGACCACCCGGATCATCGACCTGGTGTCGCCGATCGGCAAGGGCCAGCGCGGTCTGATCGTCGCGCCGCCGAAGACCGGCAAGACCATGGTGCTCCAGGCGGTCGCCAACGCGATCACCCACAACAACCCCGAGTGCCACCTGATGGTCGTCCTGGTCGACGAGCGTCCGGAAGAGGTCACCGACATGCAGCGGTCGGTGAAGGGCGAGGTCATCTCCTCGACCTTCGACCGCCCGGCCGAGGACCACACCACCGTCGCCGAGCTGGCCATCGAGCGGGCCAAGCGCCTGGTGGAGCTGGGCCACGACGTGGTCATCCTGCTGGACTCGATCACCCGCCTCGGCCGCGCCTACAACCTGGCGGCGCCGGCCTCCGGCCGCATCCTGTCCGGTGGTGTCGACTCGACCGCGCTGTACCCGCCGAAGAAGTTCTTCGGCGCCGCGCGCAACATCGAGAACGGCGGCTCGCTGACCATCCTGGCCACCGCGCTGGTCGAGACCGGCTCGCGCATGGACGAGGTGATCTTCGAGGAGTTCAAGGGCACCGGCAACATGGAGCTCAAGCTCGACCGGAAGCTCTCGGACAAGCGCATCTTCCCGGCCGTCGACGTGGACGCCTCCAGCACCCGCAAGGAGGAGATCCTGCTCGGCAGCGAGGAGTTGGCCATCGTCTGGAAGCTCCGCCGGGTGCTGCACGCGCTCGACTCGCAGCAGGCGATCGAGCTGCTCCTGGACAAGATGAAGCAGACCAAGAGCAACGCCGAGTTCCTGATGCAGATCGCCAAGACCACCCCCGGCTCCGGCGACTGACCGTAGCCGGACGGCTGTCGAAGCACGGAACCCCGGATCGCGCGAGCGGTCCGGGGTTCCGTGCGTCCTGGCCGCTTTGTTCCAGAGTCGGGACACCTTGGGGGCGTTTGGATCATGTTGTCCGATTTACTCTGGACCGTATGGCCGAGCACAAGAGGGTCCTGAGTCGCCGCCGCAGAATCCTGCGGACGGCTGCCTGCGCGTTCGCCGCGCTCGTCGTCCTCGGCGCCGGCGCGGGCCTCTTCGCCTACTTCAGGCTCAACGGGAACATCACCAGCGTCGACATCGACGCCCGGCTCGGCGACGCCCGGCCGCCGGCCGCCACCGACGGCTCCTTCAACATCCTGGTGCTCGGCTCCGATTCGCGGGCCGGCGACAACGGCTCGGTCGCCGGCGGGGACACCGGCGGCACCGCCCGCTCGGACACCGCGATGGTGGTGCACGTCAACCAGGCCCACTCCGGCGCCCAGATCGTCTCGATCCCGCGCGACACCCTGGTCGCCCGCCCCGACTGCGTCGACGCGAACGGCAAGCCGGTGCCCGGCGCCAAGCGCGCGATGTACAACAGCGCCTTCGAGAGCGGCGGCGCGGCCTGCGCGGTCAAGACCACCGAGCAGCTCACCGGGCTGCGGATGGACCACTACCTGCAGGTCGACTTCGCCGGCTTCGCCCGGGTCGTGGACGCGATAGGCGGGGCCACCGTGACCACCACGGTGGCCATCCACGACAAGGACAGCGGGCTCGACCTGCCGCCCGGCGAGCACCACCTGGACGGACAGCAGGCGCTGGCCTTCGTGCGCACCCGGCACGGCGTCGGCGACGGCAGCGACCTCGGCCGGATCGAGCTCCAGAAGCAGATGGTGAAGTCGCTGCTGCAGCAGGTCGGGGGGAGCGGGATGCTCACCAACCCGGTCAAGCTGTGGTCGGTCGGCGACACGGTGACCAGGAGCATCACCACCGACTCCGCGCTCGGCTCGGTGAACTCGCTGGTGGGGCTCGCCCAGGAGCTCAAGGGGATAGGCCCGGACCAGCTGAGCATGGTCACCCTGCCGGTGGAGACGGCCCCCAGCGACCCGAACCGGGTGGTCCCGCTGCAGCCGCAGGCGGGGCAGGTCTGGGCGGCGCTCAAGGCCGACCAGCCGTTCCCCTCCGCGATCGTCTCCGAACAGCCGGAGAACCCCGCCCAGGCGGCCCCCACGGCCCCCGCGCCGGCCGCGGGGAAGCCGTCCGCGAAGGCCGCCGGCACGCGCTGAGGGGGGTCCGGAATATCCCGGAACGCGACCCGGTTTGGGAAGATGCGGCCGGTCCTGGCAGACTGGTCCGTCGGTCCCGGTTCACGTGCGGCGCCCCAGCCGCCGACCCGGTACCCTCCCGAAACCTAGGAGAACCCCTTGAAGCCCAACGTTCACCCCGAGTACGTGGTCACGCGCGTGACCTGCACCTGCGGCGCCGAGTTCACCACCCGCTCGACCGAGACCAGTGGCGAGATCCGCGCCGAGGTCTGCTCGCAGTGCCACCCGTTCTACACCGGCAAGCAGAAGATCCTCGACACCGGTGGCCGCGTGGCCCGCTTCGAGGCCCGCTTCGGCAAGCAGCACAGCGCGAAGGCCTAGCGCTCCCTCGGCGCCGGTTCCCGGTGCCCCCGTACTCGTTGTCGGGGGCGCTGGGGGCCGGCGCCGTTCGCGTCCCCCCGCGAATTCCCCACCCCCCACACGTTTCCGAGTCACCGGGAAGAAGGCCACCCCATGTTCGAGGCAGTCGAAGAGCTCCTCGTCGAGCACGCCGACCTCGAGACGAGGCTGGCCGACCCGTCCGTCCACGCCGACCAGGCCAACGCCCGCAAGCTGGCCAAGCGGTACGCCGAGCTGACCCCGATCACCCGGGTCTACCGGCAGTGGCGGCAGGCCGGCGAGGACATCGAGGCCGCGCGCGAACTCGCCGCGGAGGACCCGGAGTTCATCGCCGAGGCGAAGGCCTCCGAGGCCCGCAGGGACGAGCTCACCGAGGAGCTGCGGCTGCTGCTGGTGCCGCGCGACCCGAGTGACGACAAGGACGTCATCCTGGAGATCAAGGCGGGCGAGGGCGGCGAGGAGTCCGCGCTGTTCGCCGGCGACCTGCTCCGGATGTACCTGCGCTACGCGGAGCGGATCGGCTGGAAGACCGAGATCATCGACTCCAACGAGTCCGACCTCGGCGGCTACAAGGACGTCTCGGTGGCCGTGAAGACCAAGGGCAACGCCGAGCCCGGCCAGGGCGTCTGGGCCCGGCTGAAGTACGAGGGCGGCGTGCACCGCGTGCAGCGCGTCCCCGCCACCGAGTCCCAGGGCCGCATCCACACCTCCGCGGCGGGCGTGCTGGTCACCCCCGAGGCGGAGGAGGTCGAGGTCGAGATCGTCGCCAACGACCTGCGGATCGACGTCTACCGCTCCTCCGGCCCCGGCGGCCAGTCGGTCAACACCACCGACTCCGCGGTCCGGATCACCCACCTGCCGACCGGTATCGTGGCGTCCTGCCAGAACGAGAAGAGCCAGCTCCAGAACAAGGAGCAGGCGATGCGCATCCTGCGTTCGCGGCTGCTGGCCGCCGCGCAGGAGGAGGCCGAGCGGGAGGCCTCGGACGCGCGCCGCAGCCAGGTCCGTACGGTCGACCGCTCGGAGCGGATCCGCACGTACAACTACCCCGAGAACCGCATCTCGGACCACCGCACCGGATTCAAGGCGTACAACCTGGACCAGGTCCTGGACGGCGAACTGAACGCGGTGATCCAGTCCTGCGTCGACAAGGACGCGGAGGCCAAGCTCGCCGCCGCGGCCCAAGAGAACTGAGACCGGCGCGCCCCAGCCCGCGCTTCGCCCGAAGCCGGAGCGCAGAAACAAGAGGTCGTACGGATGAACCTGCTGCTCGCCGAGGTGGCCCAGGCCACCCAGCGGTTGGCCGCGGCCGGCGTGCCGTCGCCGCGCTTCGACGCGGAGGAGCTCGCCGCCTACGTCCACCGCGTCAAGCGCAGCCAGCTGCACACGGTGAAGGACGCCGACTTCGACGCCCGCTACTGGGAGGCGGTCTCCCGCCGCGAGGCGCGCGAGCCGCTCCAGCACATCACCGGGCGGGCGTTCTTCCGCTACCTCGAACTGGAGGTCGGCCCCGGGGTGTTCGTGCCCCGGCCGGAGACCGAGACGGTCGTCGAGTGGGCGATAGACGCGGTGCGCGACATGGACGTGGCCGAGCCGCTGGTGGTGGACCTGTGCTCCGGCTCCGGCGCGATCGCCCTCGCCCTGGCCCAGGAACTGCCGCGCTCCACCGTGCACGCCTTCGAACTGGACGAGGGGGCGCTGGAGTACACCCGGCGCAACATCGAGGCCAGCCCGGACCGCGCCCGGGTCACCCTGCACGCCGGTGACGCCACCAAGGCCTTCGAGGACGACCGCTCCTGGGACGGCCGCTTCGACCTGGTCATCTCCAACCCGCCGTACATCCCGCTCACCGAGTGGGAGTACGTCGCGCCGGAGGCCCGCGACCACGACCCGCAGATGTCCCTGTTCTCCGGCGAGGACGGCCTGGACACCATCCGCGGCATCGAGCGGGTCGCGGCCCGACTGCTGCGCCCGGGCGGCGCGGTGGTGATCGAGCACGCCGACCAGCAGGGCGGCCAGGTGCCGTGGATCTTCAACGAGGAACACGGCTGGACGGACACCGCCGACCACCGCGACCTGAACAACCGGCCCCGCTTCACGACCGCCCGGAGGGTCGGGTCGTGAACAGTCGGGCACAGGACGACCGCCCGGAGGGTCGGGTCGTGAACCGTCGGGCACAGGACCACGGCCCGGAGGGTCGGGTCGTGACCACCGAGCACCGTACGACGGCGCGCAAGGCTGCGCTGTAACGCCATGAGCCACTCCGGAAGGGGACCGCACCGATGAGCCGCCGTTACGACTGTGCCGATGCCGGGGACCGCGCCACCGGTCTGCGCGAGGCCGCCTCGGCCATCCGCCGCGGCGAACTCGTCGTGCTGCCCACCGACACCCTGTACGGGGTCGGTGCGGACGCCTTCTCCCCGGAGGCGGTCGGCGAGCTGATGGCCGCCCGCGGCCGCGGCCGCAACACGCCCTCGCCGGTGCTGGTCGGCTCGCCGACCACCCTGCACGGCCTGGTCACCGACTTCTCCGAGCAGGCCTGGGAGCTGGTCGACGCCTTCTGGCCGGGCGGGCTCACCCTGGTCGCCCGGCACCAGCCCTCACTGCGCTGGGACCTCGGCGACACCCGCGGCACCGTCGCGGTCCGGATGCCGCTGCACCCGGTCGCCATCGAGCTGCTGAACAGCACCGGCCCGCTGGCCGTCTCCAGTGCCAACCGGATCGGCGGGGTCTCCCCGCTGACCTGTGACGAGGCACAGGCCCAGCTCGGCGACGCGGTCTCGGTCTACCTGGACGGCGGGGCGGCCGAGGACTCCGCCACCTCGTCGATCGTGGACGTCACCGGCAAGGTCCCGGTCCTGCTGCGGGCCGGTGCGATCAGCGTCGAGCAGCTGAGGGAGGTCGTCCCCGACCTGGAGGCCGGCAGTTGACGCCCACCGCCTCGCTGCACGCCGGGCCGGGCATAGCGCCGTACCTGAGCGTGGGCCCCAGGCCGCTGGACCACTTCCGGATCCTGTTCGTCTGCACGGGGAACATCTGCCGCTCGCCGATCGCCGAGCGGCTGACCCGGCGTGAGCTGGACACCCGGCTGAGCCCCCGGGTGGCCGGCCGGATCCTGGTGGAGAGCGCCGGCACCTGGGGCCACGAGGGCGCGCCGATGGAGGACCACGCCGCGACCGTGCTCGACGAGTACGGCGCCGACAGCGGCGGCTTCACCGGCCGCGAGCTGCTGGACGAGCACGTGGTCGAGGCCGACCTGGTGCTCACCGCGACGCTGGACCACCGCGCCCAGGTGATCTCGATGGGCCACGAGGCGGGGCTGCGCACCTTCACGCTGAAGGAGTTCACCCGCCTGGTGCGGACGATAGACCCGGGCACCCTGCCGGACCCGAGGCGCGGCGCCGACGTCACCGAGCGGGCCCGCGCGCTGGTCCGGGCGGCGGCCGCGCTGCGCGGCTGGCTGCTGGCCGCCACGCCGGAGTCGGACGAGGTGGACGACCCGTACGGGGCGCCGATCGGCATGTTCCGCAACTGCGGCGAGGAGATATTCCACGCGGTCGACCCGGTGGTCACCGCGCTGACCGGCGTCCCCGCGCCGCGCTGACGGGCAGGGCGCCGCACGGGGCCGTTCGGCCGCGGCCCGGCGGGCCGGGTGGCGGGAGCGGTCCTACGCTGGGTGACACAGTCCCCGCAGCGCCCGGGAGCCCCGCCATGACCGTCACCGATGCCGCGTCCGGCCCGACCGCCACGACCGGGCGCCCCTGGGCGTCCGAGGCGCTGCACCGGGCCGATCCGCAGCTGGCCGACCTGCTGGCCGCGGAGGCCGAGCGGCGCGCCGAGACGATCCAGCTGCTGGCGGGGGAGAACCTGACCACCCCCGCCGTCCTGGCGGCGCTCACCGGCCCGCTGATCGACAAGTACGCCGAGGGCTACCCGGGCCGACGGCACCACACCGGCTGCGCGCTGGCGGACGCCGCCGAGCTGCTGGCGATCGACCGGGCCCGCGAGCTGTTCGCCGCCCCGCACGCCAACGTCCAGCCGCGGTCGGCGACTTCGGCGATGCTGGCGGCGTACGCGGCGCTGCTGCGGCCCGGCGACGGGGTGCTGGCGATGTCACTGGAGCACGGCGGCCACCTCAGCTGCGGCTCGCGCGCCAACTTCTCCGGGCGCTGGTTCGACTTCACCGGCTACGGCGTGCGCGAGTCCGACGGGCTGATCGACCTCGACCAGGTCCGCGACCTGGCCCGGCAGCACCGCCCCAAGGCCATCGTGGCGGGTTCGATCTCGCACCCCCGGCACCCGGACTGGGCGGCGTTCCGCGAGATCGCCGACGAGGTGGACGCCTACCTGATCGCCTCCGCCGCGCAGACCACCGGGCTGATCGCGGCCGGGGTGGCGCCCTCCCCGGTGCCGTACGCGGACGTCACGGTGGCGGCCACCCACAAGCTGCTGCGGGGCCCGCGCGGCGGGCTGCTGCTGTGCACCGCGGAGCTGGCCGAGCGGATCGACCGGGCGGTGTTCCCGTTCAGCCAGGGCGGCGCGGCGATGAACGAGGTGGCCGGCAAGGCGGTGGCCCTCGCGGAGGCCTCGAAGCCCGCGTACCGGGCGTACGCGGAGCGGACGGTGTCCGGGGCGCGGGCGCTCGCCGCGGGGCTCGCAGAGGCCGGAATGCGCCCCCTGACGGGCGGTACCGACACCCACCTGGTGACCGCCGACGTGAGCCCGCTCGGCGTGACCGGCGCGGAGGCCGAGCGGCGCTGCGCGGCGGCCGGGCTGCTGCTCGGCAAGTGCGCGCTGCCGTACGACCCGGCGCCGGCCGCCGAGACCTCCGGCATCCGGCTGGGCACGGGCACGGTCACCAGCCAGGGGATGGGGGAGCCGGAGCTGGCGGAGCTCGCCGGGCTGATCGCGCGGGTGCTCGCCGGGGACGCGGTCGTCCCGGCCGCGGCGCGGGTCCGGGAGCTGGCGGCGGCCTTCGCCGACCGGGCCTGACGGCGGCCTTCCGCGGGTATCCGGATCTCCTACCCGGGAGGGCGAACCGCGATGCACGGTCCGGGCGTCCGACTCAATAAGGTGTGTGCCGTGGCGACGCACCTCGAACCCCGGGAAGGCAGGGGAGTACCTTCGGTACTTCCCCGTTCGACAGTGATGCAGGAGGCCAGTGGTGCGTGAGTATCTGCTGGTGCTGTTCTGCACCGCCGCCGTCACCTACCTGTTGACGGGCCCGGTCCGGAAGTTCGCCATCGCGGCCGGCGCCATGCCGCCGGTGCGCGCCCGCGACGTGCACCGCGAACCCACGCCGCGGCTCGGCGGCATCGCGATGTTCGGCGGACTGTGCGCGGGCATCCTGGTCGCCTCGCAGCTGGACAACCTGAGCAAGGTGTTCTCCCAGGGCACCGACATCCGCGCGCTGCTGTCCGGGGCCGGGATCATGTTCCTGCTCGGGGTGCTCGACGACAAGTGGGGCGTGGACGCGCTGGTGAAGCTCGGCGGCCAGATGATCGCCGCCGGCGTGATGGTCTGGCAGGGCGTCACGGTGATCACCCTCCCGGTGCCCGGTGTCGGCCCGGTCGCGGTGAGCCCGACCCAGGGCATGGTCATCTCGGTCACCCTGGTCGTCGTCATGGTCAACGCGGTGAACTTCATCGACGGCCTGGACGGCCTGGCCGGCGGCATGGTGTGCATCGCCGCGATGGCCTTCTTCCTGTACAGCTACCGGCTCTGGTACGGCTACACGATCTCCGACGCGGCCCCCGCGGTGCTGTTCAGCGTGCTGCTGATCGGCATGTGCCTGGGCTTCCTGGCGCACAACATGCACCCCGCGCGGATCTTCATGGGCGACTCCGGCTCGATGATGCTGGGCCTGATGCTGGCCGTCGCCGCGATCTCCATCACCGGCCGGGTCGACCCGGACCTGATCAGCAACGAGGCCGGCTCGCAGACCGCCGCCGTGCACGCCCTGGTGCCGATCTACATCCCGCTGCTGCTGCCGCTGACGGTCATCGCGCTGCCGCTGGCCGACCTGCTGCTCGCGGTGGTGCGCCGCACCTGGGCGGGCCAGTCCCCGTTCGCCGCGGACAAGCGCCACCTGCACCACCGGCTGCTCCAGGTGGGGCACTCGCACAGCCGCGCCGTGATGATCATGTACTTCTGGGCCGCGCTGATCGCCTTCGGCTCGGTCGCCTTCTCGGTGACCAACACCGGCCGCACCGTCGTCCTGACGCTCGCCGGGCTCTGCCTGGTCGGCCTGGTGGTGCTGCTCACCCCGCGGTTCCGGCCGCGCGCCCCGCGGGCGGTGCAGTCCTTCGTCCCCCCGCGCTACCGCCGGCAGCAGAGCGGTCCGATGGCTGAACTGTCGGCCAAGGACAAGGAACTCCTGGGTGAAGCCGGGCGGGAGTCCGGCGTGGGCTCCACCGCGGTCGGCTCCCACCCCAAGGCCACCGGCCGCCACTGACAAGGGAGTTGATGCCACGACAGGTGGCCGTCACCCGAACGGCGGAATCGTTGCGCCGTTGGTGTGACAGGTGCCACACATTCATGGTAAAGCTCTCATCAAATAGTTTGTGATACCGTTCACGAGTATCGAGAACACGCCGAAAGACCTGACAGGTGGATGACTTCCGTCCCTGTCGGTCTCCCTCACCGGGCCCGTCGCTCACATGGCGGCCCGCGGCGATGCCTCGGTCCGGTGTCACCCGCCACCGCAGTGCCCGTCCCCCGCCACATCGACATGCCGCCGGAGCTGCCGACATGCCGTCCACCGACGCCCGGATCCTCCGAGGCGCCGCGATTCCCACTGCGGTCGCCGGAATCATCGCCATGGTGATCTCCTTTGCCGTTGCCGGTGGGAAGGGGCTGCTCGGCGCCCTCCTCGGCGCACTCCTCGTGATGGCCTTCTTCAGCTTCGGCCAGGTCGCGCTCGACCGGCTGACCAGGTCGAACCCGCAGATCATGATGGCCGCGGCGCTGCTGGTGTACACCACGCAGATCCTGCTGGTCGGCATCGTGCTCGCGGTCTTCAAGGACACCGAGCTGTTCAACCGGCAGGCCTTCGCGTTCACCCTGCTCGGCTGCGCTCTGATCTGGACGGGCTTCCAGGTGCGCGGTGCGCTCAAGGCCAAAACCTTCTACGTCGACCCCGACGCCTCCGAAAAGAAGGGCGACAAGCCCTCCGACAAGGGGCGTCAACAGTGACGAGGCCCAACTGTCCCCCCAACGAGGGGGGCGGTGTTTATGCCGCACTGACGGGCTGCTATCGTCCGTCGCAACAACGGAGTACGGGAAGAGGCCTGGTCTGTCCGGAGAGCGGACGGATCGCCCCCCTGATCCGCGCAGTCTTCGATGATCCCGCTGTGGTGCCGTGCACCGGCGCGCGGGGTCGGCGAGAAACCCATCAAGTTCCAGTGCCGCTCCGTGGTCGCAGGCCACGCCGACACACCGAGGTTGCCGTAACCATGCGTCACGACGAAGGAGTCCGCGGTGAGTGCTGAACTCACGTCCCTCGCCTCAGGCAGTTGCCACTTCGGGGACGCTGGCTGTGGCTTCCCGGCCCCGGGTCTGAACGAGTTCCAGTTCAAGCCGATCTTCTCGATCGGCAGCATCGAGTTCAACAAGCCGATGCTGCTGTCGATCATCGTCGCGCTCCTGGTCGTCGTGTTCTTCTGGGCCGCCTTCGCCAAGCCGCGCCTCGTCCCCGGCAAGCTGCAGCTGGTCGGTGAGATCGGCTACGACTTCGTCAAGCGCTCCATCGTGCTGGAGACGATCGGCAAGAAGGGCGAGAAGTACGTCCCGATGCTGGTCTCGATGTTCTTCTTCATCTGGTTGATGAACATCATGTCGATCATCCCGTTCGCACAGTTCCCGGTGTCGGCGGCGATCGCGTTCCCGGCCGGCCTCGCTGCGGTCGTGTGGATCACCTACATGACGCTGACCTTCAAGAAGCACGGCTTCGTCGGCGGTCTCAAGAACCTCTGCTGGCCGTCGGGCATCCCCGGCTGGGTCATGTTCATCCTGGTGCCGATCGAGTTCTTCTCGAACATCTTCGTGCGCCCCTTCACGCTCGCGGTCCGAGCCTTCGCGAACATGTTCGCCGGCCACCTGCTGATCGTGATGTTCTCCATCGCCTCCTGGTACCTGCTCAGCCCGTCCCTGGGCGCGCTGTACGGCTCGGCCTCGTTCATCGTGGCCGTCGGCCTGACCGCCTTCGAGCTGCTGGTCCAGTTCCTGCAGGCCTACATCTTCGTGATGCTGGCCAGCAGCTACATCGCCGGTGCCCTGGAAGAGGCGCACTGAGCCCCGGGGCCCCGGCCCCGCCGAGAACCACTTCCCGTCCCGGATCGCCCGGTGGCCAATCACCACCGGTTCACCACCCTGCAAAGGACAACGTCAATGAGCATCCTCGCTGAGGGCACTGTCTACGGTTCCGTCGCCTCCCTGGGCTACGGCCTCGCCGCCATCGGCCCCGGCATCGGCGTCGGTCTGATCTTCGGTAACGGTGTCCAGGCCATGGCCCGCCAGCCCGAGGCTGCCGGTCTCATCCGTTCCAACATGTTCATCGGCTTCGCGCTGACCGAGGCGCTCGCCCTCATCGGCATCGTCATGCCGTTCGTCTTCGGCAACAAGTAATCCCGCCGTAGACCCTTTCTGAGGAAGGTCCAGATATGAGCATGGCGATCGTCCAGCTCGCGGCCGAGGAGAAGATGAACCCTCTCCTCCCCGCGTGGCCCGAGATCATCATCGGCCTGCTCTGCTTCTTCATCGTCTTCGGTCTGCTCGGCAAGAAGCTCCTCCCCAGCATCGAGAAGGTGCTGTCGGAGCGCCGGGACGCGATCGAGGGCGGGATGGAGCGCGCCGAGGCCGCCCAGGTGGAGGCCCAGGCCCTGCTTGAGCAGTACCGCGCCGAGCTCGCCGAGGCGCGCCACGAGGCTGCCCGCATCGTCGAGCAGGCTCGCGAGCAGGGTGCCGCCCAGCTCGCCGAGATGCGCGAGGAGGGCCAGCGCCAGCGCGAGGCCATCGTCGCCGCCGGTCACGCCCAGATCGAGGCGGACAAGAAGCAGGCCACTGCCGCCCTGCGTCAGGACGTGGGCTCGCTGGCCACCCAGCTGGCGTCCCGCATCGTGGGTGAGTCCCTCGAGGACCACACCCGGCAGAGCGGCGTCATCGACCGCTTCCTGGACGAGCTGGAGGCCAAGGCCGCCGTTGCTCAGGGTGCGGCCAAGTGATCGGCGCCAGCCGTGAGGCCCTCGTCGCCGGCCGGCAGAACCTGGAGAGCCTGACCGACTCCACCTCGGTGGACGCGGCCAAGCTCGCCGAGGAGCTCACCGCCGTCACGGCCGTGCTGGACCGCGAGGTGTCGCTGCGCCGCGTCCTGACCGACCCCTCGCGGTCGGGCCAGGACAAGGCCCAGCTGGTCACCTCGCTGCTGACCGGCCAGGTCTCCGGCGAGGCCGTCGACCTGGTCTCCGGCCTGGTCCGCTCCCGCTGGTCGGGCTCGCGCGACCTGGTGGACGCGACCGAGGAGCTCGCCGCCTACGCGGAGATCATCGCCGCGGACAAGGCCGGCGCCCTGGACGACGTCGAGGACGAGCTCTTCCGCTTCGGCCGGGTGGTGAGCGGCTCGCACGAGCTGCGCGCCGCGCTGACCGAGCCGAAGGCCGGTGCCGTCGCGAAGGCCGGGCTGATCGGCAAGCTGCTCGGCGGCCGCGCCAACGCCGGTACCGTCCGGCTGGTCACCGCCCTCGTCAACGTGCCGCGTGGCCGTAGCCTGGAGCAGGGCCTGGAGTCCTACTCGAAGCTCGCCGCCGCGCGCCGCGGCCGCGTGGTGGCCCTGGTCACCACCGCGGTGCCGCTGTCGGACACCCAGAAGGAGCGCCTGTCCGGTGCTCTGGCCCGGATGTACGGCCGCCAGGTCCACCTGAACATCGACGTCGACCCCGAGGTCGTCGGCGGCGTCCGGGTGCAGATCGGCGACGAGATCATCAACGGCACCGTGTCGAGCCGCCTCGAGGGCGCTCGCCAGTCGCTCGAAGGCTGAGCACCCAAGCAGCACATCCGACCCTCGGTCGGGAAACCGGCTCCCCAAGGAGCCGGCACATCGTACGGCCGGTTCGGAAGACCCGGCCGAGAGTCGAATACTTGCGGCCCTCAATGGCGGGCCGAGGATCGCAAACTAGGAGAGCAGGGAAGCCTGATGGCGGAGCTTACGATCCGTCCGGAGGAGATCCGGGACGCGCTGGCCGACTTTGTCCAGTCGTACCAGCCGGACGCCGCTTCTGTGGAAGAGGTCGGCAAGGTCACTGACGCGGCGGACGGCATCGCGCATGTCGAGGGCCTGCCCTCGGTCATGGCGAACGAGCTGCTGAAGTTCGAGGACGGCACGCTCGGCCTCGCGCTGAACCTCGACACCCGCGAGATCGGTGTCGTCGTCCTCGGTGAGTTCGGCGGCATCGAAGAGGGCCAGACCGTGCGCCGCACCGGCGAGGTCCTCTCGGTTCCGGTCGGCGACGGCTACCTCGGCCGCGTCGTGGACCCGCTGGGCAACCCGATCGACGGCCTGGGCGACATCGCCGCCACCGGTCGCCGTGCCCTGGAGCTGCAGGCCCCCGGCGTCATGGCCCGCAAGTCGGTCAAGCAGCCGCTGCAGACCGGTATCAAGGCCATCGACGCGATGACCCCGATCGGCCGCGGCCAGCGCCAGCTGATCATCGGCGACCGCCAGACCGGCAAGACCGCGGTGGCCGTCGACACGATCATCAACCAGCGTGACAACTGGCGCTCGGGCGACCCGGAGAAGCAGGTCCGCTGCATCTACGTCGCCGTGGGCCAGAAGGGCTCCACCATCGCGTCCGTCCGCGGCGCCCTGGAGGAGGCCGGCGCGCTGGAGTACACCACCATCGTGGCCGCTCCCGCCTCCGACCCGGCCGGCTTCAAGTACCTCGCCCCGTACACCGGTTCGGCCATCGGCCAGGAGTGGATGTACGACGGCAAGCACGTCCTGATCATCTTCGACGACCTGTCGAAGCAGGCCGAGGCCTACCGTTCCGTCTCCCTGCTGCTGCGCCGCCCGCCGGGCCGCGAGGCCTACCCGGGTGACGTCTTCTACCTGCACTCCCGCCTGCTGGAGCGCTGCGCGAAGCTGAACGACGCCCTGGGCGGCGGCTCGATGACCGGTCTGCCGATCATCGAGACCAAGGCCAACGACGTCTCGGCGTACATCCCGACCAACGTCATCTCCATCACCGACGGCCAGTGCTTCCTGGAGTCCGACCTGTTCAACGCCGGCATCCGCCCGGCCGTGAACGTCGGTATCTCGGTCTCCCGCGTCGGTGGCTCCGCCCAGATCAAGGCCATGCGCTCGGTCGCCGGCCGCCTGCGTCTGGACCTCGCCCAGTACCGTGAGCTGGAGGCCTTCGCCGCCTTCGGTTCCGACCTGGACGCGGCCTCCAAGGCCCAGCTGGAGCGCGGTGCGCGCATGGTCGAGCTGCTGAAGCAGGGCCAGTACCAGCCGTTCCCGGTCGAGGAGCAGGTCGTCTCCATCTGGGCCGGCACCACCGGCAAGCTGGACGACGTCCCGGTCGCCGAGATCCGCCGCTTCGAGCGCGAGTTCCTGGACCACGTCCGCCTCCAGCACAAGGACCTGCTGGCCGGCATCGTGGAGACCGGCCTGCTGGCCGACGGCACCGTCGACGCGCTGACCAGCGCCGTCGAGGCCTTCAAGCAGGGGTACCAGACCGCTGACGGCAAGCTGCTCTCCGAGCAGGCCTGAGTCCGGTAGCGAGGGAAAGGACGTAACGACCCATGGGAGCACAGCTTCGGGTCTACAAGCGCCGGATCCGCTCTGTCACCGCGACGAAGAAGATCACCAAGGCGATGGAGATGATCTCCGCGTCGCGCATCGTCAAGGCGCAGCGCGCGGTGGCCGCCTCCACTCCGTACGCCGATGAGCTCACCCGGGCGGTGACGGCGGTGGCCACCCGGTCCAACGCCAAGCACCCGCTCACCACCGAGAACCCGGCCGCCAAGCGCGCCGCGGTCCTGCTGATCACGGCGGACCGCGGCCTGGCGGGCGGCTACTCGACCAACGCCATCAAGGCCGCCCAGGTGCTCAGCGAGCGCCTGCGGTCCGAGGGCAAGGACGTGGTGACGTACATCATCGGCCGCAAGGGCGTCTCGTACTACACGTTCCGCGGCCTGACGGTGGCGGACTCGTGGACGGGGTTCTCGGACAAGCCGACCTACGGTGACGCGAAGACCGTGGCGGCCGACCTGATCGAGGCCTTCACGGCCGAGACCGGCGGCGTGGACGAGCTGCACCTGGTCTCCACCGAGTTCGTGTCGATGCTGACGCAGAACGCGGTCGAGGCGCGGCTGCTGCCGCTGAAGCTGGACGAGGTCCAGCTCAGCGACCAGTCGCCGGCCAAGTCGGAGATCTTCCCGCTGTACGACTTCGAGCCGTCGGCGGAGGGCGTCCTGGACGCGCTCCTGCCGCGGTACGTCGAGAGCCGGATCTACAACGCGCTGCTGCAGTCGGCCGCTTCCGAGCACGCCGCCCGCCGCCGCGCGATGAAGAGCGCGACGGACAACGCCGGCGAGCTCATCAAGTCGCTCACGCGGCTTGCCAACTCGGCCCGTCAGGCCGAGATCACCCAGGAAATCAGCGAGATCGTCGGCGGCGCCAACGCCCTCGCCGACGCTAGCCGCGGGAGCGAATGAGTATGACCACCACTGTTGAGCCGACCACGGCGACGGGCCGCGTCGCGCGGGTCATCGGCCCGGTCGTCGACGTGGAGTTCCCCGTCGACGCGATTCCGGACATGTACAACGCCCTGCACGTCGAGGTGGACAACCCCGACGGCACGGGCAAGAAGATCCTGACCCTCGAGGTCGCCCAGCACCTCGGCGACGGCATGGTCCGCGGCATCTCGATGCAGCCGACCGACGGCCTGGTCCGCGGTTCGCAGGTCTCCGACACCGGTGCGGCGATCTCCGTCCCGGTCGGCCAGATCACCAAGGGCAAGGTGTTCAACGCCCTCGGTGACGTGCTGAACGTCGACAAGGCGGAGTTCGACAAGCAGGTCGAGGTCCGCTGGCCGATCCACCGCAAGGCTCCCGAGTTCAAGGACCTCGAGTCCAAGACCGAGATGTTCGAGACCGGTATCAAGGTCATCGACCTGCTCACCCCGTACGTCACGGGTGGCAAGATCGGTCTGTTCGGTGGTGCCGGTGTCGGCAAGACCGTTCTGATCCAGGAGATGATCTACCGCGTCGCCGAGAACTTCGGTGGTGTGTCGGTGTTCGCCGGTGTCGGCGAGCGCACCCGTGAGGGCAACGACCTCATCGACGAGATGGTCGACTCGGGCGTTCTGGACAAGACCGCGCTGGTCTTCGGCCAGATGGACGAGCCGCCGGGCACCCGTCTGCGGGTCGCGCTGTCCGCGCTGACCATGGCGGAGTACTTCCGTGACGTCGAGAAGCAGGACGTGCTCCTCTTCATCGACAACATCTTCCGGTTCACCCAGGCCGGTTCCGAGGTGTCGACCCTGCTCGGCCGCATGCCCTCCGCGGTGGGCTACCAGCCGAACCTGGCCGACGAGATGGGCCTCCTGCAGGAGCGCATCACCTCGACCCGCGGTCACTCGATCACCTCGATGCAGGCGATCTACGTCCCCGCGGACGACCTGACCGACCCGGCGCCGGCCACCACCTTCGCCCACCTGGACGCGACGACCGTTCTGTCGCGCCCGATCTCGGAGAAGGGCATCTACCCGGCCGTCGACCCGCTGGACTCCACGTCCCGCATCCTCGACCCGCGGTACATCGCGCAGACCCACTACGACACGGCCATCCGTATCAAGGGGATCCTGCAGAAGTACAAGGACCTCCAGGACATCATCGCGATCCTCGGTATCGACGAGCTGTCCGAAGAGGACAAGATCACGGTGCACCGTGCCCGTCGCATCGAGCGCTTCCTCTCGCAGAACACCTACGTGGCGAAGCAGTTCACCGGTGTCGAGGGTTCGACCGTGCCGCTGTCGGAGACCATCGAGGCCTTCAACGCGATCGCGGACGGCAAGTACGACTCCGTCCCGGAGCAGGCCTTCTTCATGTGCGGTGGCATCGAGGACCTCGAGAAGAACGCCGCCGAGCTGGCGAAGAAGTAATCGCGGCCGGTAGCAGCTGAGCGTGACCGTGAGGGGTGGGCCCCAGCCCTGGGACCCACCCCTCGCGTCGCATCGGCTGTGATTCCGGTCAAATCCGTGCCGCCGGTTTCATGCCGGAGGCGCGGGGCCGTTATTCTTACCGAAACTCCCGAGTAATCGGGCGTTGCATGAGCCTAGGAGCCCACGTTGGCTGAGCTGCACGTCGAGCTGGTCGCAGCCGACCGCAAGGTGTGGTCCGGTGCGGCCACCATCGTCGTCGCCCGTACGGCCTCCGGTGACACCGGCATCATGCCGGGCCACACCCCGGTGCTGAGCGTGCTGGAGACCGGTCCCGTCACCATCCGCACGGTGGACGGCGGCACCGTGATCGCCGCGGTGCACGGCGGCTTCATCTCCTTCGCCGACAACAAGCTGTCTCTGCTCGCGGAGATCGCCGAGCTGGCGGACGAGATCGACGTCGCGCGTGCCGAGCGCGCACTGGAGAAGGCCAAGTCGGGCCTGGACGAGCACGCCGAGCGGCGCGCCGAGGTCCGTCTGTTCGCGGCGCGCGGCCTCAAGGCCCACGCCTGAGTGCGCCGGACCCCGGTTTAGCGGGGTCGACCGACGGTCCCGGGGACGCGCGAGCGTGACCCCGGGACTGTCGTCGTAGTTGGTAGGTCAGCGCGGTCGCTTGATACGACCGTTACGGGGAACGCGGGTAGCGAGGAGGTAGGTGAGCATGGTCCTCGCGCTTGTGGTGTGTGCGGCGGTCGTGGCCCTGGGAGTGATCGGGCTGATGGCCTTCGCCGTCCGACGCCGCCTGATCCAGCGGGTCGGCGGCACCTTCGACTGCAGTTACCGGCTCAAAATGCCCGCCGACGCCTCGACGCAGCCCGACCTCGACGAGAACGGCAAACCCACCTCAGCCCCGGTCCCCCCGACCGACGGCAAGGGGTGGGTTTTTGGTATCGGCCGCTACAGCGGTGACTCGATCGAGTGGTTCCGGGTCTTCTCGTACGCCCCGCGCCCGCGCAAGATGCTTCCGCGCCGGGAGATCGAGGTGCTCGGCCGGCGCTACCCGGAGGGCCAGGAGGAACTGGCGCTGCTGTCCGGCTCGGTGGTGCTGCGCTGCCTGCACAACGGGGCGCCGCTGGAACTGGCGATGAGCGAGGACGCGCTGACCGGCTTCCTGGCCTGGCTGGAGGCGGCCCCGCCCGGGCAGAGGGTGAACGTCGCGTAGCGGCCTCTCCAGGCGGGGTTAACGTCGCCTAACCCGGCGGCTACGCTGGCCGCATGGTCAATCTGACGCGCATCTACACCCGTACCGGCGATGACGGCACCACCGCGCTCGGCGACATGAGCCGGACCAGCAAGACCGATCCGAGACTGATCGCGTACGCGGACGCCAACGAGGCGAACGCGGCGATCGGGGTGGCCCTCGCCGTGGGGGAGCTGCCGGAGGACATGACGGCGGTGCTCGTCCGGGTCCAGAACGACCTGTTCGACGTCGGCGCCGACCTGTCCACCCCGGTGGTGGAGGACCCGAAGTACCCGCCGCTGCGGGTGCTGCAGTCCTACATCGACCGGCTGGAGGCGGACTGCGACGACTACCTGGCGCGGGTGGAGAAGCTGCGCAGCTTCATCCTGCCCGGCGGCACGGCCGGGGCGGCCCACCTGCACCTGGCCTGCACGGTGGTCCGGCGGGCCGAGCGCTCCACCTGGTCGGCGATCGCGGAGCACGGCGACAGCGTCAACCCGCTGACCGCGAAGTACCTCAACCGGCTGTCCGACCTGCTGTTCATCCTGGCCCGGGTGGCCAACAAGGAGCGCGGCGACGTGCTCTGGGTCCCGGGCGAGAACCGCTAGAACGCGTCGAGGGCCCGTCCCCGGACTCCTCCCCCGTGGGGGTCCGGGGACGGGCCCTCGACGGTTCAGGGCCGGTCGGCGGGGGTGCCGCCGGGGGTGGTCCCGGCGAGGGTCTTCCCGGTGACCACCCGGCCGTCCTCGACCAGCACGCCGGCCGGCGGCTGCTTGGGCCAGAGCGAGTAGCAGCCGGCCACGATCACGTTGACCACGGCGGCGATGCCCAGCTTGAGGTACCACTGGAGGAAGGTGCCGAAGTGGGCGGAGCCCGCGGAGAGCGGGACGAGCAGGGTGATCAGGCTCAGCGTGACGGCGGCGGACACGACGGTCCGGCCGGCGATCTGCCACTCGTACCTGGTCCGCTCGGGCCCGTACTTGGGCGAGGGCAGCGGCTTGGGGCCGCCGGCGAAGCGGTGCAGGAAGTGCCGGTCGGCCCAGCGGACCAGCGAGGGGCCGTAGCCGATCGAGAAGCCCGCGTAGCTCGCGGCCAGGGCGTGCGTCCAGCTCGCGGTGGAGCCGCCGCGCAGGTCGAGGACGGTGAGGGCGTAGAGGGTGAGGTCGACCAGCGGCAGACCGACCAGCAGCGCGGTGCTGGTGCGGCGCCACCGGAGCAGGTAGCGGGTGGCGAGGCCGAGGCCGAGCAGGATCCAGAAGGAGATCTCGGCCGCGACGATGAGGGTGACGATCACGTTCTGCTCCCGGGTGTTTCGGCGGTGCTTCCAGCCTGGTGCGCGGGCGTGCCGCTGTCGTCGTCGCGCGGTGCCGTAGCGGCCTGCACCTTTCGATGTAGCGGGCTCCTCCGTGGACCGGAGCCGGGCCGGCCGCCGGGGATGGTGAGATGGGAACGTGCCCCTCCCGTTCCCCGCCCTCTCCCCGCGCCGGCAGGACCAGCTGATCGCCCTCTGCGGGCTGCTCGGCGGTTCGGTGCTGATCGTCTTCAAGGTGTACGACCGGGCCGACCGGGTGCCGCTGTGGGCGGTGGTGCTGCCGCTGATGGTGCTGGCGGGGTTGGAGCTGGTGCGCCGGACCAGGCCGGTGCTCGCGGTGTCGCTGGGCGGGCTGGCCTTCGCGGGCAGCCTGTTCGCGGGCAGCCTGCTGGCGACGCTGATCATGTACACCGACCTGCTGTACGCGGCGGTGATCTACGGGACCCCGCGGATGTCCCGGGTGCTGCACCTGAGCGGCGGGGCCACCGTGCTGGCGCTCTCCACCCTCGCGGCGATCTACGGCGGGACGTCCGGCGCGCTGCTGGTGGTGGTGGTCAGTTCGCTGGTCTTCCTGGCCCCGGTGTGGACCGGGGACGTGGTGCGCAAGCACCGGGAGGAGGCGGAGGCCGAGCGGCTGCGGGCGGAACAGACCGCGCTGCTCTCGGAGATGGACCGGCGCGAGGCGATCGGTGCCGAACGGGCCCGGATGGCACGGGAGTTGCACGACGTGGTGGCCAACCACCTGTCGGCGATCGCGATCCACGCCACCGGCGCCCAGTCGGTGGCCCGGCGCCGGAGCCTGCCCGAGGACGATCCGCTGGTGGAGGTGCTGGCGGTGATCCGGGAGAACAGCGTCCAGGGATTGGCCGAAATGCGACGCATGATCGGGCTGCTCCGGGACAGCGGCGGGGGAGAGGTGGACGAGTCCTACGCGGCGCCCGACCTGGCCGCGGTGGACGCCCTGCTGGCCAAGGCCCGGGCGGCGGGCCAGGACGTCGGGCTGGACTTCGAGCTGTCCGAGTCCGGTGAGCGCGGTGACCTGCCGGTGCCGGTCGGGCTGGCCGCGTACCGGATCGTCCAGGAGTCGCTGACCAACGCGCTCAAGCACGCCGGGCCCGGACTGGTCAGCCTGCGGCTGGAGTTCGCGCCGGAGGAGCTGCGGATCGCCGTCGACAGCCCGTACCGGGGCGGGCCGGGCCGCGGGCTGCCCGGCGCCCGGGCGGGGCTGGTGGGCATGGCGGAACGGGCCGGGCTGCTCGGCGGCAGCTTCGAGGCCGGGCCGCGGGACGGGTACTGGAGGGTGCGCGCGGTGCTGCCGCGCGCCCAGGGGAACGAGGGGCGGGCATGACGATCCGGGTACTGGTGGCCGAGGACCAGGCGGCGGTGCGGGCGGCGCTGGTGATGATCCTGCGCGCCGAGCCGGGCTTCGAGGTGGTCGGGCAGGCCGCCGACGGCGAGGAGGCCGTCCGGCTGGCGCTGGAGCTGCGGCCGGACGTGGTGCTGATGGACGTGCAGATGCCCCGGCTGGACGGCGTCTCGGCGACCCGCGAGGTGGTCGCCGCCGGGGCCGGGCAGGTGCTCGTGCTGACCACCTTCGACCTGGACGAGTACGTCTACGGCGCGCTGCGGGCCGGCGCGTCCGGTTTCCTGCTCAAGGACCTGGAGGCGGACACCCTGGTCGAGGGCATCCGTACGGTGGCGCGCGGGGACGGCATGCTGGCGCCCTCGGTGACCAAGCGTCTGATCGGGGCCTTCGCCCGCCCCGAGCGGACGGTCGGACCGGAGGCCCGGGCGGCGGTGGGGGCGCTGACCGGCCGCGAGCGGGAGGTGCTGGCCTGCATCGGCTCCGGGATGTCCAACGGGGAGATCGCGGCCCGGCTGGAGATGGCGGAGGCGACCACCAAGACGCACGTCAGCCGCATCCTGGCGAAGCTGCGGCTGCGCAGCCGGGTGCAGGCGGCGATCCTGGCCCAGGACCTCGGGATGACCATCTGATCACCCTCTTGTCGCCCTCCGGTCGCCTTCTTGGGCGACCGACCAGGTCGGTTGCAGATCACACTCCCGATTGCTATTGCACGGGGGATTTGGGCATTAGAGTCCGGCCAGAGCGATGCGGCTCCTACGGCGGGTGACCCCTGTCCTGAGCCGCCTTCAGGGCCCGCCCGCAGGGCGGCGACGGCATCGGGAGACCCAGCCATGAGCAATGCGTCCAGCAAGCAGATCGCCGTGATCGGTGCCGGCCTGATGGGCGCCGGCATCGCCCAGGTGTCCGCGCAGGCCGGCCACCCGGTGGTGCTGCGGGACGTCACCGAGGAGGCGCTCCAGCGGGGCCTGGCGGGCATCCGCGCCTCGTACGGGAAGTTCGTCGCCAAGGGCAGGCTGAGCGCCGAGGACGCCGAGGCCGCGCTGGGCCGGATCACCACCACCACCGACCTGGGCGCCGTCGCCGAGGCCGACATCGTGGTCGAGGCCGTGTTCGAGAAGCTGGAGGTCAAGGAGGGCGTCTTCCGCGAGCTCGACAAGCTCGCCAAGGACGGCGCCGTGCTGGCCTCCAACACCTCCGCCATCCCGATCACCCGGATCGCCGCCGCCACGGAGCGCCCGGAGTCGGTCGTCGGCGTCCACTTCTTCTCGCCGGTCCCGATGATGAAGCTGGTCGAGCTGGTCCGCGGCTACAAGACCAGCGACGAGACGCTGGCCACCGCCCGCGCCTACGCCGAGGGCGTCGGCAAGGAGGTCGTGGTGGTCAACCGCGACGTGGCCGGCTTCGTGACCACCCGCCTGATCACCGCGCTGGTCGTCGAGGCCGCCAGCCTGTACGAGTCGGGCGTGGCCACCGCCGAGGACATCGACACCGCCTGCCGGCTCGGTTTCGGCCACGCGATGGGCCCGCTCCAGACCGCCGACCTGACCGGCGTGGACATCCTGCTGCACGCCGCCCGCAACATCTACGACGAGACCCAGGACGAGAAGTTCGCCGCGCCGGAGATCATGGCCCGCATGGTCACCGCCGGTGACCTGGGACGCAAGAGCGGCCGCGGCTTCTACCCGTACGAGGGCAAGTGAGCCGGCGGGGCTGAACGACCGGCGGGCCGTGCGATCGGAGCATCGTACGGCCCGCTCCGCCGGGCCGGGTGAGTTTCCTCACGCAGCGTGCCGCAGACGGGTGATTTGGGCGGTAATCGAGCGTAGGTGTGGGGCCGACCTGCGTATATTCCCTCGGACGGGTGAAGTTGCTTCAGATCTGGCCGGAACCAGCAACCTGCGGAGCCGGTTCACCGTCAGATGAGGGAACCCGGCATTCCGCCCGGGGCCGGGTGAGGGGCTGCGGCCCGCCCGGACGAACCCCCCGCTCCCGTACCCGGCACGGCCGGGGCGGACCCGCCCCGCACCAGGCCGTCCAGGCGAAGGAGGAGAGCATGCGCATCACCGGCGACCACACGGCGCTGGCCATCGAAGGCCGCCTCGACGTGCGCACCGCCGCCGACGCGCGGGTCCGGTTGCACCAGGCCGTGGACGGCGGCCTCGGCGACCTCGTGCTCGACCTCGCCCGGCTGGAGTTCTGGGACGCCACCGGGCTCGGCGTGATCATGGGCACCCACCGGCGGGCCGGCCGGATCGGCCGCCGCCTGGTGCTGCGCTCCGTCCCGGCCCAGCTCCAGCGGCTGCTGGTGGCCACCAAGCTGCACCGCATCCTGGCCGTCGACGGCGCCGCGGGCGTCGCCGAGGCGCACGGGGTCGCGCTCTAGACCCGGTTGCTCCGCGCGCCGGACCGCACGCCCGCGTACGTCTGACCCCGCCCGCGCAACGCCCCTGGTCAGCGCCGCCGACCGGTCGTCAGCCACGGACCGCTCTGCACGGTCGGGGCCGGATGTGCAAGAGTCTGCCCGTCAGAAGACGGCCGCCGGGGCTGCCTCCAGCCCGGCCGCGGCCGCGAGCGGGACGTCAGCCGGGCGGCGCGGGGCGCCGACGGCCGAGCACGATGCGGAGCAGAACGTGTCACAGCCATCCGGTGAGTTCCGGCAGGAGGCCGTCCGCACCCGTGGCGGTGAACTGGTCTCCGGCGGCCTGCTGGTGGGCGTCGGCGCACCGGAAGGCTCCGAGGCCAGGACCTGTCCCGAGGAGTGGCGTCCGCGTCCGCGCCGGACCGGACGCAGCGAGCCCGCCCGCGGCCCGGTCGGCGGCGTCGGCCGCGCGGTCGGCCCGCTCGCGCTCGGCGCCGGGCCCGCCGACCTGCCGATGCTGGACCGCGAGGTCGACGTCGTCGAACTGCTCGGCCTGCTCTCCGAGGGCCGCTCGATACGCCTGGTCGGCCAGGCCGGCTCGGGCCGCAGCGCGCTGCTGTCGGCCGTCGCCGAGGCCGCCGCCGACCTCGCCCCCGGTGGAGTCGTGCAGCTCTGCGGCCACCGCCGGACCCTTCCCGACCTGCTCCAGGACCTCTTCGCGGCCACCCACCACGCCCCCGGCTACCGCCCCGACCCCGGGCAGCTGGCCGCCCACCTCGCCGAGGTCGGCGCGATCGTGGTGATCGACTCCGCCGAACCCGCGGGCGCCGACCTGGAGCAGCTGCTCGCCGCCGCCCCCGGCTGCGCCTTCCTGATCTCCGCCGCCCCGGACGGCCCGCCGCTGCCGGCCGGCTCCCGGCTCCAGGACCACCTGGTGGCCGGGCTCTCCCGCTCCGCCTGCCTCGCCCTCACCGCCCGGCTGGCCGGGCGGCCGCTGGACGTCGACGAGAAGGCCTGGGCGGTGGACCTCTGGTTCGAGTCCGAGGGCCTGCCGCTGCGCTTCGTCCAGGCCGCCGCCCTGCTGCGCCAGCGGGACGTCGCGGTGGACGCGCTGGTCGCCGCCGAGGACGACCGGATGGACGTCTTCGGGGCCGTCGAGGGGCCCGTCCACGACCCGGACCCGGCGATCCGGGAGGACGCGCTGCGCCGCACCGTCCCGCTGCCCTCGGTGGCGGAGACCGCCTCGCCCGCGGTGCGGCTCGCCGAGGGGCTGAGCGAGCCCGCGCAGGCCGTGCTGCGGCTCGCCGTCGCGCTCGGCGGCGAGTGCCCCACCGCGCCGCACCTGCCAGCGCTGATCGACGTCGGGCAGGGCGAGGCCGCGCTCGCCGAACTCGCCGACGCCGGACTGGCGGTGTCCATCGGCGGGCACCACCGGCTGACCGCCGGCGCGCAGGACCTGCTCGCCCCGCACTGGCCGGCCCGCGGCTGCGTCGACGGCGCCGCCCAGCACTTCGCCTGGTGGGTCGGGCACAGCTCGGTGACGCTGGAGCAGATCGCCGCCGAGGCCGAGGTGATGATCGGGGTGCTGCTCGCCGACCGCACCGCCGGGCGGCACGACGCGGTGGTCCGGCTCGCCCGTGCGGCGGCGCCCGCGCTGGCGCTGTCGCTGCGCTGGGGCGCCTGGGAGCGGGTGCTCCAGCTCGGTCTGGAGGCGGCCCGCCAGACCGGTTCGGCGGTCGACCAGGCCTGGTTCCACCACGAGGCGGGCGTGCACGCGATCTGCCTCCAGCAGCCCTCCCGGGCCATCGCCGAACTGGAGACCGCGCTCACCCTGCGGGCCGCCGCGGGCGACCAGCGCGGGGTGGCCGCCGTCGGCCGGATGCTCGACCTGCTGCGCGCCGAGGGCCGGCAGCTGCCGGCCGCCGCGCCCGCCGTGGCGGGGCCCGGCCGCGCCCCGGTGATCCGCAAGATCGCGGCCCGGGTGCCGGCCCGCCTGAAGTCCAGCCGGCGGCGGCGGGCGGCCGTGGTCTCCACGGCGGTGCTGACCCTGGGGGTGCTCGGCACGGCGGTGGCGATGAGCTTCAGCGGGCCGGACGAGGTCAAGGGGAAGGACCCGTACAGCGGCCGGATGGACGGCGGCGGCGACACCCAGGAGGCGCCGTTCCCGCAGCCCTCCGGCAGCACCGGGCCGGGGACGGCCGGTGCCGGGCCGGGCAGCCCGGCGGGGCAGGGGAGCGGCCCGCAGCCGTCCACGAGCGGCAGCGCCTCGCACGCGTCGAGTGCCTCGCCGACCAGGAGGCCGAGCTCCTCGCCGGGGGCGGGCGAGTCGCAGGCCCCGCAGCAGTCGCAGCCGCCCGCACCGGGCCAGTCGCAGCCGCCGGTCCAGCCGCCGGGTCAGTCGCCGCCGCCCCAGCAGACGGGGCAGCCCTCGCAGCCGCCGACGACGGGCCACAGCTCGTCGGCCTCGGCGTCCACCACGAGCTCGCCGTCGGCCACGTCCGGGTCGCCGACGACCCCGAGCGGGACGGCGAGCGCGACGCCGTGAGCGGTCAGAACAGCTTGAGCTTGTCGTCGTCGATGCCGCGCAGCTCGTCGTAGTCCAGCACCACGCAGCCGATGCCGCGGTCGGTGGCCAGCACGCGGGCCTGCGGCTTGATCTCCTGCGCGGCGAAGACGCCCTTGACCGGGGCCAGCAGCGGGTCCCGGTTGAGGAGTTCGAGGTAGCGGGTGAGCTGTTCGACACCGTCGATCTCGCCGCGGCGCTTGATCTCGACGGCCACCGTGGAGCCGTCGGCGTCGCGGCAGAGGATGTCGACCGGGCCGATCGCCGTGGGGTACTCGCGGCGGATCAGCGACCAGCCGGCACCGAGCACCTCCATCCGGTCCGCGAGCAGCTCCTGGAGGTGTGCCTCCACGCCGTCCTTGATCAGGCCCGGGTCGACCCCGAGCTCGTGGGACGAGTCGTGCAGCACCTCCTCCAGCGTGATGATGAGCTTCTCGCCGGCCTTGTTCTCCACCGTCCAGACCCCGTCGGCCTCCTTGAGGACGCACGGCGGGGACATCCAGTTGAGCGGCTTGTAGGCGCGGTCGTCGGCGTGGATGCTGACGCTGCCGTCGGCCTTGACCAGGATCAGCCTGGTGGCGGAGGGCAGATGGGCGGAGAGCCGACCGGCATAGTCGACTGAGCAGCGGGCAATTACGAGACGCACGGTCGACCACGCTAGCCCACCGGGGCCAGTTGATGCGATTCCGCGACGGCTGGGTGAAGAAAGCGCGAACCCGGCCAACATTGAGGTCCTGCGGTCCGGCTACCGCCCGTCGAGGCCTGGCGCCCCCACCCTCGGGTCGCTACGGTGTGTGACGACACGCTCGCGGGATCGCTGTCAACGGGGATGGAGACTTCAGATGAACGATCCGACGGGATCCGGCCAATCTGGTGCACCGCACTGTGTTTCCGAAGCAATCCACAGGAATGACGGGCCCGCCGCTCCGTTGACTGCCACGCTGTTGTGAGCGCGTTCGGTGTCCGGGACGTCACGTCCCGTGGCGCCGCCGCCGTCGCGAAGGCGCCGGAAACCCCTGTCCCTCGGTGTTCCGGACGCCCCATGCGAAACCACCACCCTCACTGTGAGCTTGACCTACGCACGACCACCCGGGCGCCGCGCGGGTGGACCGCGAGAGGAGAATCCATGTCGCTCGACGTCTCACCGGCCCTGCTGGAGAAGGCCGAGCGGGGCGAGGTCGACGAGCGGGAATTCGTCGACTGCGTCCGCGTCTCGCTGCCGTACGCCTGGGACCTGATCAGCTCGCTGGTCGCCCAGGCGAAGGTCGACGGCACCGACTTCGCCGACAACCAGGTGCCACCGCCCAGCGAGCAGGCCCGTGGCCAGCTGCTGCGCGCCCTTGCCAGCGACGCCATCCGGGGCGCCCTGCAGCGCCACTTCGGGGTCCGGCTGGCGTTCCAGAACTGTCACCGGGTCGCGGTGTTCCTGCCGTCGGAGGCCAACGCGGCGCGGTACGACCGCTTCACCTCGGTCCGGGAGCAGCTGCTCAACCAGTCCGAGGAGCTGCGGGACTGCTGATCGCCTTCCCGCGGTGCCGCGGCGCCGGCCGCCCCGTTCCCCGGTGCGGGGGGAGGGGCGGCGGCCCGGGCCCGTGACCCGTACGGGGCTCAGCCCAGTTGCGGCAGCACCTCGGAGCCGAGCCGGGCGATGTTGTGCAGGGTCGTCTCCTCGTCGCCGCTGCCCTCGGCGAGCAGGGCGAAGCGCCGGATGCCGGTGCGTTCGGCGGTGGCCAGCAGCCGGTCGGCGCACTGCCGCGGGGTGCCCAC
This sequence comes from Kitasatospora sp. NPDC058184, assembly GCF_042883725.1. Classification (NCBI taxonomy): domain Bacteria; kingdom Bacillati; phylum Actinomycetota; class Actinomycetes; order Kitasatosporales; family Streptomycetaceae; genus Kitasatospora; species Kitasatospora sp. NPDC058184. The sequence continues at coordinate 372,281 of NZ_JBHVVE010000004.1, forward strand.
CGCGTGCAGGTCGCAGAGCAGCTCGGTGTACTGGCGCGGGTCGCGCATCCTGCGCTCGCGGCCGTCCACGGTGCGGTGGGCGCCGAGCCCGTACTCGAACCAGCCGGGCATCGCGTTCAGCAGCGTGGACCGGGCCGCCGCGACGCGGTCGTCGACCTGGGCCACCCCGGCCGCGACGTGCCGGCGGCCGATCCGGCGCAGCTGCTCCTCGGACCGCCCGGCGGCCAGCCAGGCGGACCGGTACAGCTCCAGCATCCGCAGCTTGTCGTCGTCCCCGGAGTGCATGCCGAGCAGCATCGGCAGGCCGCGCTCGGCGGCCATCCGCACCCCGCCCGGCGAGGTGCAGGCGACCACCACGGGCGGGCCTGACACCGGGCGCCCGGAGGCGGTGAGCTCCTCGCCGAGGCCCCCGTCGTCCCGGCGCTGGCGCGGGAAGCGCACCGGGCCGGACCGCTGGCCCAGGCCGAGCCAGCTGCTCAGGCCGGGCCGCCGCACCGGCTCGGTGGCCCGCGGCACCACCGCGACCTCGGGGAAGGCGAACTGCGGGCCGTCCGCGCCCACCCGGGAGCCGCGCAGCCAGCGCAGCAGCAGGTCCAGCCGCTCCGGGAAGCCGTTCTCGAAGGCGTCCACGCCGCCGCCGAACACGTCCAGGTCGATCCACGGGCCGCCGCGGCCCACCCCGAGCGTGAACCGTCCGCCGGAGGTGAGGTGCAGCAGCGCGGCCTGCTCGCCGAGCCCCACCGGGTGGCGGGTGGAGAGCACGCTGACCGCCGTGCCGACGCCGATCCGGCGGGTGCGGCCGAGCAGCAGCCCGGCCAGCGTGGCGGCGTCCGGGCACACCCCGTACGGCACGAAGTGGTGCTCGGCCAGCCAGACGCTGTCCAGGCCCGCGCGTTCGGCCTCGACGGCGGAGTGGACGGTGCGCTCCAGCGCCTCGCCGTGGCTCTGCCCGGGGAACTGCGCGGACAGCAGGAACAGGCCGACCCGCACCGGACCGGTGGCCGGCGGCAGCGCGCCGGCCCACTGGGTGGCCGGCAGCGGCTCGCCCGCGACGGCCGTCACCGGGGGGACGGAGGTCAGCGTCGGGCCGGGGGCGGGTGACCGGACCCCGACGGGCCGGCCGCTCTCGGCTCGGGCGCTGGTCTTGCTCATCGTGGGGCCTCCTCGGGTGCGCGCAGGGTCTGCGGGCCCCGCCTTCTCCCCCTGTGGGTATCGGATGTCATGTGCCAATGGCACGCCGAACCCCGAATTTCCCCGATGATCGGGTGGATCTCGGCAAAAACGCCGAAGTGCCGGACGGAGCCGTGGTAGTGGCCGTACGGGGCCCCGGGCGGCCGTAGGCTGGAACGACCCAGAGGCCAGCAGGAGAGGGAGTCCGCCGTGTCGCCGCGCCGCAACCGGATCAAGAGCGCCGCCCCCCACGAGAGCGCAGAACCGGCCGCCCCGCTCGGCGGTTCGCTGCGCCGCACCGAGAGCTACCAGGGCGACGACTGGGTGGTCCAGACGGTCGCCGGGACGGCCGGACGGTTCTACCGCTGCCCGGGCTGCGACCAGGAGATCCCGCCGGGGACGGGCCACGTGGTGGCCTGGCCGATGCACGGCGCGGGCGTGGACGACCGGCGGCACTGGCACCGCGCCTGCTGGGGAGCGCGGGAGCGCCGGGCCTCCAACCTGCTGCGGGGCCGCGGCGCTCCGCGGTACTGACGGCCGGGCCGCCGGGACGGCTACGCGTCGCGCTTCTTGAGCACCAGCGCGCCGCCGACCAGCGCGGCCGCCGTCCAGGCGAGGCAGATCAGGAAGCCGGTCCACGGCCCGTACGGCTGGCCGTGCTGCTCGTACACCAGCAGCATCCGGGAGCCCGCGTAGTCGGGGAAGTAGTGGGCCAGGGTCTTGACCTTCGGCACCGCCGAGAGGATCGGCGAGAGCAGGAAGAAGAACGGCACCAGCACGCCGAGCGCGAGCGTCTGGTTGTGCAGCATCGTGGTGACGCCCGCCGAGAACAGGCAGAGCAGCGTCAGGTACAGCGCCGCCCCGAACACCGCCCGCAGCACGTTCGGTTCGCCGATCGTGGTGGAGTGCGTGCCGAGCAGCGCCTGGCCGGCGAAGAAGGTGGCGAAGGCCGTCACCAGCGAGACCGCGAGGGCCAGCGCGCCGAGCACCACGGCCTTGCCGGTGAGCAGGGTGCCGCGCTGCGGGACGGCGGCCAGGGTGACCCGGACCATGCCGCTGCTGTACTCGTTGCCGATCGCCAGCACCCCGAAGACGATGATCGCCAGCTCGCCGAGCATGATGCCGGAGAAGGACGTCCCGGTGGCGTCGAACGGGGACTGGTCGCCGCGGCGGAACTCGGTGAAGTTGTTGTTGGTGAGCAGGGACAGCAGCGCGCCGATGCCGACCGTGACGACGAAGGTCAGCGCGAGCGTCCAGACCGTCGAGCGGACGCTGCGGATCTTCGTCCACTCGGAGCGCAGGACCGCCGGGAAGGACGCCATCTCAGTTCTCCTCCTGCCGTGCCGTGGTGTTCTGCGGGGTGCCGTCCGCCTTCCAGCCGGCGCCCCACTCGGTGGGCGCGCCGGCCGCGTCCAGGCCCGGGCCGTCGCCCGCGTGGTACTCCACCGAGTCGGCCGTCATCTGCATGAAGGCCTCTTCCAGCGAGGCCTGCTGCGGGCTGAGCTCGTGCAGCACCACGCCCTGGCCGGCGAACAGCTCGCCGAGCCGGGCGATGTCCCCGTCGACCACCTCGTAGGAGCCGTCCGGACCGGGTTCGTGCCGCAGGCCGGCCCGGGCCAGCACGTCGAGCAGCCGCTCGGGCTCCGGGCCGCGCAGCCGTACGGCGGAGCGGGAGTTGCGCCGGATGAACTCCGGCATCGGCAGGTCGGCGAGCAGCCGGCCCCGGCCGATGACCACCAGGTGGTCGGCGGTGACGGCCATCTCGCTCATCAGGTGGGAGGAGACGAAGACCGTCCGGCCCTCGCCGGCGAGGCGCTTCATCAGGTTGCGGATCCAGAGGATGCCCTCCGGGTCCAGGCCGTTGACCGGCTCGTCGAACATGACGATCTCCGGGTCGCCGAGCAGCGCGGAGGCGATGCCCAGGCGCTGGCCCATGCCGAGCGAGAAGCCGCGGGCCCGCTTGCGGGCCACCGGGGTGAGGCCGACCAGGGCGAGCACCTCGTCCACCCGGCGCTCGGGGATGCGGTTGCTCTGGGCGAGCCAGAGCAGGTGGTCGCGGGCGGTGCGGCCGGGGTGGACGGCCTTGGCCTCCAGCAGTGCGCCGATGTACTTGAGCGGCTCGCTGAGCTGGCCGTAGCGCTTGCCGTCGATGGTGACCCGGCCGGAGGTCGGGCGGTCGAGGTCGAGGATCATGCGCATGGTGGTGGACTTGCCGGCGCCGTTGGGGCCGAGGAAGCCGGTCACCACGCCCTGGGGGACCTGGAAGCTGAGGCGGTCCACCGCGAGGGTCTTGCCGTAACGTTTTGTCAGGTCGTGCAACTCGATCATTCGCGCTCCCTCAGGTCTTTGCCAGGCTAGGACAAAGGGGGTATCGCGGCCCGCTGAGTGGGCCCGCCGGGCGTGCCGGAATAGGTTGGACGCATGACCCAGCTCCCCTCCGCAGTGTCGGTCCGCGAGAGCGGTACCGGAACACCACTCCTGCTGCTGCACGCCTTTCCTCTGAACGCCTCGATGTGGTCGTCCCAGCTGGACGCGCTGCCCGGCCTGACCGGGGACGAAGCGCGGGTGCTCGCCCCCGACCAGCGGGGGTTCGGCGGCACCGGGCTGGGCGACGACGAGCCCTCGCTGGACCTGGTCGCGGACGACCTCGCGCTGCTGCTGGACGCCGCCGGAATCGAACGCGCGGTGGTCGCCGGGCTCTCCATGGGCGGCTACGCGGCGCTGGCCCTGGCCCGCCGCCACCCCGACCGGCTGGCCGGCCTGCTGCTCGCCAACACCCGGGCCACCGCCGACACCGACGCGGTCCGGGCCAACCGGGAGCGGATGGCCGCCGCCGTCACCGCGCGGGACAGCGTGCGGCTGCTGCTGGACGAGCGGGTCGCGGCCGGGCAGCTCGGGCCGGACTCGCAGCACCTGGTGGAGCGGGTGGAGGCGATGGTCGCCGCCGCGTCGCCGGCCTCCGTCGCCTGGGCCCAGCGGGCCATGGCGGCCCGCCCGGACTCCCTGGACGTGCTGGCCGGCCTGCCGGTGCCGGTCGCGGTCGTGGCGGGCGCCGAGGACGCCCTGGTGGCGCCGGAGGAGGCCGAGGCGATGCTGCGGGCCCGGCCGGACGCCGAGCTGACCGTCCTGCCCCGGGTGGGCCACCTGAGCGCCCTGGAGGCGCCGGAGGCCTTCGACGCCGTCGTGCGCGCCCTGCTCGCCCGGGTGGCCGCCGGATGAGCCAGGAGAGCCAGGACGCGGCGGCCTGGGACTTCTCGGCGCTGGAGGTGAGCGGCCGGATGCCGGTGACCAACCGGGGCGAGGGGCTGGTCGAGCTGACCCTGGAACCGCTCGGCGAGGACTACTGGATGCGCCCGGGGGAGACCTTCATCGTCACCTCGTACGGCGACTACGGGCCCGGGCACCCCTTCGAGGTGCAGTACTGGCCGGACTCGGTGTCGGTCTGGTGCACCTCCTGGTTCGGCACCGTCTCGGACGACGAGGGCAACCAGCTCAGCAGCGGGTACCAGCGGCCGGACGGCGCCTACCCCCGCTAGGGACCCTTCGTCAAGCCGCGCCGGAGGCGATGGCGGCGCGACAAGCCGACAGGCCCTCACCCGGGCGGGTGAGGGCCTGCGGTGCGGCTCGGCCGGTGTGCGTCAGCGCGACTGCTGGGCGGGCACGCCCAGGGTGTCGTCGGTCGGCAGCGAGGCGGCGGCCACGGCCGCGCCGGTCAGCGTCGCCAGCATCTCGCGGACGTTGGTCAGCTGGGCGTTGATGCTGTCGCGGCGGTTGGTGAGCGCCGCCAGCTCGCGCTCGGATTCGCTGCGGATGCGGTCGGCCTTGGCGTTGGCGTCGGCCACGATGTCCTCGGACTGGCGCTGGGCCGTCTCGACGGTCTGGCGGGCGCGGCGCTCGGCGTCGGTACGCAGCTTCTCGGCCTCCAGGCGCAGCTGCTCGGCCCGGTGCTCGATCTCGGCCAGGCGCTTCTCGGCCTTGGCCTGACGGGCGGCCAGGTCGCGCTCGGACTGCTCGCGGCGCTTGGCCAGGTTGGTCTCGAACTCCAGCGCGGCCTGGGCGGCCTTGGTGCGGGTGTCCTCGAAGAGGGCGTCCGCCTCCTCGCGCTTGTTCTGGGCGTCCTTGTTGGCCTCGGCGCGCAGCTGGGCGGCGTCGCTCTTGGACTTGTCGACGATCCGCAGCCCCTCGTCCTCCGCCTTGGCCTTGCGGTCCTTGGCGTAGTTCTCGGCCTCGGTGCGGACCTGCTGGGCGGCGGCCTCGGCGAGCTCGCGGTGCTGCTCGGCGGCGCGGTGCGCCTCGTCGCGCAGGTCCTTGGCCTCCTCCTCGGCGAGTCGCAGGATCTTCTCGACCCGGGCGCCGAGACCGGCGTAGGAGGGCTCCGCCTCGGTGACCGCCGCCTGGGCGGACTGGGTCTCGAGGTGAAGCTCCTCGATGCGCTTCTCCAGCGCGCTGATCCGGGTCAGGGCACTGTCACGGTCGGCCACCAGCTTGGTGATCCGCTCGTCGACCTGGGCGCGCTCGTACCCACGGCGCACCAGGTCGAAGCCGTGAGGGGAGTGACTGTCGCTCATGGGGTTCTGGGCTTCCTGTCGTCAAACCGCTGAGGTGGTTGAGGGAATCCTGACACGGTACCGGAGTGTCGACGGCGTTATGCCGTTCTCTCACGGACAATGACCGCCAATGTCCGCTCAATCGGGTGGTGAGCTCTTGGAGCGATTGCCACCCGACCGGGGGGAGCCAACTCCGGCACCGGCCTTGGCGCCCCCGTCCTTCTTGGTGCTGCTTCCCCCGTTGGCCTGGGCGACCGGTGACGGCGCCTCGAACGCCTCCAGGGCGGACAGCACGTCCTGGACCCTGGAGATCTCGGTGTTGATGTCCTTGCGGCGGCGCACCAGTTCGTCCAGCTCGCGCCGGCCCTCGTCGGTGACCCGCTTCGCCTCGGCCTTCGCCTCGGCGAGCAGCCGCTCGGCCTCCGCCTTCGCCAGCTCGACCTGCTCGTCCGCGGACTCGTCGGCGTCCCGCAGCCGCTTCTCCGCCTCGGTGGAGGCCCGGTCCAGCCGCTCCTCGGCCTCCGCCTCGGACGACCGGAGCTTGGCCTCGGCCTTCTCGATGAGCGCCTCGGCGCGGTCGGTGGAGTTGGCGAGCTTGGTCTCCGCCTCCTTGAGCAGGCCCTCGGCCTTGCGGACGGCGGACAGCCGGACCTTGCTGGCCTCCGCGGAGGCCTCCGAGGTCAGCTCGGCCGCGCGGTCCTCGGCCGCCGCGACCAGGGCCGCCGCGCGGTCCTCGGCCTCGGCGACGGTGGCCACCGCCTGCTCCTCGGCCTCGGTCAGCTGCTCCTGGGCGGCCGTCACCAGCGCGTCCACCCGCTCGCCGGCCGACTTCATGGCCGCCGCGTTCTCCTTGCGGGCGCGCTCGTGCAGGGCCTCGACCTCGGCGTCGGTGCGCTCGCGCAGCTCCTCGGCGCGCTCGCGGATCGCGGTCGCGTCCCGGCGGGCCTCGGCGAGCAGGGTGTCCGCGTCGGAGCGGCCCTTCTCGACCTCGGCCTGACCGGCCGCCTCGCCGGCGGCGACCAGCCGGTCGGCCTCCTTGCGGGCGGCCGCGACCATGGCGTCCGCCTGCTCCTCGGCGGCGGCGGTGGTCGCCAGCGCGGTGGTCTGGGCGTCCTCGCCGAGCGCCTCGGCGTCCGCGAAGGCCTTCTCCAGGACGGACTTGGCGTGCTCGCGGGTGGCCTTGTCGAACTGCTCGGCGGCCTCCCGGGTCTCCGCGTCGTAGGCGTCGGCGCGGGAGTGGGTGGCGGAGTCGTAGTCGTCGGCCAGGGTGCGGGTGGCGAGGGCGTACTCGTCGGCCTCGGCGCGCAGGGCCGCGGACAGCTCCTCGGCGTCGGCGATGCTCCGGGCGCCCTGGGCCTCGGCCTCGGCCACCGTACGGGCGGCCTGCGCCTCCGCGTCGGCGCGCAGCTGCTCGGCGGCCTCCTGGGCGGCCCGCAGCTCGGCCTCGGCCTCCGCGCGCAGCTGCCCGTCGTAGGCCCGGGCCTCGGCGCGCTGCCGGCCGATCTCGTCCTCGACGGCCTCCCGCTCGGCGGCCAGCTCCAGCTCGGTCTGCTCGCGCAGGGCGGTGGTCTCGGCCTCGGTGCGGGCCCGCAGGTCGGCGGTCTCGCGGTCGACGAGCTCGCGCTGCTCGGCGCTCTCCCGCTCGACCAGGCCGCGCAGCTCGGCGGCGTACGCGTCGGCGGACTCGCGCTGCTCGGTGCTCTCCCGCTCGGCCAGCTCCCGCTGCTCGGTGGTCTCGTACTCGGCGAGGGTGCGCAGCTCGGTGGCGTCCTGCTCGGCGGCCTCGCGGAGTTCGGTGACCTCCTGCTCGGCGGCGGCCCTGAGCGCGGCGATCTGCTCGGCGGCGGCCTCGTGCATGCCGGCCACCGACTGGCGGACCTCGGCGGCCTCGTCCTCGGCGGCGGCCACCAGCTCGGCGCCCTCGGCCTTGGCGGCGGCGATCAGCTCGGCGCGGTCGGCCCTGGCCTGCTCCAGCTCGGCACCGGCCTCGGCGCGGATGCCGTCGGCGGTGGCGCGGGCCTCGGACAGCTCGCGGCCGGCCTCGGCCCGGACGGTCGAGGCCTGCTCGTTGGCCAGGGCCAGTTCGGCGGCGGCCTTCTCGCGGGTGGCCTTGGCGTCCTTGGCGGCCTCGGCGCGGCGCTGCTCGGCGGTGGCCTCGGCGCGCTCCAGCACCTCGTCGGCGGCGGCGCGCTGCTCGGCGGTGTGGGCGTCGGCCTGCTCGCGGACCTCGGTGGCGTAGGCGTCGGCGGCGGTCTGCTGCTCGCCGGCGTACGTGTCGGCGGCCTCGCGGACCTCGACGCTGTGCTTCTCGGCGGCTTCGCGGACCTCGACGCTGTGCTTCTCGGCGGCTTCGCGGACCTCGACGTCGTACCGGTCGGCGGTCTCGCGGACCTCGGCGCCGTACCGGTCGGCCGCCTCGCGGACCTCGGCGGTCTCCGCCGCGGTCCGCTTGGTGAGGTCGGTGGCGTGCTGTTCGGCCTCGGTGCGGACCCGGTCGGCGTGGGCCTCGGCGGCCTCGCGCTGCTGGGTGGTCTCCTGCTGGGCCAGGGCCCGCAGCTCCCCGGCGGCCTGTTCGGCCTCGGCCCTGGTCTCCGCGGCGTAGGCGTCGGCCGCGGTGTGCTGCTCCGTGGCGTACGTGTCGGCGGCGGTGTGCTGCTCGGTGGCGTACGTGTCGGCCGCGGTGCGCTGCTCGTCGGCGTAGGCGTCTGCGGCTTCGCGGACCTCGGCGCCGTACTGGTCGGCGGTCTCGCGGACCTCGGTCGTCTCCGCCGCGGTGCGTTCGGTGAGGTCGCCGGCGTGCTGTTCGGCCTCGGTGCGGACCCGGTCGGCGTAGGCCTCGGCGGCCTCGCGCTGCCGGCTGGTCTCGCGCTGGGCGAGCGCCCGCAGCTCTCCGGCGGCCTGTTCGGCCTCGGCCCTGGTCTCCGCGGCGGCCTGTTCGGCCTGCTCGCGGGCGGCCTCGGCCGCGTCCAGGTGCTCGGAGGTCTCCTCGCGCTCGCGCCGCAGGCCGTCGGCGGCCTCCTCGCGTTCGCGCCGGCTCTCCTCGCGCAGCGCGTTCGCGGCCGCCTCGGCCTCGGCCCGGGCCCGGGCGGCCTCGGTGTCGGCCTCGGTGCGCACCCGCTCGGCGTCGGCCACCGCGGCGTCCCGGACGGCCTTCGCCTCGGCCTGTGCCTCGGTGGTCGTAGCCTCTGCCGCGGCGGTCGCCTCGGCGCGCACCCGCTGGTCGAACTCGGTTGCGTCGCGCCGGAGTTCGGCGGTCTCGCGCTCGGCGGCGGACCGGTTCTCGGCGGCCGCGGCCTTGGCGGCGGCGAGCGCGTCCTGGCCCTGCTGCTCGGCGGCCTCGGTGATCTTCCCGGCCTCGGCCCGGGCCCGGGTCAGGGTCTGCTCGGCCCGGCCCTGGGTCTCGGCGGCCTGCTCCTGGGCCTGCTCGCGCAGCCGCTCGATCTCCCCGGCGGCACCCGCGCGCAGCTCGTCCGCGTCGGCCTTGGCCTTGGTGAGCAGCTCCTCGGCGTTCTTCGCCGACTCCTCGATCTGGACCACGGCCTGGCGGCGGGCCTCGCCGCGCACCCGGTCGGCCTCGGCGGCGGCCTGGGCGCGCAGCTCCTCGGCCTCGGCCCGCAGCCGGGCCGCCTCGTCCTGCATCTGCTCGATCCGCTCGCGGATCGCGGCGGCGTCGTCCAGGGCGGCGTTCTGGGCCTGCTCGACGGCGGCCTGGGCCTGCTCGCGCAGGCGCTGCGCCTCGGCGGCGGCCTCGGCGCGGATCCGCTCGGCCTCGGCGGCGGCCTCGCCGCGCACCGTCTCGGCGTCCTGGTCGGCCCGGCCGAGGACCTCCTCGGCGGTCTTGGCGGCCTTGGCGAGGTGGACGGTGGCGTCCTTGGCGCCGGCCGCCCGGCCCGCCTCCTCGGCCTCGCCGCGCAGTCGCTGGGCGTCGGCCTCGGCGTGCGCGCGCAGCTCGGCGACGTCCCGCTCGGCCAGGGCGCGGAGTTCGGCGATCGCCGCCTCGGCCTCGGCCTTCAGTTCGGAGGCCACCGACTCGGCGGTGGCCCGCAGCCGCTCGCTCTCCTCGGCGGCGGCGGCCCGGGCGGCGTCGGCCTCGGCCTGCTTGGTGGCGGCCTCGGTGCGGACGCCCTCGGCCTCGGCACGGATCGCCGAGGCCTCCTTGGTGGCCTGGGCGACCATCCGGGCCACCTCGGCCCGGGCGGTCTGCGAGCGCTGCTCGTTGGCGGCCTCGCCGTCGGCGACCCGGCGCTCGGCGGCGGCCTCGGCGTCGGCCTGGAGCTGCTCGGCGGCCTGCTCGGCCTGGGCGCGCAGTTCGGTGGCCTCGTGGCGGGTGCGCTCCGCCTCGGCGATCGCCTCGGCGCGCAGCCGCTCTATCTCGGCCTTGGCGGCGGCGAGCTGCTGCTCGGCCCGGGCCTGCTCGTTGGCGGCCTGCGCCTTGAGCCGGCCGATCTCGGCCTGGGCGGCGACCAGCTGGCCCTCGGCGGCGGCGTGCGCGGCGGCCAGCTGCTGCTGGGCCTCGCCGCGGGCGGCGTCCACGTCGGCGGCGGCCTGGGCGCCGGCCTGCTGGGCCTGCTCGGAGGCGGCGCGCAGCAGGCGCTCGGCGTCGTTCTGGGCCCGCTGCAGAGCGGCCTCGGCGGCGGCCTGGGCCTCGCCGCGGGCGGCGTCCACGTCGGCGGCGGTCTGGGCGCGGGCGTGGTCGGAGAGGGCGACGGCCTCCGCACGGGCGGCGGCGACCATCCGCTCGGCCTCGGCGCGGGCGTCCTGGAGCAGCCGCTGGGCCTCCTGCTCGGAGCCGGCCCGGGTCTGCTCGGCCCAGCCGTTGACGTGCTGCTCGGCGGAGCGGCGCAGCTCGGCGAGCTCGTCCTCCAGCTGGCGGCGGCGGGCGGCGAGGTCGGCTTCCAGCCGGGCGGTGCGCTCGGCGGCCTCGGCCATGATCCGCTGGGTGGCGGCCTGGGAGTCGCGCAGCTGGCGCTCGGCGTCGGCGCGCAGCTGCTGGGCCTGCATCTCGGCGGTGCGGAGCATCTGCTCGGCCTGGCCGGAGACGGCGTCGAAGGCGCGCGGCTGGGCCAGCATCCGGCGGGACTCGTGCAGTTTCGCCCGCAGGACCTCCACCTGGTAGGCGAGGTCTTCGGCATGCTCGACTGCCTTGTCGCGCTCCTTCCGAGTCCGACCCATCTCGGCCTCGAACTGGGAGAGGTGATCGTCAGCCTCGTAGCGGTCGTTGCCCCGCACTCCGCGGTCCCATCCATCTCCTGGTCGCGTCCTCGACCCGGCCGGTTCCGGGCTCCGGTATCCCGGGCGCCGGTCCGACTGGTCCTTGCATCCGCAGCCGGTGGACGGTCCCCCGCCATGCCGGGGCCGCCCGCCGCGGTCGTCGGAATCCGGGGCGCGGGAGCGCGGGGGTGCCGCGTTCCCCCGTCCGAGTGGACTCCTGGGCGAACTCTTGCCTTGTGGAGAATGGTGACAGATCCGTCTTGCGACTGTTCAGCCGTGCCCGCGTAATGGACTCCCCTTGCGACGGGCCGACCGCCGGAGGGCGGACAGGCCTGTCTTCGGCCGTGCCCGTCGCCTCCGTCCCCCGGAGCCTTCGCGCACCTGGGCATTGTAGTGGGAGCGCACTGCGGGGGAATGGCCGCAGGGGTGTTTTCCGGCTCTTCCCGCCAGGTTACTGACGGGTCATGACCGACGGACCGTCGGCTGCCCCCGGGACGCCGCGCGCCCGGGGGCAGCCGGGAGGGGGTCAGTGCCCGTCGTGGCCCTGCTGCGCGGAGGTGACCAGCTCGGTCAGCACGCCGCCGCAGTCCTTGGGGTGCAGGAAGGTGATCCGCGAACCCATCGAGCCGATCCGCGGCTGGTCGTAGAGGACCCGGACGCCCTTGTCCCGGATGGCCTCGGAGTCGCCGTCCACGTCGGCGGTGCCGAAGGCGATGTGGTGCACGCCCTCGCCGTTCTTCTCCAGCCACTTGGCCACGGTGGAGTCGGGCCGGGTGGGCTCCAGCAGCTGGAGGTACGAGGCGCCGCCGTCGTCGGTGCCGTTGATCCGGAGCATGGCCTCGCGGACGCCCTGCTCCTCGTTGACCTCGGAGTGGAAGACCTCGAAACCGTAGGTGGCGCGGTAGAACTCGACCGTCTTGTCGAGGTCTCGGCAGGCGATGCCGATGTGGTCGATGCGGGTCAGCACGACGGCCTCCGGGAGGTGGGGAGAAGGTGGTGGGGCTAAAGGTGCACCCAGTGCAGCGCATGGCCCGCGACGGGCGCCAGTGCCGGGCGTGCGAGCCTGCTCACACGGCGGGCCGCCCGGCGGGCGGCCCGCCGGGCGGTTCACCCGGAGCGGGTCGGCACGGTGTTGACTGGATGGTGCCAGTGCGCTCGATCACACCGTCGCTCCGGTGACGGGCGGGTAACGGGTCAGTACATTGAGCGCATCCTCACCTGGCCACGACGTGCGAAGGGGCCCGTCCCATGACCAACACCACCTCTGTGATCGTTGCCGGTGCGCGGACCCCGATGGGTCGCCTGCTGGGTTCCCTCAAGGGCTTCTCCGGCGCCGACCTCGGCGCCGTCGCGATCAAGGCGGCCCTGGAGCGGGCCGGGATCACCGGCGAGCAGGTCCAGTACGTGATCATGGGCCAGGTGCTCCAGGCCGGCGCCGGCCAGATCCCGGCCCGCCAGGCCGCCGTCAAGGCCGGCATCCCGATGAACGTCCCGGCGCTGACCGTCAACAAGGTCTGCCTCTCCGGCCTCGACGCCATCGCGCTCGCCGACCAGCTGATCCGGGCCGGCGAGTTCGACATCGTGGTGGCCGGCGGCCAGGAGTCGATGACCAACGCCCCGCACCTGCTGCCGAAGTCCCGCGAGGGCTTCAAGTACGGCGCGATCGCGATGCTCGACGCGATGGCCCACGACGGCCTCACCGACGCCTACGAGAACATCCCGATGGGCGAGTCCACCGAGAAGCACAACACCCGCCTGGGCATCCCGCGCGAGGCGCAGGACGAGATCGCCGCCGCCTCCCACCAGCGGGCCGCCAAGGCGCAGGCCGACGGGGTCTTCGACGCCGAGATCGTCCCGGTCGCCATCCCGCAGCGCAAGGGCGAGCCGGTGCTGTTCAGCCAGGACGAGGGCATCCGCGCGGACACCACCGTCGAGGGCCTGGCCAAGCTGCGCCCGGCCTTCACCAAGGACGGCACGATCACCGCCGGCACCTCCTCGCAGATCTCCGACGGCGCCGCCGCCGTGGTCGTGATGAGCAAGGCCAAGGCCGAGGAGCTGGGCCTGACCTGGATCGCCGAGATCGGCGCGCACGGCAACGTGGCCGGCCCGGACAACTCGCTCCAGTCGCAGCCGTCCAACGCGATCAGGCACGCGCTGGCCAAGGAGGGCCTGGAGGTCGCCGACCTCGACCTGATCGAGATCAACGAGGCCTTCGCGGCCGTCGCCCACCAGTCCATGAAGGACCTGGGCGTCACCTCCGACATCGTCAACGTCAACGGCGGCGCCATCGCGCTCGGCCACCCGATCGGGATGTCCGGCGCCCGCGTGGTGCTGACCCTGGCGCTGGAGCTGCAGCGCCGCGGCGGCGGGGTGGGCGCGGCCGCGCTGTGCGGCGGCGGCGGCCAGGGCGACGCGCTGATCGTGCGCGTCCCGAAGGCCTGACCGGCTCCGACCCGACTTCGGGGCTGCGGACCGCCGGTGGCGGTCCGCAGCCCCTTCGGCATCCGCGCGCAAGGAGCTCCTGATGATCGATGTCGCCACGCTGGTCGAGCAGGCCCGGGAGGGCCGGCCGCGGGCGGTCGCCCGGCTGATCACGCTGGTCGAGAACGCCGCGCCGCAGCTGCGGGAGGCGATGGCCGCGCTCGCGCCGTACACCGGGCGGGCGTACACGGTGGGCCTGACCGGCTCGCCCGGGGTCGGCAAGTCGACCTCCACCTCGGCGCTGGTCTCCGCCTACCGGCGGCTCGGCAAGCGGGTCGGGGTGCTGGCCGTCGACCCGTCCTCGCCGTTCTCCGGCGGCGCGCTGCTGGGCGACCGGGTCCGGATGCAGGACCACGCGACCGACCCCGAGGTGTTCATCCGCTCGATGGCCACCCGCGGCCACCTCGGCGGGCTCTCCTGGGCGGCGCCGCAGGCGCTGCGGGTGCTGGACGCGGCCGGCTGCGAGGTGATCCTGGTGGAGACCGTCGGGGTGGGCCAGTCCGAGGTCGAGGTCGCCGCCCAGGCCGACACCACCGTGGTGCTGCTGGCCCCCGGGATGGGCGACGGCATCCAGGCCGCCAAGGCCGGGATCCTGGAGATCGGCGACGTCTTCGTGGTCAACAAGGCCGACCGGGACGGCGCCGACGCCACCGCGCGGGAGCTCAACCACATGCTGGGCCTCGGCGAGGCGCGGGAGGCGGGGGACTGGCGTCCGCCGATCGTCAAGACCGTCGCGGCCCGCGGCGAGGGCGTGGACGAGGTGGTCGAGGCGCTGGAGAAGCACCGCGCCTGGCTGGAGGAGCACGGCGAGCTCGCCGCGCGGCGCCGCCGCCGGGCCGCCGAGGAGATCGAGGCGATCGCGCTGGCCGAGCTGCGCGCCCGGATCGGCGACCTGCGCGGGGACCGGCACCTGGCCGTCCTCGCCGAACGCGTCGCCGAGGGCGCCCTGGACCCGTACGGCGCCGCCGACGAGCTCGTCGCCGGACTGACCCGCGGCTGACCCGGGCCGGGCGCGCGGGCCCGCGAACCGTTTCCGCCCCGCCGCGATCGGATCGCGGCGGGGCGGAGTGGTGCGTGGGGTGCTACGGCTTGCCGCGCAGGCCGCGGAGGTGTTCGGCGACGGGGGCGAGGGCCTGGTACATGTCGTCGAGCTGCTCCGGGGTGAAGCGGTCGATGAAGTGGGCCCGGACGCTGCGCACGTGGTCGGGGGCGACCCGCTGCATGGTCTCCCACCCGTGTTCGGTGAGGTGGGCGTAGAGGCCGCGGCGGTCGCCGGGGCACTCCTGGCGCAGCACCAGGCCGGCGTTCTCCATCCGGGTGATCTGGTGGGAGAGGCGGCTCTTCGACTGGAGGGTGGCGGTCGCGAGGTCGGTCATCCGCATCCGGCGGTCCGGGGCCTCGGAGAGCACGACCAGGATCTCGTAGTCGTTGATCGCGAGGTTGTGCGGCTGGAGTTCGCGGCTGAGCTGGTAGTCCAGCAGCTTGGCGACCTCCAGATGGGCGCGCCACATCCGCTGCTCCCTGGCGGTCAGCCAGGGAGTCTCCTCCTCGGGCTGCGACGGAGGGGTGTCCGCGGTCTCGATCGTGTGCGTATCCATGCCCTCTAGCATAGCCGATTTAGTTCAATCTTGTACAAGTTTACAGACCGAAACGTCGTCCGAGGTCGCCCAGGTTACCGAGCCCGGGGATGTTGGGGTTGCCGCCGCCGTGCCCGGCCGTGCCCGGCTGGGACGGCACGCCGCCCACCGGGACGCCCGCCTCGGCGTCGACCGCTCCGACCGACCGCTCCGCCATCAGCTTCTCGCTCGACTGCAGCAGCACCTGGCCGGCGCCGATGAACTCGAACTGGTGCTCCTCGCCGGAGGCCCCGCCGATGCCGGTCAGCCGGCGCAGGCCGCCGATCAGCCCGTGCATGTAGTCGTGGTCGTAGTGGTGGCACGGCGCCGGGCAGTCCGCCCAGCCGACCAGCGCCTGCGGGTCCACCCGGAGCGGCGGCTCGACGAAGTGCACCGGGCCGTTGGAGGCGGCGACGAAGCGGCCGGTGCCGATCAGGGTCAGGAAGCCCGGGATGATCGACTGCTTGAGCCGCAGCGTCGGGTCGAAGGCCAGCAGGTTGCCGGAGCGGACGGTCAGGTTGCCCTCGTCCAGGTCGTACGAGTTGAGGTCGAACGCCCGGTCGGCCAGCAGCAGTTTGCCGCGGCCCTCGGCGACCACCCAGTCCGCCGCGTGCATCGGCGAGTTGAAGTGCTGGCCGAGCACCCGGTCGACCGCCCCGGCGCCGACGCCCTTGAAGGTGATGTCGCCGTAGTAGGCGACCATCTTGCCCTTCTGGAGGAAGTAGGAGCCGTTCAGGTCGACCGAGAAGGCGTACGGGTTGACGTTGTCGCCGGCCGGCAGGCTGTGGGCGTCCCACACCACCGGCCCGGTGCCGCCGTGGCCGGTCGGCAGCGGGGCCAACGGGCCGCCGAACTGCTCCTGGGCGTACGGCTGTTGCTGGCCGTACGGCTGCTGGGGCGGCTGCTGGTACTGCTGCTGGGGCTGGTGGCCGGGCGGGGGCGGCGGGTAGCCCTGCGGCGGGGGCGGCGGGTACCCGCCGGGCTGCGGGTAGCCCGGCTGCGGGCCGTACCCCGGCGGGGGCGGCGGGGCCGCGAAGCCGGGCTGGGTCGGCTGGTTGTGCGGCGAACCGTACGGGGGCTGCGGCGGGTAGGACATCAGAGCTTCTCCTCGCTCGCCTGGACGTACACCGCGCCCTGCCCGGACAGTTCCAGCTGGAACGCCTCGCCCGAGCCGCGGCCGATCATGTCGCGCCAACCCAGCGCCGTGGAGAGCTTGTTGCGCACGTCGCCGCGGTGCGCCACGTACGCCTGCGGGTCGACGTGCACCGACTGGCCGGGGGTGATCGGCAGCTCGAAGACGCCGCCGTGGGCCATCACCGCGACCGAGCCCTGGCCCTCCAGCTTGGTGGTGAACAGGCCCTGCCCGGTGACCTGGCCGCGGACCATGCCCATCACCCCGCCCTGCGAGCCCATGAACATGGTGGACTGCCGCAGCGTGCCCTCGAAGGCGAGCAGCCGGTCCGCCTCGACGTACAGGGTGTCGCCGAACAGGTCGATCACGTGGACGTGGTGGCCGCCGTGGCCGAACATCACCCGGCCCTGGCCCTCGACGGTCATCAGCGGGGTGTCCTCGTTGGCCACCCGGCGGCCGATCATCGACATCACGCCGCCCTGCCCGCCGGTGATGTTCGGCGTGAAGCGGACGTCGCCGCTGTACGCGAGCATCGCGCCGCGCTGGCTGAACAGCCGCTGCCCGGGCACCACCTGGGCTTCGACCATCTTCCCGTTGATCTTCGTGAAGCCCATCAGACGTCGCCCCCGATGGTGGCCTTCTCGGAGGGCTGGACGTACACCAGGCCCTCGCCGGTGAACTCGATCTGGACGGCCTCGCCGCCGCCCTCGCCGATGATCGTGGTCCAGCCCGCGCCCGACTTCAGGCTGCGCTGCAGGGTGCCGGTGTGCGCCACGTACGCGCCCGGGTCCACCCGCAGCGGCATGCTCTTGTCGACCCGCAGGATGACGGCCGGGCCGTTGGAGGTGACGGCCGCCCAGCCGTGGCCCTCCACCTTGGTGGTGAACAGGCCGTTGCCCGAGGACATGCCGTTCAGCCCGGTGAAGCTGGTGCCGGTGTGCAGGGCGGACTCGGTGCAGAGGAGGTTGTCCGACTCGACGTACAGCGTCTCGCCGTTCAGCCGCACCAGGCTGATCTCGGTGGCCTTGTCGGCGAAGTAGCAGGTGCCCTGCCCCTTCACTTCCATGACCGTCATCTTCTCGCCGGTCAGCCGGCGGGTGACCATGCCGCGCAGGCCGTCCCCGCCGCCGGTCAACTTCTTGAAGGCCATCTGCCCGGTGTAGGCGACCATCGAGCCGTGTCGCGCCTTGACGGCGTCGCCGCCCAAGTCGACGGCGAGCACGCGCGATCCCTGGAGTCTGAACTGTGCCACGGCCGCAATCTAGCCGCTGTGGCCGTGGCGCGGGGAGGGTGCGTGGGCCGACTGGTACCGGTCTGGGACAAACGCGCCGGTCACGCCCGGCGCACGCGCCCCGGTCAGGCCCGGGCGTGCGCCCCCTGTCCGGGGCTCGGAACGGTGCCGGCCGCCTGCTCGACCTCCAGCAGCGAGGCCGAGTGGCGCTCCGCCTCGAAGGCCACCACGCCGCCGCGCAGCCCGAACAGGCGCTTGGAGAGCATGATCCAGAGCACCGCCGCGATGTTCAGCACCAGGGTGCAGATCTTCAGGGCGCTGACGTGGTGGCTCAGCTCGTAGCCCTCCAACGGCAGGAAGGCCGCGGTGGCGACCACCGTCAGGTACTCGGCCCAGCGCTTGTTCAGCCAGAGGCCGACCGCCTCGACGATCTCGATCACCGCGTAGGCGATCAGCGCGCCCGCGACGATCAGCAGGGTGCTCTTCTTGAAGTCGAAGGTCTTCCGGATGGTCTCGACGATCGGGGCGTGTTCGAGGTCCCAGTGGAAGTGGTCGGTGACCGGCCTGAACACCGTGAGGTTCTCGTCGAAGACCCGGTGCACCGCGTCCTGGCTGTTGGAGAACTTCCACACGGCCCAGGCGACCACGATGATCAGCAGTCCGCGCAGCACCCGCTCGACGGCCAGGAAGCGCAGGATGAACAGGTCCCGCAGCGCCTTGCCGCGCGGCACCAGCGGCGCTTCGTCGGCCGGGCCGGAGCCGTGCGGGGCGCCCAGTGCGAAGTCGCCGCAGCGCAGGCAGCGCCAGGCGTCGCCGAGGGCGGTCGACGCGTGCAGCCGGGAGGCCAGCTCCGGCTCCGTCGGCGCGTAGGTGGTGTGGCCGCGCTTGGCGCAGGTCCTGCGGTCCCAGTCGCGCTTGAACATGTGGTGAGTACCCCCCGTGTGCGATGCCTCGGCGCCCGGATCGGTGGGCGCGCGGGCAGCAGGATAGGGGTTCCCGGTGACGGGCGGTCGCGCTCGGTGGCGTTCCGGCACAGAGCTGTGACAGGGCGGGCGGGCGCCGGACGGGCTCCGGGTAGGTGCCGGGCCGGCCGCTGTGAGATGGGGCACGGTGGCCACCCCCGGCCGGGGTCCCGTCCGTGGGCTCGGCGATAATAGGCCGGAATGCTTGTGAGTCGCTTCACAAGCGAGCCCGCGCCGCCGACCCCCCATATCGAGGTATCCATCGTGAACAGCAGCGCCGTCCACCGCCTGCGCCTGGTCTCCGGCCCCGAAGGGGTCTCCTTCATCCTGCTGCTGATCTGCTCGGTGCTGAAGCGGACGACCTCGTTCGACGCCGTCCCGGTGATGGGCATGGTGCACGGCGTCCTGTTCATCCTGTACGTGGTCTTCTGGATCCAGGCCTGGCAGGCGCAGAAGTGGGACGCCAAGCGCGGCGTCCTGATGTTCGTGCTCGCGGTGCTGCCCACCGGCGGCTTCTTCGCCGAGCGGATGCTGGCCAAGGAGGAGCGGGGCGAGCTGAAGCCCGCCACCGCCTGAGCCGGCCGCCCGGGCCCCCGCTCGGGCTCCGGCCTCCTCGTGGACGGTCGACAGGCTGCCACGGCCTCCTCTCCCAAAGGGCCGCGGCAGCCTGTCGCCGTTTCTTACCGGGGGTGGCTCGATTTCCTACCGGTTGCTACCGGAGGTGGTGCGGGTCAGCTGACGTTGACGCCGCTCCAGGCCGCCGCGACCGCGTTGTACTCGGTGCTGGAGGCGCCGTACAGGTCGGTGGCGGCCTTCAGGGTCGCGGTGCGGGCGGCCTTGTAGTTGGTGGTGGAGGTCATGTAGACGGTCAGCGCGCGGTACCAGATCGCCGCCGCCTTGTCCCGGCCGATGCCGGTCACCGTCGAGCCGTTGGAGGTCGGGCTGTTGTAGCTGACCCCGTTGATGACCTTCGCCCCGCTGCCCTCGGCGAGCAGGTAGAAGAAGTGGTTGGCGACGCCCGAGGAGTAGTGGACGTCCTTGTTGCCGACCGTGGAGGACCAGTAGTCGGCCGAGGCGCCGTCCTTGGAGGGCTTGTCCATGTAGCGCAGCGGCGTGCCGTTGCCGTTGATGTTGAGCTTCTCGCCGATCAGGTAGTCGCCCGGGTCGACCGCGAGGTTGGCGGACCACTCGACCATGGTGCCGAAGATGTCCGAGGTGGCCTCGTTGAGGCCGCCGGACTCACCGGAGTAGTTGAGGTTGGCGGTGGCGGAGGTGACGCCGTGGCTCATCTCGTGGCCGGACACGTCGATCGCGGTCAGCGGGTGGGTGTTGCCGGAGCCGTCGCCGTACGTCATGCAGAAGCAGGAGTCGTCCCAGAACGCGTTGACGTAGTTGGTGCTGTAGTGGACCCGGCTCGCCGCGCCGACGCCGTTGTTCTTGATGCCGTTGCGGCCGAAGGTGTTCTTGTAGTAGTCCCAGGTGGCCGCCGCGCCGAACTGGGCGTCCACGGCGGCGGATTCGCGGTTGGAGGCCAGGCCGTTGCCGAAGCTGTTGGTGGTGTTGGCGACGAGCGTGCCGCTGCCCGAGGTGCCGCCCTTGAGGTCGGTGGTGGACTGGTTGCCCCGGGAGGCGTCCTTCAGCTGGTAGGAGCTGCCGCTCTGGGTGGTGGTGAGCGAGACGCTGCCGACGTTGACGCCCTTGCCGGTGCCGGTGGCGGTCTTCACCTGCTCGTCGGTGGAGAGCACCTGGCCGGTGGCGGCGTCGGTGACGACCACCTGGCGGCTCGGGGTGCCGTCCGCGCGCTGGCCCTCGACCGTGGTGCGGTGGGCCAGTCGCGGGGTGCCGTCGGCGGCCCAGACGACCAGCTCGGGCGCGCCGGCGCCGTCGACCCGGCTGAGCGCGGCCTCCTCCTGGTCGGCGGCGCCGACCGTGGCCCGCACGGCGGCGGTGGCCTTCTCGGCGGCCTGGGGCGCGGCGAGGCCCGGGGTCAGGCTGGGCACGGACAGCTGTCCGGCGAAGGCCCGGTCGACGGACTTCACCGAGCCGTCGGCCTTCTGGTGGACGACCAGGTCGCCGCCGAGCACCGGCAGGCCCGCGTAGGTCCGGTCGTACCGCAGGTGGCGGGTGCCGTCCTTGTCCACCACCACGTCCTTGGGCACCAGCTTCTCCTGGCCGCCGAGGGCGAGGGCCTGGGCGACCGGGGCGCTCTGCCCGGAGGCCAGCGCGAGCAGCGCGGACTGCTGCTGGGCCGGCGAGGGGGCGGCGGCCTGGGCGGGGACGGCGGCGATCTGGATGACGCCGGCCAGCAGTGCGGTGGCGGAGAGTACGGCTCCGACAGTCAGCTTTCGCTTCACGTACGGGGGTTCCTTCCACGAGACCCGCGGGTGCGTGCGGGTGCGCCGCGTACCGGGGCGCCGGGGTTGGCACCTTGGGGGCGGTAGGGCGCGGACGTGCCGGTCCCGTGCGGTACCTGACGATCCGCCGGAAACGGGTGGGGCGGCGGATGGTCGGACGGGACTTGGTCAGAAGCATGACAATCGTTGGCAGGGATGGACAGGGCGCCTACCGGGATTGGCCAAGAACCGCCAGTGCCGGTACGGATGGTTCGGTTGCCGCCCGTTGCCCGGTTTCGGCGGTTCGTCCCCCTGGCGGGACTCCGCCAGCCGGACGGCCTTGACAGCGCCGCCCGGAAGGCGGACGCCCGGGCCCTCCGGCAGGAGGACCCGGGCGTCCGACGCGCCTGTGCGGTACGTCAGTTGACGTTGACGGCGGCCCAGGTCGCGGCGACGGCGCTGTACTCGGCGCTGGAGGCGCCGTACAGGTCGGCGGCGGCCTTCAGGGTGCCGGTGCGGGCGCCCGCGTAGTTGGTGGTGGAGGTGAAGTAGGTGGTCAGCGCGCGGTACCAGATCTGTGCGGCCTTGTCCCGGCCGATGCCTGCGAGCGTGGAGCCGTTGGAGGTCGGGCTGTTGTAGCTGACGCCGTTGATGGTCTTGGCGCCGCTGCCCTCGGCGAGCAGGTAGAAGAAGTGGTTGGCGACGCCGGAGGAGTAGTGGACGTCCTTGTTGCCGACGGTGGAGGACCAGTAGTCGGCCGAGGCGCCGTCCTTGGACGGCTTGTCCATGTAGCGCAGCGGAGTGCCGTCCCCGTTGATGTTGATCAACTCGCCGATCAGGTAGTCCGGCTTGTCGGAGGGCAGGTTGGCGTAGAACTCGACCATCGTGCCGAAGATGTCCGAGGTGGCCTCGTTCAGGCCGCCGGACTCGCCCGAGTAGTTGAGGTTGGCGGTGGCGGAGGTGACGCCGTGGCTCATCTCGTGGCCGGCCACGTCGAGTTCGGTGAGCGGGTGGGTGTTGCCGCTGCCGTCGCCGTACGTCATGCAGAAGCAGGAGTCGTCCCAGAACGCGTTCACGTAGTTGGAACCGTAGTGGACCCGGCTGGTGGCGCCGACGCCGTTGTTCTTGATGCCGTTGCGGCCGAAGGTGTTCTTGTAGAAGTCCCAGGTGACCGCCGCACCGTACTGGGCGTCCACGGCGGCGGACTCGCTGTTGGAGGACAGGCCGTTGCCGAAGCTGTTGGTCGTGTTGGCGACCAGGGTGCCCGAGCCGGAGGTCTTGCCCTTCAGGGTGTACGTGGCCTGGCCGCCGCGGGTCGCGTCCTTGAGCTGGTAGCTCGAACCGCTCTGGGTGGTGGTCAGCGGGACGGAGCCGACGAAGACGCCCTTGCCGGTGCCGGCGGCGGTCCGCACCTGCTCGTGGCTGGAGAGCACCTCGCCGCTCGCCGCGTCGGTGACCAGCAGCTGGCGGCTCGGGGTGCCGTCGGCGCGCTCGCCCTCGACCGTGGTGCGGTACGCCAGGCGCGGGCTGCCGTCGGTGGCCCACACGACCAGCTCGGCCTTGCCGGTCTGGTGCACGGCGGTCAGCGGGGACTCGTCCTTGTCGGCGGCGATGCCCACGGTGGACTGCACGGCGCCGGTCGCCTGGTCGGCGGCCTTGTCGGCGGGGATCTGCGGGGTGAGGCTCGGCAGGGCGATGGTGGCGCCGGTGGCCTTGTCCACGGAGGTGGTCGAGCCGTCGGCCTTCTGGTGCACCACCAGGTCGCCGCCCAGGACGGGGAAGCCGGCGAAGGTGCGCTCGTAGCGCAGGTGGCGGGTGCCGTCGGCGTCCACCACGGCGTCCTTGGCCACCAGTTGCTCCTGGCCGCCCAGGGCCAGGGCGTGCGCGACCTTGCCGGCCTGGCCGTTGGCCAGGGCGATCAGGTCGGCGCGCTGCTTCGCGCCCTGGGACTGCGGGGCGGGGTCCGCGACGGCTGCGGTGCTCACCTGGACGACACCGGTGAGCAGGGCGGTGGCGGAGAGTACGGCGACTGCGGCGAGCTTTCGCTTCACGAACGAGTCCTTCCGGAAAACCGCGAGCGGGCGCGGTCGCGCGGCGTTCCGGGGGCCGGGGACGGCACCTGAGGGGCGGAACGGGCGCTGACGTGCGGGCCCCGTGCGGACTGAGCGGCTTCGCCACCGGTGGGTGGGGGTGGTGGCTACCGAACGGGGTTGATCGAAAGCATGACAATCGAGCAAATCAAATGACAGGTCTTGCTCATGAATTGGCCAAGTCCCGCCACGGCGGAGGAATGTGAACGGATGGACAAAAGGGGCAAATCGTCCTGGTTTGCAGCGGGTTACCGTCCGAACCGACGCCTGGTGGCGCGGCGCCGGGCCGCTCCGGGGTCAACCCCGGTGCGCCGGTGGCCCGTTGCCGCGCGTTCACGCCGGCGCAATGTCCTGGTATGGACCTGGCCGTCCGATTGGCGGGTTCCCGCCACGTGTTGCGCTTGTCCACCATCAGGACGCCTGGTAGCACACGTCCCGTCCGCCGGTACGGTAAGGAGGTGGCCAAGCCCCTCGCTCTCGACTTCGACCCGATCGCCCGCGCCGACGAGCTGTGGACCCGCCGTTGGGGCGGGGTCCCCTCGATGGCGGCGATCACCTCGGTCATGCGCGCCCACCAGATCCTGCTCTCCCGGGTGGACGCGGTGCTCAAGCCGTACGGGCTGACCTTCGCCCGCTACGAGGCCCTGGTGCTGCTGACCTTCAGCCGGACCGGCGAGCTCTCGCTCTCCAAGATCGGCGAGCGGCTCATGGTCCACCCGACCAGCGTCACCAACACCGTCGACCGCCTGGAGCGGGCCGGCCTGGTCGCCCGCCGCCCCAACCCGCTGGACGGCCGCGGCGTGCTGGCCGCGATCACCGGGCGCGGCCGCGAGGTGGTCGAGGAGGCGACCCGGGAGCTGATGGCGATGGAGTTCGGGCTGGAGGAGTACGACGCCGAGCAGTGCCACCAGGTGTTCGAACTGCTCAGGCCGCTGCGGATCGCGGCCGGCGACTTCGCCGAGCCGTCCGAGGGGGCTGCGAGGGGCCGGGCGTGAAGGCGGCTACCCTCGTGTGAGCGGTGCGCGGATCCGGGCGTACCGGCGGACCGTGCCGAGCGAGGCGAGGAAGATCATGAAGGCGACCCCCCTGCTGGGCTGGTACCGGGCCCTGGCCATTGCGACCGGTACGGCGCTGCTGGTGTTCTGCGGCTTCATGGTCGCGAAGTACGGCTTCGACGCGGCCAAGGACGTGACCACGTACGTCGCGATGCTGCACGGCTACCTCTACATCGGGTACTTCGTGGTCACCTTCATGCTCGGGCAGAAGCTGAAGTGGCCGATGGGCCGGCTGGTGCTCACCCTGGCGGCGGGCTGCATCCCGTTCCTCTCCTTCGTCTTCGAGCGCAAGGTGGCCCGCGAGGCCGCCGAGCAGCTCCCGGCGGGCGGCGGCGCCCGCCAGCCGGCCGGCGTCTGAGCCCCGGGCTCCGACTCCCGGGCTCCGACTCCCAGGTTTCGCGAGAGCGCCCCTTCCCCGACCGGGGGAGGGGCGCTCCGGCGTTCCCGGGCCCCGTTCGGGCGGCTCCCGGTCCCTTTCGGGGGATCGCGGGCCGTGCGGGCGGGTTGTCCATCGACAAGTACTAGGACGTCCGAGTAAATTGTTAGGACGTCCTACTAGCTGTGCCGCCCCGTCGCCGCGGCGGCCGTACGGAGCGGAGTTCGGGATCATGGACGCCGAGGAGATCGAGCGGGGCCGGCAGCGCTGGCAGCAGCGGTACGACAAGGCCCGCAAGCGCGACGCGGACTTCACCACCCTCTCCGGCGACGAGGTCGAGCCGGTCTACGGCCCGCCCGCCGGGCAGGCCTACGAGGGCTTCGAGCGGATCGGCTGGCCGGGCGAGTACCCGTACACCCGCGGTCTGCACCCGACCGGCTACCGGGGCCGCACCTGGACCATCCGCCAGTTCGCCGGCTTCGGCAACGCCCAGCAGACCAACGAGCGCTACCGGATGATCCTGGACGCGGGCGGCGGCGGCCTCTCGGTCGCCTTCGACATGCCGACCCTGATGGGCTACGACTCGGACGACCCGAAGTCGCTCGGCGAGGTCGGCCACTGCGGCGTGGCCATCGACTCGGCCGCCGACATGGAGGTGCTGTTCGACGGCATCCCGCTCGGCGGGGTCACCACCTCGATGACGATCAGCGGCCCGGCCGTGCCGGTCTTCTGCATGTACCTGGTGGCCGCCGAGCGCCAGGGCGTGGACCCGGCGGTGCTCAACGGCACCCTCCAGACGGACATCTTCAAGGAGTACATCGCGCAGAAGGAGTGGCTCTTCGCCCCCGAGCCGCACCTGCGCCTGATCGGCGACCTGATGGCCTACTGCGCCGAGGGCATCCCCGCGTACAAGCCGCTGTCGGTCTCCGGGTACCACATCCGCGAGGCCGGGGCCACGGCCGCGCAGGAGCTGGCGTACACCCTCGCGGACGGCTTCGGCTACGTCGAGCTGGGCCTCTCCCGCGGCCTGGACGTGGACGTCTTCGCGCCCGGCCTGTCCTTCTTCTTCGACGCGCACCTGGACTTCTTCGAGGAGATCGCCAAGTTCCGCGCCGCGCGCCGGATCTGGGCCCGCTGGATGCGCGAGCGCTTCGGCGCCAAGACCGACAAGGCGCAGTGGCTGCGGTTCCACACCCAGACCGCCGGCGTCTCGCTGACCGCGCAGCAGCCGTACAACAACGTGGTCCGCACCGCCGTCGAGGCGCTGGCCGCGGTGCTCGGCGGCACCAACTCGCTGCACACCAACGCCCTGGACGAGACCCTGGCGCTGCCCTCCGAGCAGGCCGCCGAGATCGCCCTGCGCACCCAGCAGGTGCTGATGGAGGAGACCGGCGTCGCCAACGTCGCCGACCCGCTGGGCGGTTCCTGGTACGTCGAGGCGCTGACCGACCGGATCGAGCAGCAGGCCGAGGCGATCTTCCAGCGGATCCTGGACAAGGGCCGGGAGGACCACGAGATCGGCCCGATCACCTCCGGCATCCTGCGCGGTATCGAGGAGGGCTGGTTCACCGGGGAGATCGCCGAGGCGGCCTTCCAGTACCAGCAGTCGGTGGAGAAGGGCGACAAGCGCGTGGTCGGCGTCAACTGCCACCCGCGCAGCGTCACCCCGGAGCTGGAGATCCTGCGGGTCAGCCACGAGGTCGAACGCGAGCAGGTCCGGGTGCTGCGGGAGCGCAAGGCGGCCCGGGACGACGCGGCCGTCCGGGCCGGGCTGGACGCCATGCTGGCGGCGGCGCGCTCGGGCGAGTCGATGATCCCGCCGATGCTGGACGCGGTGCGCGCCGAGGCGACGCTGGGCGAGATCTGCAACGCGCTGCGCGAGGAGTGGGGCACGTACCAGGAGAACGCGATGTTCTGAGGCCGCGGCCGACGCGGAGCCGCCGTACGGGATCCCGTACGGCGGCTCCGCCGTGTCTCCGGCCGGGGTGCTTTCAGCCCGCGAGCATCGGTCCGAGCAGCAGGTCGGTGAAGCGGCGGGTCCACTCCGGGGTGATCGGCTCGCCGCTGACCAGGACGCGGTGTTCGACGGTGCCCGCGATGGTGTCGAAGATGATGTCGACCTCCTCGCGGGCCGAGGTGTCGTCGGTGTCCGCCTCCAGCTCGCCGCGGGCCTGGGCGGCCGCCCGGCCCTGGCGGACCAGCCGCTTCTGCGGGTCCACGATGGCCTCGCGGATCCGCCGCCGCAGCTGCCGGTCGCGGGTGCCCTCGGCGAACAGCGCGAGCAGCGCGGCCTGGGTCTCCGGGCGGGCCAGCAGGTCGGCGAACTGGGCCACCACGGCCTCGATGTCGGCCCGCAGGCTGCCGAGGTCGGGCATCACCAGCTCGTCGAAGAGGGTGGCGACGGCGTCCACCACGAGCTCGTTCTTGGACGGCCAGCGGCGGTAGAGGGTGGTCTTGGCGACCCCGGCCCGGCTCGCCACGTGGCCCATGGTCAGTCCGCCCCAGCCGAGTTCGGCCAGGGTCTCGCGGGTGGCGTCGAGGATGGCGCGGTCGGCGGCGGCGCTGCGCGGGCGGCCCTTGGCCCGGGCGGTGCCCGCGGGCGCCGGGCAGTCCTGGTGCGTGCCCTGCGGGCTCGCTGGGGGCTGGGCGGCCGGCACCGGGCCTCCTTGCGCTCTACTGGTAAGTAACTTGGGTGGGGCTGGTAACGGTAGCGACTGTTCGTCCGTTCGGGCAGCGGGGCACCCCGGGAAAGTGGGGCAGGTCACGTCCCCGAACCACCGGAGGGGCTTGCGGCCGGGCCACCGGCTCCAGTTACGCTACGACTCGTAGCGAAAGCAGTGACAACCAGGCGCCGCGTCCCGTGGGACGGGAGCGGCGCGGGCGCGGGTGGGGATCCGCGCCGAACGGTCCAGGCTACCGGGGGAGGGGCACGGCGCCCGGGAACCCGCACCGCGCGGTCCGCGCGGGGCGACTTTCCGGAGGTTGGTGCCCGCGAGCAGCGCGGACGGGGGAGGATGGTGCCATGCAGCCACGGAATTCGCGTCTCAACAGCTCCGCCCTGCGCGGTGCGGTCGACCTCGCCGCAGTGAAGGCGGCCGGCGAAGCCGCCCAGAAGGCCGAGCAGGCCCGGGCCGAGCGGGCTCGTCAGGCGTCCGCCGCCGATGCGGACGGAGCCGCCCCCGCCCAGACCGCCCACCAGCTCGTCATCGACGTCACCGAGGACACCTTCGAGACCGAGGTCGTCCAGCGCTCCACCGAGGTGCCGGTCGTCATCGACTTCTGGGCCGAGTGGTGCGGGCCCTGCAAGCAGCTGAGCCCGGTCCTGGAGGGCCTGGCCGAGGAGTACGCCGGCCGCTTCGTGCTCGCCAAGATCGACGTCGACGCCAACCCGCTGCTCTCCCAGCAGTTCGGCATCCAGGGCATCCCGGCCGTGATGGCCGTGGTGGCCGGCCAGCTGGTGCCGCTGTTCCAGGGCGCGGAGAGCGCGGCCAACATCCGTCAGATCCTGGACCAGCTGATCCTGGTCGCCGAGCAGCGCTTCGGCGTGGCCGGCCTGGCCGGTGGCGCGGCCGCCCCGGGCGAGGCCCCGGCCGCCGCCCCGCAGCGCCCCGAGGACCCGGCGCTGTCCGCCGCGCACGACGCGCTGGACGCCGGCGACCTGGGCGGTGCCATCCAGGCCTACCGGAACGTGCTGGCCGAGCAGCCGGGCAACACCGAGGCCAAGCTGGGCCTGGCCCAGGCCGAGCTGCTGAAGCGGATCGAGGGTCTGGACCTCCAGGCCGTCCGGTCGGCGGCCGCCGCCGACCCGAAGGACGTCGGGATCCAGCTCAAGGCGGCCGACCTGGACCTGGTCGGCGGTCACGTCGAGGACGCCTTCGGGCGCCTGGTGGCCACCGTCGGGCGGACGGCCGGCGAGGACCGGGACACCGCCCGGCTGCGCCTGCTGGAGCTGTTCGAGGTGATCGGCCCGGAGGACCCGCGGGTCGTCGCGGCCCGTACGGCGCTGGCGCGCGTGCTGTTCTGAGCCCGCTCCGGGCCGGCTCCCGGGCCGGTTCTGGGTCCGGATCAGGTCCGCTGCCTGGCACGGCGGATGACCTGCGGTGTCGCTGGTGATTTGGCGACAATCCGGTCAACTGAACAGAGGTTTACCAAATCTTGATTTCACCCGTGGGTGGTCACCTTGTGTGACCACCCACGGGTGTTTCGCTTGCGTTTCCGGCAGATTTCGCCGTCACGTTTCCTTCAAGACGTCACGCAGGGTGCGGCCCGGGTCGATTCCATGATCAACGCCACCTGATGTTGCATTACCCGTCAGTAAGGAACCTCTTGTGCTTCGCCCGGGATTCAAGCACGATCGGCCACGCCCGGTCCCGGGCTCCACACCCCGACCCCGGTCGGCCACGCGGAGCGCGGGATCCCCACCGGGCGGTCCGTCGGCCCCGGCCGGCGGGAGGGAGGGCAGGGGGGTATCCGCGGTCCCACGGCGGTTCCTGTCCTTCGACCGGCCGCGCGGCCCTGCGCGGTCGCTGGTTGTCGCTCGGGGGTGATCGCCGATGTCGTCGGTCCTGCCCGCCGCCCCGCAAGGACGGCCGGTGCTTGGACGGGAGGTCCGCTGCACGCGGGCCGCTCCCGCGTCCGACGACGCCCAAGGCGCTCTCCGCTACCGAGGACGTAGCTCTCTCCCATCCCAGGTCCCCACCGGTGCGGGACGCGCCGCCGGGGAGCCGGAGATGTACGTCCTAGAAGGAGGACTCGCATGTCCCAGACCTACGGCAAGACCCGCTGGAAGCGCTTCGCCCTGGTGATGGTGCCGAGCATCGCGGCCACCGCCGCGGTGGGCGTCTCGATCGCCAACAACGCGCTGGCGGCTTCGTTCAGCGTCTCCGGCCAGAGCTTCAAGGTCACCACGCCGGAGCTGCACGGCAGGAACTTCGCCCAGTTCGGCTCGATCGACGCGGAGTCGAACGGCACGCCGCACCCGGTCGCCGTCTCGGCCTTCGACGAGGCCACCATCAAGGGCCTCTGCCAGTCGGTGGTGACCGACCCCAACGTCATCCCCGGCCTGCCGTGGAAGCTGCCCAAGATCATCCTGCGTCTGGAGGCCGGCAACAGCGAGGACGTCAAGAAGCAGGTCTACGCCAAGAACCTGCTGATCGACCTCGACCAGCTGAACGCCGACGCCGAGTTCTCCAACATCAACATCGGCCAGGAGGCGTCGACCCTCAAGGGCGAGGCCACCCAGGGCTGGAAGTCCAAGCTCGGCGGCCTGCCGTCCGGTCAGACCGGCTTCGCCCAGGCCGCCGAGAAGGCCGACCTGTACAACGTGCAGCAGACCGCCTGGGCCACCTCGGCCGGCACCTTCAAGCTCCCGGGCCTGAAGCTCGCGCTGCACACCGACGGTTCCGGCGAGTGCTACTAGGCCGTTGACGGCGGCGGGCCGGGCCCGGCCCGCCCGCCCCGACGGCACCCGCGGGACCGGGGACGGTGCGTGCGCCGTCCCCGGATCCCGTGTCTCCTCCATCCCTCGTTCACACCATCGAGGAGCTGCACCGTGTCCAGCGCCCTTGCCTCCTACCGGCCCGCCGAGCACGAGAACCCCGCCCAGTGGCTGCGCCGGGTGTTCCGTACGTTCCGTCGGACGCGGCCGTACTACGGCGGTCTGCTGGCCATGATCGCCGGCGTCCCGATCATGTACTTCCCGTACGCCAAGCTCTCGTTGGGCGGCATGACGGTGGCCATGGCCACCACGGCGGGTGCCGGGTCACTGATCATCGGCGTGCTGCTGATCGTGCTCGGGCTGACCGCCTGGTTCCAGCCGGCCGTACGGGTCTTCGCCGGCATCGCCACCACGCTGCTGACGCTGGTCTCCCTCCCGGTCTCCAACCTGGGGGGCTTCGGACTGGCCCTGCTGCCGGGCCTGATCGGCGGCGGGCTGATGGTCTCCTGGGCGCCGCTGCCGGAGCCCAAGGCCGCGAAGGCGGCCGGGCGCGGACGCTGGGGCCGGGCCAAGGGCGGCGCCGGGGACGCGGCGGCCGGGAACGCCGTGGCGCGGAGCGTCGCCACAGAGCCGGCCACCGACGGCGCCGTCGAGGCGCCCACCGCCGAACTGCCCGCCCAGGGCGGGCCGCAGGCCGCCGAACCCGCGGCCGCCGTCCCGAAGCAGGCCGACACCGCGGACCGGAAGCGGGCCGCCGCCGTGGACCAGGAGGAGGCGCGGTGACCGGGCCGGCCGAGCCGACCGTTCCCGCGCAGCGCTCCGGCCGGCACGCGGCCCCGCGCACGCCCGTACGGGTCCGGCTGAGGGGCCGGGCACTGGCGCTGGCCGCGGTGCCGACCGCGCTGCTGATGGCCGCCGCCTACACGCCCAACCCGGCGGTCGCCGAGTCGGCGGCGGGCAAGCCCTGCGGCACCGCGCCGGCCGCCGTGCCGGACGTCGCGCCGGTCGAGACGCCGGTGCCCAAGAGCGAGCTGCCCGAGCCGCCGCCGGGCCCGTCCACGGCGCCGAGCACCGCGCCGAGCACCGCGCCGGGTACCGCGCCCACCGCCGGCCCCTCGACGGACCCGGGCTCGGTGCCGACCCCCGCACCGACCACCGGCCCGGCCCAGCAGCCGACCTCGCCGGTCAAGCCGTCGGCCGCCGCGACGCCCACCACCACCGGCCCGGCGGCCCGGGCGGGGCTGATCGACGGCCTCGTCGACGGCGTCAACCGGCTGCTCACCCCGAACGGCTCGCCGAGCCCGACCCCGGGCGGCGCCCCGACCACCACCACCCCCGCGGCGCCCGCCGGCCCGGCCGCTCCGGCCGCCCCCGCCCCGCACACCGAGGCCCCGCACCCGGACGCCCCGGTGCAGGCCCCGGCCGCCGCCCCGCAGGCCGCGCCGCCCGCGACCCAGCCCGCCGCCGACGAGCCCTCGCCCACCGCCACGCCGAGCGGCAGGGCGAGCACCAAGCCGAAGCCCTCCGCGACCCCGTCCGCGGACGCCTCGGCGACGCCCTCCGCGGGCGCCTCTGGCAGCCCGTCCGGCACGCCGACCGAGAACCCCGACTGCGATGTGGACGCCCGGGGCCTGACCGCCGGCGCGCCCGCCCCCGGGCACGTCGTCCCGGAGCAGAACTGGACCCTGAAGACCAGCCGGCTCGCCCTGCACGGCGCGGCCTTCCACGGCGTCTACGACGTGAAGACCGTGACCGGCAGCAAGCGCGTCCTGAAGTTCGTGGTCGACAGCGTGGACATCGACAACCTCGACATGTCGACCCTGGAGGGCAACGGCGTCACCTTCCACGTCCAGGGCGCCCCGGGTTCCACCTCGACGATGCGCAAGGGCCCGGTCACCATGTACGTGGAGCGGCTGTCCGGCCACCTCTCCAAGGTGCTCGGCCTGCCGATCCCGATCGACCTGGGCGAGATCACCCTCACCCCGGACACCCTGCCGCGCTGGCTGTACGACCTGATCGGCTCCATCCCGATCCCGCTGGACCTGGAGCTGACCGGCGTCACCGCCAAGCAGGCCGGCCAGTTCGGCGGCACCCTGCGCATCCCCGGGATGCGCCTGTTCAACGACGACGCCCCCTACAGCGACAAGTAGCGGACGCCACAAGGACCGTGGGGCGGCCCTCCGGAAGGAGGACCGCCCCACGGGCGTTCAGGCCTGACGGGTGCTCACTCGCCCCGGGTGCCCAGGTGGTGCACCTGCACCATGTTGGTGGTGCCGGGGACGCCGACCGGGACACCGGCGGTGACGATGACGGTGTCGCCCTCGCCGAGCCGGCCGAGCTTCAGCAGCTCCCGGTCGACCTGCGCGACCATCGCGTCGGTGGTGGCCACCTGCTCCGTGACGTACGCCTCGACGCCCCAGCTCAGCGAGAGCTGGTTGCGGGTGGCGCTGTCCGGGGTGAAGGCGATCACCGGGATCGGCGAGCGGTAGCGGGACAGCCGGCGGGCGGTGTCGCCGGACTTGGTGAAGGCGACCAGCGCCTTGCCGTCCAGGAAGTCGCCCAGCTCGCACGCGGCGCGGGCGACGGAGCCGCCCTGGGTGCGCGGCTTGCGGCCCGGGTTGAGCGGCTGGAGGCCCTGGGCGAGCAGCTCGCCCTCGGCCGTCTCGCAGATCCGGGCCATGGTGCGGACGGTCTCGACGGGGTACTTGCCGACGCTCGACTCGGCGGACAGCATGACCGCGTCGGCGCCGTCCAGGATGGCGTTGGCGACGTCGGAGACCTCGGCGCGGGTCGGGCGCGAGGCGTGGATCATCGACTCCATCATCTGGGTGGCGACGATGACCGGCTTGGCGTTGCGGCGGGCCAGGGTGATCAGCTGCTTCTGGACCAGCGGCACCCGCTCCAGCGGGTACTCCACGGCCAGGTCGCCGCGGGCGACCATGATGGCGTCGAAGGCGAGGACGATCTCCTCCATGGCCTCGACGGCCTGCGGCTTCTCGATCTTGGCGATGACCGGCACGCGGATGCCGACCTCGTCCATGACCTCGTGGACGTCCTTGATGTCGTCCGCGTTGCGGACGAAGGACAGGGCGATCATGTCGACGCCCAGGCGCAGCGCGAAGCGCAGGTCGTCCTTGTCCTTCTCGGACAGGGCGGGCACGTTCACGGCCGCGCCGGGCAGGTTGATGCCCTTGTTGTTCGAGAGCACGCCGCCCTCGATCACCACGGTCTTCACCCGCGGGCCGTCGACGCTGACGACCTCCAGGGCGATGACGCCGTCGTTGATCAGGATCGGGTCGCCGGCCTTCACGTCGCCGGGCAGGCCCTTGTAGGTGGTGCCGCAGATGTGCTGGTCACCGGGGACGTCCTCGGTGGTGATGGTGAACTCGTCGCCGTTGTCGACGGTCACCGGGCCGTTGGCGAAGGTCGCCAGACGGATCTTCGGACCCTGGAGGTCGGCCAGGACGCCGATGGCCTTGCCGGTGTCCTCCGAGACCTGGCGGACCTTGCGGTACCGCTCCTCGTGGTCCGCGTGGTTGCCGTGGCTCATGTTCAGTCGGGCGACGTTCATGCCCGCCTCGACGATGGCCTTCAGCTGTTCGTAGGAGTCCGTCGCCGGACCCAGGGTGCAGACAATTTTCGCTCGGCGCATATGGATCAGTCTATCCGTTCGTGTTATAGGTGCATTCGGCACGCACCGGGAGGAATCGCCGACGAAAGCTTCCGAGGAGTGAGACGGATCCGTGTCAGTCCTCGGACTCCCGGCGTTCCCGGTGCACCAGCGCGAAGGTCTGTCGGGCGATCTCCAGCTCCTCGTCGGTGGGCACCACGGCGACCGCCACCCGGGCGTACTCGGGCGAGACGATCCGGGCCTCGCCGGACCGCACCGAGTTCAGTTCCGGGTCGACGGCGATGCCCAGTTCCTCCAGTCCCGCGGTGGCCGCCGCGCGCACCGGCGCCGCGTTCTCCCCGACCCCGGCGGTGAACGCGATCGCGTCCACCCGGCCGAGCACCGCGTAGTAGCCGCCGATGTACTTGCGCAGCCGGTGGACGTACGAGTCGAACGCGAGCTTCGCGTCCGCGTCCCCCTCGTCGGCCCGGCGCATGATCTCGCGCATGTCGTTCTCGCCGCACAGCCCGCGCAGGCCGCTGCGGCGGTTGAGCAGGTCGTCGATCTCGTCCACGGACAGCCCGCCGACCCGGTGCAGGTGGAACACCACGCCGGCGTCGATGTCGCCCGACCGGGTGCCCATGACCAGGCCCTCCAGCGGGGTCAGGCCCATCGAGGTGTCCACGCAGCGGCCGCCCGCGACCGCCGAGGCGGAGGCGCCGTTGCCCAGGTGCAGCACGATCACGTTGACCTCGGCCGGGTCCTTGCCGAGCAGCCGGGCGGTGGCCCGCGAGACGTACTGGTGCGAGGTGCCGTGGAAGCCGTAGCGGCGCACCCGGTGCCGGTCGGCGACGTCCTTGTCGATCGCGTACCGGGCCGAGTACTCGGGCATCGAGGCGTGGAAGGCGGTGTCGAAGACGGCCACCTGGGGGAGGTCGGGGCGCAGGGCCCGGGCGACCTCGATGCCGGTGATGTTGGCCGGGTTGTGCAGCGGGGCGACCGGGATCAGCCGGCGGATCTCCTTGAGCACGTCGTCGGTGATCACGGTCGGCTCGGTGAACCGCAGGCCGCCGTGCACCACCCGGTGGCCGATCGCGGCCAGCTCGGGGGAGTCCAGCCCGACGCCGTCGGCGGACAGCTCCTCGGCGACGGCCTTGAGCGCGGCGGCGTGGTCCGGGAAGGCCTGGACGGTCTCGCGCGGCCCGCCGGTGCGCGGGGTGTGCACCAGCCGCCCGCCGGCCTCGCCGATCCGCTCGACCAGCCCGGCGGCCAGCCTGGCCCCGTCCAGCATGTCGATCAGCTGGTACTTCACCGACGAGGAGCCGGCGTTCAGGACGAGGACGCGGGTGCCCTTGCTCATGCGGGGAGCTCCTTGCTGTCCGACGCGAGGTCCTGGGAGGTGCGGTCCTGGGAGGCGTGGTCCTGGGACTGGATGGCGGTGATCGCGACGGTGTTGACGATGTCCTGCACCAGCGCCCCGCGGGAGAGGTCGTTGACGGGCTTGCGCAGCCCCTGGAGCACCGGGCCGACCGCGACGGCCCCGGCCGAGCGCTGGACCGCCTTGTAGGTGTTGTTGCCGGTGTTGAGGTCCGGGAAGATCAGCACGGTGGCCCGCCCGGCCACCGGGGAGCCCGGCAGCTTGGTGGCCGCGACCCGGGCGTCCACCGCCGCGTCGTACTGGATCGGGCCCTCGACCAGGATGTCCGGCCGCAGCTCGCGGACCAGCTCGGTGGCCTTGCGGACCTTGTCGACGTCCGCGCCGGAGCCGGAGGTGCCGGTCGAGTACGAGAGCATCGCGACCCGCGGCTCCACCCCGAACTGGGCGGCGGTGGCGGCCGACTGGATGGCGATGTCGGCCAGCTGCTGGGCGTCCGGGTCGGGGTTGACCGCGCAGTCGCCGTACACCAGCACCCGGTCGGCCAGGCACATGAAGAAGACCGAGGAGACGATCGAGGCGCCCGGCGAGGTCTTGATCACCTCGAAGGCGGGCCGGATGGTGGCGGCGGTGGAGTGCGCCGCGCCGGAGACCATGCCGTCCGCGATGCCCTCCTGGACCATCAGGGTGCCGAAGTACGAGACGTCGGTGACCACGTCCAGGGCCAGTTCGACGGTCATCCCCTTGTGGGCGCGCAGCTTCGCGTACAGCTCGGCGAACTGGCGGCGCAGCGGGCTGGTGGCCGGGTCGACGATCCGCACCTGGGCGCGGTCGGCGGCCGGGTCCTCGGCCGGGAGGTCGATGCTCAGGCTCGACGCCTTGCGGCGGACGGCGTCCGCCTCGCCGAGCAGGGTGAGGTCGCAGATGTTGCGGCGCAGCAGGATCTCGGCGGCGCGCAGCACCCGCTCCTCGGTGCCCTCCGGCAGGACGACGTGCCTGCGGGTGCCCCGGGCGCGCTCCAGCAGCTCGTGCTCGAACATCATCGGGGTGACCCGCTCGGACCGGCCGACCTCGATCAGGTTGGTCAACTCGGCGGTGTCGACGTGCAGTTCGAACAGGCCGAGGGCGATCTCGGCCTTCCGGGGGCTGGCCGAGGTGAGCTTGCCCTCCAGGTGGGTCAGGTGGGCGGCGGTGGGCCAGCTGCCCTCGGGGACGACCGCGACCGGGGTGCCGGGGGCGAGCCGGGCGGCCAGCGCCATCACGTTGGGGCCGGGGTGCTGGCCGAGCGTCAGCAGCACGCCGGCGATCGGCGGGGCGCCGGCGGCGTGCGCGGCCAGCGAGCCGATCACCAGGTCGGCGCGGTCCCCGGGGGTGACCACCAGGGCGCCCTCGGTCAGCGCGTCCAGGAAGGTGGGCAGCATGGCGCCGCCGAAGACGTAGCCGCGCACGTCCCGGGCGAGGCCGGCGGCGTCCCCGAGCAGCACCTCGGCGCCGGTCGCCTCGACCAGCTGGGCGACGGTGGGCGCGGCCAGGGCCGGCTCCTCCGGGATGACGTAGGCGGGGACGGGCAGCTTCTCGGTGAGGGCGCGCTGGATGCGCTGCTTGGCGCCGGGGGCGACCCGGTTGGCGATCATCGCCAGGGTCTGGCAGCCGAGGTCGGTGTAGGCGCGGTGGGCGCCCAGCAGCTCGGCGACCACCGTCTCGGGGTCCTCGCCGTGCCCGCCGACCACCGGCAGCACGGCGGCGCCGAACTCGTTGGCCAGGCGGGCGTTGAAGGCGAGTTCGTCCGGGATGCTGGTGTCGGCGAAGTCGGTGCCGAGCACCAGGACGGCCTGGCAGCGCCGCTCCAGCGCGTGGAAGCGGTCGACCAGCGCGGAGACCAGTTCGTCCTGCCCGTGGGCGGCCTGGAGGGCGGCGGCCTCCTCGTAGCCGAGGCCGTACAGCTCGCTGCTGGGCAGGTCGAGCCGGTAGCGGCCGCGCAGCAGCTCGACCACGTGGTCGGAGCCCGGCTGCCCGGGGGCGGCGTGCACCAGCGGGCGGAACACCCCGACCCGGTCCACCTGGCGGGTGAGCAGTTCCATGACCCCGAGTTCGACCGCCTGGCGGCCGTCCCCCCGGTCGATGCCGGTCACGTACACGCTGCGCGCCACGTGGTTGTCTCCGTCCCGTCGTCTCGGAAAGTGGTCATATCGACCATACCTTCGCACCCCGAACGGGTGTCCGCGAGCAGAGCGACGGGGTTCGGGCAAGGGGCGGAGGTCCCGCCCCGGGTGCCCGCCGACGGGGCGGGCACCCGGGGCGTCCGGGGCACCGGAGGCGCCCGGCGCTCAGCGCGCGGGGCGGAGCCAGACGGTGGAGAGCGGGGGGAGGACCAGTTCGGCGGACCGGGGCTGGCCGTCCCACTCCACCGGCTCGGCCTTGACCGGGTGGGAGTTGCCGACGCCGCTGCCGCCGTACTCCTCGGCGTCGGTGTTCAGCGCCTCCTCCCACAGCTGGTCGCGGCCCGCCAGCCGGGGCAGCCCGACCCGGTGGCCGTGCCGGACGACCGGCGAGAAGTTGCAGACCGCGACCAGCGGCGAGCCGTCGGCCGCGTACCGGACGAAGGAGAGCAGGTTGTCCTCGGCGGCGCCGCCGTCGAGCCAGCGGAAGCCCTCCGGGACGGTGTCCAGCTCCCACAGCGCCGGGGTGTCGAGGTAGCGCCGGTTGAGGTCGCGGACCAGCCGGCGCACCCCGAGGTGCTCCTCGTGGGCCGGCCACCGCTCGTCGAGCACCCACCACTGCGGGCCCTGCTCGTGGTCCCACTCCGCGCCCTGGGCGAACTCCTGCCCCATGAACAGCAGCTGCTTGCCCGGGTGGGACCACATGAAGCCGAGGTAGGCGCGGTGGTTGGCGCGCTGCTGCCACCAGTCCCCGGGCATCTTGGAGACCAGCGCCCGCTTGCCGTGCACCACCTCGTCGTGCGAGATCGGCAGGACGTAGTTCTCGGAGTAGGCGTACACCATCGAGAAGGTGATCTCGTTGTGGTGGTACTTGCGGTGCACCGGCTCCTTGGACATGTAGACCAGCGAGTCGTGCATCCAGCCCATGTTCCACTTCAGCCCGAAGCCGAGCCCGCCGGCGTCGGTGGGGCGGGTGACCCCGTCCCAGGCGGTGGACTCCTCGGCGATGGTCACCGCGCCCGGGCAGCGCCGGTAGACGGTGGCGTTCATCTCCTGGAGGAAGGAGGCGGCGTCCAGGTTCTCCCGGCCGCCGAACCGGTTGGGGGTCCAGTCGCCGCCCTCGCGGGAGTAGTCGAGGTAGAGCATCGAGGCGACGGCGTCCACCCGCAGGCCGTCGACGTGGAACTCCTCGCACCAGTACACCGCGTTGGCGACGAGGAAGTTGCGCACCTCCTTGCGGCCGTAGTCGAACTCCAGCGTCCCCCAGTCGGGGTGCTCGGCGCGCAGCGGGTCGGCGGGCTCGTACAGCGGCTCGCCGTCGAAGCGGGCGAGCGCGAAGTCGTCCTTGGGGAAGTGCGCGGGCACCCAGTCGACGATCACGCCGATGCCGTGCCGGTGCAGGGTGTCCACCAGGAACCGGAAGTCGTCGGGGCCGCCGAGCCGGGCGGTGGGGGCGTAGTAGCCGGACACCTGGTAGCCCCAGGAGCCGCCGAAGGGGTGCTCCATCACCGGCATGAGCTCCACGTGGGTGAAGTTCAACTCCTGGAGGTAGCGCGGCAGTTCCTCGGCGATGGCGCGGTAGGTGGTGAGGTCCGGCCGCCAGGAGGGCAGGTGCAGCTCGTACACCGACATCGGGGCCCGGTGGTGCGCGGCGCGGGCCCGGCGGGCCATCCACTCGCCGTCCTGCCAGGCGTAGTCGGAGGAGGTGACCACCGAGGCGGTGCCGGGCGGGCACTGGGCGGCCCGGGCCAGCGGGTCGGCCTTGTCCAGCACCCAGCCCTGCCGGGTGTGCACCTCGTACTTGTAGGTGGCGCCCTCGGCCAGGCCGGGGACGAACAGCTCCCAGATCCCGGACGAGCCGAGCGAGCGCATCGGGTGCCCGGTGCCGTTCCAGTGGTTGAAGCCGCCGATCAGCCGGACCCCGACGGCGTTCGGCGCCCAGACCGCGAAGGCGGTGCCGGCCACCCCGTCGACGGTGCGCACGTGCGAGCCGAGCGCCCGCCACAGCTGCTCGTGCCGGCCCTCGGAGATCAGGTGCAGGTCGAGTTCGCCGAGGGTGGGCGGGGTGCGGTAGCCGTCGTGCTGGCGCAGCGGCTCGCCGTCGGGGTACGTCACCAGCAGGGTGTACTCCGGCGGTTCGCCGCCGGCCACCAGGCCGGTGAACAACCCGCTCTGCTGGTGGGTGAGTTCGGCCGGGCCGTGGGCGGTCTCGACGACCACCCGCTCGGCGAACGGGCGCAGCACCCGGATCGCCGTGCCGCCGTGCACCGGGTGCGCGCCGAGCAGCGCGTGCGGGTCGTGGTGCTGCCCGCCCACCAGCCGGTCGACCTCGGCCGGCGGCAGCGGCGCCTCGGGCAGCCGCAGCGCCCCGGTGGGGGCCGGGCGCTCGGCCCCCCGGGGCTGCGGGGCCGCGAGTGGGTCGGCCGGGGACGGGAGGGCGTCCGGGGGCTCCGAGCCGGTGCCGGCGCCCCCCTCCTCCTCGGCCGCCCGGTGCGCCCCGTGCTCGTGGCCGGTGTGGCCTTCGGCGGGGAGCGGTCCGGCCAGGAAGGTGGCCGGTACGGGGCGGGTGGGGCGGCCGGTCGGGTCGATCGGCGTCACGGCGGGGTCCTCCTGCGGCGGGGTGGGCGAACTCCTGCGGGCGGGACAGGAAACGGTCGGGACAGGAAACGGGTGGGACGGGAGACGCGTGGTGCGGAGACGGGCGGTGCGGGAATCGGGCGGTGCGGAAAAGGCGTGGGTACGGGAAGGGCCGGTCAGACGGACAGGGCGAGCCGGTTGATCGCGGCCAGCGGGATCGGCAGCCAGCTCGGCCGGTGCCGGGCCTCGTACACCACCTCGTAGACCGCCTTGTCGATCTCCAGCGCCCGCATCAGCTCCGGCGAGGCGGCCGGGTCGGCGCCGCCGCCGGCGGTGTAGCCGGCGCCGTAGGCGGTGCGGTTGCGCTGGGCCCAGGCGGCGGCCAGGTGGGCCAGTTCCGGGTCGACGGGGCCGCCGGCCAGCAGGTGGGCGGCCGCGTAGTCGAAGGAGCGCAGCATCGCGGCGACGTCGCGCAGGGCGGGCTGCGGTTCGCGGCGCTCGTTGACGGACTTGGCGGGCTCGCCCTCGAAGTCCAGCAGCACCCAGCCGTGCGGGGTGCGCATGGCCTGTCCGAGGTGGAGGTCGCCGTGGATGCGCTGGACCGGCAGGCCGTCCGGGTGGGCGTCGGCGAGCTGCTGGAAGGCGGTGCGCAGGGCGGCCCGGAAGCGCAGCAGGCCGGGGACGGCGGCGACGGCGCTGTCCAGCCGGTCGGCCATGGCGCCGGCCAGCCGTCCGGTCTGGGCGCGGTCGAGCCGGGCGACGGGCATCGAGCGGGCGAGGACCCGGTGCACCTCGGCGGTGGCCCGGCCGAGCCGGTGCGCCTCGATGGCGAAGTTGCCGGGGGAGCGGTCCCCCTTGAGCCGGCCGACCTGGTCGAGGGCGAGTTCCCAGCCGTCCTCGGCGTCCGGCAGGTAGCGCTGCAGCAGTCCGAGGGTGGCGGGTTCGGCGCGTTCCATCCGGCTCTCGAACCAGGCGGCGACCCGGGGGATGCGGGTGGAGCCGGCCCGGGAGAGCGCGAGCGACAGTTCGAGGTCGGGGTTGGTGCCGGGGTGGATGCGGCGGAACAGCTTGAGGATGTACGAGGTGCCGTAGATGACCGAGCTGTTGGACTGCTCGGCGGTGGAGGCGCGGCCGGGGAGGTTGGCGGGCAGTCCGGAGCCGGGGGTGCGGCGGAAGGAGAGCGCGCCGAAGCGGTCCCCGGTGGCCAGGTGTTCGAGCAGCCGTCCGGTGAGTTCGGGGTCGTGCACCGCGTCGTAGAGGGTCGCGCCGTCGTACGGGCCCTGGCTGAGCCGGCCGAGCACGGCGCCGGGCCCGATGTCCCCGAGCCCGCCGGAGCGGATGCCGAGCAGCAGCTGGTAGATGTCGCCGTGCGGGGCGCCGGCCGTGGTGGCGTGCTCGACCCGCAGCAGGAGGTGCAGCAGGGCCGGGTCGCCGACCTGCAGCGGGGTGCCGACGACCGGGGTGAGGCCGGTGATGGGCCTCCCCTTGCCGGCGTACCAGCGCTGGGTGGGCAGCCATGAGGCGATCAGTGGCAGGGCCGCCTGGACGAGTTCGCTGACGCCCAGGGCGGTTCTCCGGGCCCCGGCGCCCCGGGTGCCCGCGGGGGTGGCGGGACCGGTGGGGGCGTCGTCCTGGAGGTGGGCTTGAGAACGGGAGGTTTCGGACATGGCTCCCTTTCCCCGGAAGCACGCGGACTGCCCGACGGGTCGTGGCCGGGTCCGTCAGTCTTCCGGATTGCGGCGGCGCGGCGGTCGCGGCACGCGAGCACGGCTCGGGTGTCACGCCTTCGTGTGGGTGGCCGTTGGGCTGTTCTCCGTACGCGGTGGTGCAGAGAACTCCGGGGGCGCGGGGGTTCAACTCGCGCCCCCGGAGGGTCTGGTGGTGCTGTTCACGGCTGCTGTGCCACGTGCGGCGGATCGTTACTTCGATCGCCTGGTCCCGCTCAGGCGCGGGGGCTGCCGGAGCTGGAACCAGTAGAAGCCGTGCCCGGCCAGGGTGAGCAGGTAGGGCCACTCGCCGATCGACGGGAAGCGCACCCCGCCGATCAGCTCGACCGGGTACCGCCCGCCGTACTGCCGCAGGTCCAGCTCGGTCGGCTGCGCGAACCGCGAGAAGTTGTTCACGCACATGACCAGGTCCCCCTCGTACTCGCGCACGAAGGCCAGCACGGCGGGGTTGCTGGAGGGCAGTTCGGCGTAGCTGCCGAGGCCGAACGCCGGATTGAGCTTGCGGATCTCGATCATGCGACGCGTCCAGTGCAGCAGGGAACTCGAACTGCTCTGCTGCGCCTCGACGTTGGTCACCTGATAGCCGTACACCGGGTCCATGATGGGCGGCAGACTGAGCCTGCCCGGGTCGGCGGAGGAGAAACCCGCGTTGCGGTCCGGGGTCCACTGCATCGGGGTGCGCACGCCGTCCCGGTCGCCGAGCCAGATGTTGTCGCCCATGCCGATCTCGTCCCCGTAGTAGAGGACCGGCGAGCCGGGCAGGGAGAGCAGCAGCGCGGTGAACAGCTCGATCTGGTTGCGGTCGTTCTCCAGCAGCGGGGCGAGCCGGCGGCGGATGCCCACGTTGGCGCGCATCCGCGGGTCCTTGGCGTACTCCGCGTACATGTAGTCGCGCTCCTCGTCGGTGACCATCTCCAGGGTCAGCTCGTCGTGGTTGCGCAGGAAGATGCCCCACTGGCAGCCGCCGGGGATCTGCGGGGTCTTGGCGAGGATCTCGGACACCGGGTAGCGGGACTCCCGGCGCACCGCCATGAAGATCCGGGGCATCACCGGGAAGTGGAACGCCATGTGGCACTCGTCGCCGCCGGAGGCGAAGTCGCCGAAGTAGTCGACGACGTCCTCCGGCCACTGGTTGGCCTCGGCGAGCAGCACGGTGTCCGGGTAGTTGGCGTCGATCTCCTTGCGGACCCGCTGGAGGAACTCGTGGGTCTCCGGGAGGTTCTCGCAGTTGGTGCCCTCGCGGGCGAACAGGTACGGCACCGCGTCCAGCCGGAAGCCGTCGATGCCGAGGTCGAGCCAGAACCGCAGCCCGGCGATCATCTCGTCCTGGACCCGGGGGTTGTCGTAGTTGAGGTCCGGCTGGTGCGAGAAGAAGCGGTGCCAGAAGTACTGCTTGCGGACCGGGTCGTAGGTCCAGTTGGAGGTCTCGGTGTCGACGAAGATGATCCGGGCGTCCGGGTACTGCTTGTCGTCGTCGGCCCACATGTAGAAGTCGCCGTAGGGCCCGTCCGGGTCGGAGCGGGAGGCCTGGAACCACGGGTGCTGGTCGCTGGTGTGGTTCATGACGAAGTCGATCACGATGCGCATGCCGCGGGCGTGCGCGGCGTCGACGAACTCCATGAAGTCGGCGAGGTCGCCGAACTCCGGCAGCACCGAGGTGTAGTCGGAGACGTCGTACCCGCCGTCGCGCAGCGGCGAGGCGAAGAACGGGGGGAGCCAGAGGCAGTCGATCCCGAGCCACTGGAGGTAGTCGAGCTTGGCCGTGAGCCCCTTGAGGTCCCCGACACCGTCGCCGTTGCTGTCCTGGAAGGACCGCACCAGCACCTCGTAGAAGACCGCACGCTTGAACCACTGCGGGTCGAGCTTCTTCTTCGAGGTCTCGGGGAAGGTGTCGGGGACGGGCTCGTTCACTGTCACGCTGGGTTCCTCCGAACCGTGAGGAGGTGAGCCGGCTCGGCTGAGGGATCGAGCCGGACGTAGTTGTGCCGGCCCCAGGTGTAGAC
Organism: Kitasatospora sp. NPDC058184; assembly: GCF_042883725.1. NCBI lineage: Bacteria > Bacillati > Actinomycetota > Actinomycetes > Kitasatosporales > Streptomycetaceae > Kitasatospora > Kitasatospora sp. NPDC058184. Next base: position 415,373 of record NZ_JBHVVE010000004.1, read on the forward strand.
GGCGCCGGTGAGCTCGTCGTGCACCGCGTACGGGCCGTCGCCGTCGAGCGTGACGGTGGCCTCCTGGACGTGGTGCGGGTCGAGGTTCACCACGGTGACGACCTGGTCGGTGAGCCCCTCGGGGGTGGTCGCGGTCTTGGAGTAGGCGAGCACCTGGTCGTTGTCGGTGGGGTGGAAGCGCAGGTCGCGCAGCTGCTGGAGGGCGGGGTGGCGGCGGCGCAGCCGGTTCAGCACGGTCAGCAGCGGGGCCAGGGTGTCGGTGCGGCTCCAGTCGCGCGGGCGCAGTTCGTACTTCTCCGAGTGGAGGTACTCCTCGGAGCCCGGGTGGGCCGGCTCGTTCTCGTACAGCTCGAAGCCGGCGTAGACGCCGTAGCTGGGGGAGAGGGTGGCGGCGAGCACCGCGCGGATCGCGAAGGCGGCCCGGCCGCCGTGCTGGAGGTACTCGTGCAGGATGTCCGGCGTGTTGGCGAAGAAGTTGGGCCGCATGTAGGCGGCGGCGTCACCGCTGAGTTCGGTGAGGTAGTCGGTGAGTTCCGGTTTGGTGGTGCGCCAGGTGAAGTACGTGTACGACTGGTGGAAACCGATCTTCGCCAGGGTGTGCATCATCGCGGGGCGGGTGAAGGCCTCCGCCAGGAACACCACGTCGGGGTCGGTCCGGGCGACGTCGGCGAGCACCTTCTCCCAGAACACCACCGGTTTGGTGTGCGGGTTGTCGACCCGGAAGATCCGGACGCCGTGCGACATCCAGAACCGGAGGATCCGGATGGTTTCCTTGACGATTCCGTCCATGTCCTGGTCGAAGTTGACCGGATAGATGTCCTGGTACTTCTTCGGCGGATTCTCGGCGTACGCGATGGTGCCGTCCGTGCGGTGGCTGAACCATTCCGGGTGCTTGTTCACCCAGGGGTGGTCGGGGGAGCACTGGAGGGCGAAGTCCAGCGCCACCTCCAGGTGCAGCGCCTTGGCCTCGGCGACGAAGTGGTCGAAGTCCTCGATGGTGCCGAGGTCCGGGTGGACGGCGTCGTGGCCGCCCTCGGGGGAGCCGATCGCCCAGGGCGAGCCGACGTCGTGCGGGCCGGCCGTCAGGGTGTTGTCCGGGCCCTTGCGGAAGGCTCGGCCGATCGGGTGGACCGGCGGCAGGTAGACCACGTCGAAGCCCATCGCGGCGACGGCCGGCAGGCGTTCGGCGGCGCTGCGCAGGTTGCCCGGGCGCGGCGGCTCGACGCCGGCCGGGTCCACCACGGCGCCCTCCGACCGGGGGAAGAACTCGTACCAGGAGCCGAACAGCGCGCGCTCGCGGTCGACCTGGAGCGGCATCGGGCGGGAGGCGCTGAGCAGCTCGCGCAGCGGGTGGCGGACCAGCGCGTCGAGCACCTCGGGGGCGAGCGCGGCGGCCAGCCGGGACAGCGGCGGCAGGGTCTGGTCGCGCAGCGCGTCGGCGGCGGCCAGCACGTCGGCGCGGCCCTCCCTCTTGGGCACCCCGGCCGCGGCCTGCTCCAGCAGCCGGGCGCCCTCCTCCAGGACCAGCGCGGTGTCGATCCCGGCGGGCAGCTTCACCGAGGCGGTCCGGCGCCAGGTGGCGACCGGGTCGCTCCACGCCTCCACCAGGTACGACCAGCGGCCGGGCGCGGTCGGGGTGACGTGCGCGCCCCAGCGGTCGGTGCCCTCGGCCAGCTCGCGCATCGGCGTCCACGGGCCGCTGCGGCCGCGCGGGTCGCGCAGCACCACGTTGGCGTTGACGGCGTCGTGGCCCTCGCGGAAGACGGTCGCGGTGACCAGGAAGGTCTCGCCGACGACGGCCTTGGCCGGGCGGCGGCCGGCGTCGACGAGGGGACTGACGTCCAGGACGGGGATGCGGCCGATCACGGTGTCGCTCTCTGTCGTCTTGCGGGCGGAGGGCTTGCGAGCGGGGGCCTTCCGGGCGGCTGCCCCGGCGGCCGGGGCCTTCGCGGAGGCGGACCCGGCGGCCTCCGCGGTGGCGGCCTTCGGAGCTGCGGTCTTCGGGGTGGTGGCGGTGGTGCGGCGCGTGGTGGTGGTGCGCCTGCGGGGTGCCGCCGCCCGGTCCTCCTCGGCCGCGGGGTGCCGGGCCGTCGAGGGGGCTTCGGATTCGGAGGATCCGGCACGGACCGCCCCGGAGGCCCTCGGCGCCGGCATCGCCGGATCTGTCCGAGTGTCAGAATCCATCCGTCCGGCGGATTCCGCGACCGCTGCGTCGAGGCCTTCGGCCACCGGTGTGGACTGGTCCCGCGTGTCGCCGTGCATGCCAAGCTCCTGCCCGAGATCGGCGGCAGCTCCCCGCGGGCCTGGGTACGGGCCGGGGGAGTACCGGAGGACTGCTGGGTGGGGAGGACGTGCGACCGGAAGCCTGCCCGCGCCGCTGTTCCCGGCAACCTGCCCGGCGCCCGCCGAGCCGGCGGTGGGACGCCCCGGAGCCCGTGTGCGTCCCGGCGCACGCCTCCGCCGGGCGCGCCCCGGCCGACCCGGTCCACCCGTGAACGAGCGGGCCGGTAGGGAGGACACGCGTCCGTGCGCGGTGAGCGCCGAATGGGCTAAGAAGGACGGGAACGGACAACACGAAAAGGATTCGGACGTGCTGCTTCGCGGGGGACGCCACCCGTCGTCGTACTCCCCACTGCATCAACGACCTTCGGTCATCCTCGCACCGGCGACAAGGTTTTTGCAGCGGTACGACAGTAGTTTCGGGCCTTCTCCCGGGTGGATGCGCCATCGGAAATGAAGCCGTACCGAAGAGTTCACGTATTGGTAGCGCGGGCCCCCGAAATGTGCGCCTCGCGCGCCCCCCGTGCAGTCCAATGCGCCGAATGCGATCTCATCAATAGCCCGAACGGATGCCCAATAGTCCACTTGACGCACTGTCCGGCCGACCGCCACGGCTACGCTTCACGCCGTGAAGGCAATCCGCAGATTCACCGTCCGCACCGTCCTGCCCGAACAACTCCAGCCGCTGCACGAGCTGGCCCTCAACCTGCGCTGGTCCTGGCACCCCGAGACCAGGGACCTCTTCCGGTCCGTGGACCCGGAGGTCTGGGCCGCGACCGGCGAGGACCCGGTGCGGCTGCTCGGGGAGGTCCCGGCCGCCCGGCTGGCCGCGCTCGCCGCCGACCGGCGCTTCCTGCGCAGACTCGGCGACCTCGCCGACGACCTGCGCGAGTACCTGACCGGCCCCCGCTGGTACCAGACCCGGCAGCAGTCCGACGCCGCCCCGCTGCCCGCCGCGATCGCCTACTTCTCGCCCGAGTACGGCATCGCCGCCGCGCTGCCCCAGTACTCCGGCGGGCTCGGCATCCTGGCCGGCGACCACCTCAAGGCCGCCAGCGACCTCGGTGTGCCGGTCGTCGGCGTCGGCCTGTTCTACCGGCACGGCTACTTCCGCCAGTCCCTGAGCCGGGACGGCTGGCAGCAGGAGCGCTATCCGCTGCTCGACCCGGACGAACTCGCGGTCAGCCTGCTGCGGGAGGCCGACGGCACCCCCGGCCGGGTCGACCTGGCCCTGCCCGGCGGTCGCACCCTGGCCGCCCACATCTGGAAGGCCCAGGTCGGGCGGGTCCCGCTGCTGCTGCTCGACTCCGACATCGAGGCCAACTCGCCCGCCGAGCGGGACGTCACCGACCGGCTGTACGGCGGCGGCAGCGAGCACCGGCTGCTCCAGGAGATGCTGCTGGGCATCGGCGGCGTCCGGGCGGTGCGCGCCTACTGCCGGCTCACCGGGCACCCCGCCCCCGACGTCTTCCACACCAACGAGGGCCACGCCGGCTTCCTCGGCGTGGAGCGCATCCGCGAACTGGTCGCCGACGACCGGACCGGCCTCGACTTCGCCGCCGCCCTGGAGGCCGTCCGGGCCGGCACCCTCTTCACCACCCACACGCCCGTCCCGGCCGGCATCGACCGCTTCGACCGCGAGCTGGTCGCCCGCCACTTCGGCGGCGACGCCGCGCTGCCCGGCGTGCCGGTCGAGCAGGTGCTCGCGCTCGGCGCCGAGAGCTGGCAGGACGGGGACCCGAAGCTCTTCAACATGGCCGCCATGGGCCTGCGGCTGGCCCAGCGCGCCAACGGGGTGTCCACCCTGCACGGCGAGGTCAGCCGCTCGATGTTCAACGGCCTGTGGCCCGGCTTCGACCCGGCCGAGGTGCCGATCACCTCGGTCACCAACGGCGTGCACGCCGCCACCTGGATCGACCCGGCGGTGGTCCGGCTCGGCGCCGCCGAGATCGGCGCCGAGCGCGCCGAGGAGGCGATGACCACCGGCGAGAGCAAGCGCTGGACGGGTCTGGAGCGGATCGGCAACACCGAGGTCTGGCAACTGCGGCGCGCCCTGCGGGCCCAGCTGGTGGAGGAGGCCCGCCGCCGGCTGCACGCCTCCTGGCGCCGGCGCGGGGCCGGCGAGGCCGAGCTCGGCTGGGTCTCCTCGGTGCTCGACCCCGACGTGCTCACCATCGGCTTCGCCCGCCGGGTGCCCTCGTACAAGCGGCTCACCCTGATGCTGCGCGACCAGGAGCGGCTGCGCGCGCTGCTGCTGCACCCCACCCGGCCGGTGCAGATCGTGGTCGCCGGCAAGGCCCACCCGGCGGACGACGGCGGCAAGCGGCTGATCCAGCAGATGGTCGCCTTCGCCGACGACCCGGCGGTGCGGCACCGGATCGTCTTCCTGCCGGACTACGACATGGCGATGGCCCAGCGCCTCTACCCGGGCTGCGACGTCTGGCTGAACAACCCGCTGCGCCCGCTGGAGGCCTGCGGCACCTCCGGGATGAAGGCGGCGCTCAACGGCTGCCTCAACCTGTCCGTCCTGGACGGCTGGTGGGACGAGTGGTTCGACGGCCGCAACGGCTGGGCGATCCCCACGGCCGACGAGAGCGGCGGGGCGCTCGACCCGGACAGCGGCGAGGCCGAGCGGCGCGACGACATCGAGGCGGCCGCGCTCTACGACCTGATCGAGAACCAGGTCGCCGCCCGGTTCTACGACCGGGACGCGGACGGGCTGCCGCAGCAGTGGATCGCCATGGTCCGGCACACCCTGGTCACCCTCGGGCCCAAGGTGCTGGCCGGGCGGATGGTCCGGGAGTACGTCGAGCGGCTGTACGCCCCGGCGGCGCAGGCCCAGCGGGAGCTGGCCGGGCAGCACGGCCACGGCGCGCGGGAGCTGGCGCTCTGGAAGGCGACGGTCCGGGAGGCCTGGCCGGCCGTCCGGGTCGAGCACGTCGAGGCGGACTGCCCGACCGAGGCGCAGGAGCTGGGCAGTTCGCTGGAGCTGCGGGTGCAGGTCGCGCTCGGGACGCTGCGGCCGGGCGACGTCGAGGTGCAGGCGGTCTCCGGCCGGGTGGACGAGCGGGACCGGATCTCGGACGCCTGCCTGCTCGCCCTCAAGCCGGTCGGCGGGCCCGACCTGGACGGCCGGATCCGCTACGAGGGCTCGCTGGAGCTCTGCCGGACCGGCCCGTTCGGCTACACCGTCCGGGTGCTGCCCGCGCACCCGCGGCTGGCCTCGCCGGCCGAGCTGGGGCTGGTCGCGCTGCCGGCCGAGTCGGCCGGGATGGACGCGGGGCTGCTGCGCTGAGGCCGCGGGCGGCCGTCCACCGGTGGTGAACCGGGTGGGCGGCCGCCCGCGTACCTCCGTGCGGGAAATGGGGAATGCCCGGCCGGGTGCGTGACGGCGCACCCGGACGGGCACATTCGTGGGGTCCGGGGCCGGGGCCCTAGACCAGGCTGTCCCGCCAGGCCCGGTGGAGGGCGGCGAAACGGCCGGAGCCGTCGATCAGCTCCTGTGGGGAGCCATCCTCCACGATCCGGCCCTGGTCCATCACCAGGACACGGTCGGCGATCTCCACGGTGGAGAGCCGGTGGGCGATGATCACGGCCGTCCGGCCGGCCAGCACGGTGCGCATGGCCCGCTGCACGGCCTGCTCCCCGGGGACGTCCAGCGAGCTGGTCGCCTCGTCCAGGATCAGCACCGCCGGGTCGGCCAGCAGCGCGCGGGCGAAGGCCACCAGCTGGCGCTGGCCGGCCGAGATCCGGCCGCCGCGCTTGCGCACGTCGGTGTCGAAGCCGTCCGGCAGGGCGGCGATGAACTCGTACGCGCCGATGTCCCGGGCGGCCTGCTCGACCTCCTCCCGGGTGGCGCCGGGGCGGCCGACCGCGATGTTCTCGGCGACGGTGCCGGAGAACAGGAAGGACTCCTGGGTCACCATCACGACGCCGCGCCGCAGTTCGGGGGTGGCCAGGTCGCGCAGGTCCACGCCGTCCAGCCGGATCCGGCCGTCGGTCGGGTCGTAGAAGCGGGCCAGCAGCTTGGCGACCGTGGACTTGCCCGCGCCCGTCGCGCCGACCACCGCGACCGTCTGCCCGGCGGGGATCAGCAGGTCGAAGGCCGGCAGCACCTCCTTGCCCGTCCGGTAGGCGAAGCGGGTGCCCTCGAAGGCGACCGCGCGGCCCTGGCCGGAGGCCTCCGGCAGCTCGGCGGGTTCGGCCGGCTCGGCGACGGTCGGCTCGTGGGCGAGCAGGCCGGCGATCTTCTCCAGGGCGGCGGCGGCCGACTGGTAGCTGTTCAGGAACATCGCCAGCTGGTCGACCGGGTCGAAGAGCCGGCGCAGGTAGAGCGCGAAGGCGGTGAGCACGCCCAGCTCCAGCGCGTCGTCGACGACCAGGTAGGCGCCGAGCAGCACCACGCCGGCGAACCACAGGTTGGCGGTGAGGCGGGAGAGGCCGACGTAGCGGGCGATCTCCAGCAGGCCGTCCGCGGTGGCGGTGGCGGACTGCCGGTTGACCACGGCGAAGGCGGCGTCGTTGGCCTTCTCCCGGCGGAAGGCCTGCACCGGGCGGATGCCGTTCATGGTCTCGGTGAAGCGGACGATCAGCGAGGCGGCCGAGGTGCGCGAGCGCCGGTAGACCCGGCGCGAGCGGCGGCGGAAGGAGTGGGCGATCAGGGCCAGCGGCAGGAAGGACGCCAGCGAGACCAGGCCGAGCCGCCAGTCCAGCACCACCAGCAGCACCGAGATGTAGCAGACCGACAGCAGGACCGTCAGCAGCTCCTGGAGGCCCTCGGAGAGCAGCTCGCGCAGCGCGTCGATGTCGCTGGTGGCGCGGGAGATGATCCGGCCCGAGGTGTAGCGCTCGTGGAAGTCCAGGCTGAGCCGCTGGGCGTGCCGGAAGATCCGGCCGCGCAGCTCCAGCACGATGTCCTGGTTGACCCGGGCGCTGATCTTGATGAAGACCCACTGCAGCACCGGGCTGAGCAGCGCGCAGAACAGGTAGGCCGCGACCACGGCGATCAGCGGGCCGGAGTCGTGCTCGCGCAGCGCCGGGATGCCGCGGTCCATCGCCACCGCGACCAGCAGCGGGCCGGACTGGAGCGCGGCCTGCTGGACCAGGATCACCACCATCGCGACGGTGATCCGGGCCCGGTGGGTGCGCAGCAGCGAGCGCAGCAGCGCCCGGGGCGCGCCCGGCGGGACGGGGATGTCCTCCTCGTCGGCGGGCGGCGGGGGGAGCTCCTCCTCGGCCGGCGCGACGGGTTCGGCCCGTACGGGTTCGGCGGTGGTGGTCATGCGCGCGCTCCTTCCGGTGCGAGGGGGCCGTCGGGTATCAGGGCGGCCTCGCCCGACATCAGTTCCCGGTAGTGCGCGCAGTCGCGCAGCAGTTCCTGGTGGGTGCCGACGGCCTCGATCCGGCCGTCCGCCAGCACCGCGACCCGGTCGGCGAGCAGCACGGTGCTGGGGCGGTGGGCGACGACCAGGGCGGTGGTGGTGCCGAGGACCTCGCGCAGGGCCCGCTCGACGAGGGCCTCGGTGTGCACGTCCAGGGCGGAGAGCGGGTCGTCCAGGACGAGGAAGGCCGGGTCGCCGACCACCGCGCGGGCCAGCGCGAGGCGCTGGCGCTGGCCGCCGGACAGGCTCAGGCCCTGCTCGCCGACCTCGGTGTCCGGGCCGTTCGGGAGTTTCTCGACGAAGCCGGCCTGGGCGGTGTCGAGGGCGGTGCGCAGCTGTTCCTCGCCGGCGCCCGGGGCGCCCATCAGGACGTTCTCCCGGACGGTGGCGGAGAACAGGGTGGGCTCCTCGAAGGCGACCGAGACGAGTTCGCGCAGCCGCGGCCGGGGCAGTTCGCGGATGTCCCGGCCGTCCAGCGTGATGGTGCCGGCGGTGGCCTCGTACAGCCGGGGGAGCAGGGCGGTGAGGGTGGTCTTGCCGCTGCCGGTGGCGCCGACCAGGGCCATCGTCTCGCCGCTGCGGATGTGCAGGTCGACGCCGGCCAGCAGGTCGGGGCTGCCGTCGGGGGCGTCGGGGTAGCGGAAGCGGACGCCGGTGAAGCGGATGCCGTCCGGGGCGGTGGGCGCCGCGGCGGTGCCCGGGGCGGGGGCGTCCGCCTCGGGGGTGTCCGGTTCGTCCAGCACCTCGAAGAACCGGTCGGTGGCGGTGGCGGCCTCGTTGGCGTAGGCGAGCAGCCAGCCGAGCGACTCGACCGGCCAGCGCAGCGCGAGCGCGGTGGAGAGGAAGGCGACCAGGGTGCCGGCGCTCAGGTCGTCGTGGGCCACCAGGTAGGCGCCGACGGCGAGGGCGCCGGCGAGCGCGATCTCCGGCAGGCCGACGATGACGGCCCAGAGGTTGGCGAGCAGGTGCGCCTTGCGCAGTTCGGTGCGGCGCAGCTCCTGGGCCTGGGCGCGGAAGCGCTCGGTCATCGACCGGTGCCGGCCGAAGGCCTTGAGGATGCGGATGCCGAGGACGGACTCCTCGACCAGGGTGGCGATGTCCCCGTTCTGGTCCTGGGCGAGCCGGGCGGCGCCGGAGAAGCCGGACTCGAACCGCCGGGTGAGCACGAACAGCGGGACGACGGGCACCAGGGCGATCAGCGCGAGCCGCCAGTCCTGGGTGAACATCACCACGGTGCCGGCCAGGAACATCACCGAGTTGACGATCAGGAAGACCAGCGGGAAGGCCAGGAACAGCCGCATGGTGTACATGTCGGCGGTGGCCCGGGAGAGCAGCTGGCCGGAGCCCCAGCGGTCGTGGAAGGAGACCGGCAGCCGTTGGAGCTTGGCGAAGAGGTCCCCGCGCATCGCCGTCTCCAGCCCGGCCAGCGGGCGGGCCAGCACCACCCGGCGGGTGTAGAACAGCGCGGACTCGATCGTGCCGAGGACCAGCAGCAGGCCGACCAGCGGCCAGAGGCCGGCCAGGTCGTGCTCGGCGAGCGGGCCGTCCACGATCAGGCCGAGGACCACCGGGACGGCGAGGGTGCTGAGCATGCCGAGGGTGGCGGCCGTCACCGAGACGGCCAGCCGGCCGCGGACGGCGCGCGCGTACGGCCACAGGCGCAGCAGGGAGCGGACCGTGGAGTGCCGCGGCCCGGGCCCGGCGGGGCCGGTTCCGTCGCTCTGGGGGCTTCCCGGGGTCGGGTTCTCGGGGTCTTGTCTGTTCTCGGCCATCGCGGTGAGGGTAGGCAGACGGGCCGTCATTTCTCATCCGGTTTTTCGCCCCTGTCGGTGGCGCCCGGCGAGAACCGGCCACTCGGACGGGCGGTGCGGGCGCGAATTAGGGGGCGCGCGCCGCCATTCATGCAGGTAGGAGTGCGCCGTGCGCCTCTTGCGGGCGCCTGCCGATGAGCCGATGACACGTCCTGTACGGATGTCCAGTGGTGCGTGAGTGACAGGAGTGCACAGATGACGGTCGAAACCGAGCCCACCCCCGGCCCCGGCTCGGCAATCGTGCAGGTACGGGCCCAGCTCAGCCTGAGCACGACCGCGGCGAGGAACCTGGCGACGACGACCAAGTCGAAGCCGCAGATGCAGGAGATCACCTCCCGCTGGCTGCTGAAGATGCTGCCGTGGGTGCAGGTCAGCGCGGGGACCTACCGGGTCAACCGGCGGCTGAGCTACGCGCCCGGGCGCGGCCGGGTGAGCTTCGCCAAGACCGGCGCCGCGGTGACGGTGATCGCCCCCTCGCTGGCGGAGGTCCCGGCGCTGCGCGGCTTCGAGGACGAGGAGGTGCTGGCCGAGCTGGCCCGCCGGTTCGTGCAGCGGGACTTCGCGCAGGGCGAGGTGCTGGTGCAGGAGGGGGCGCCGATCGAGGAGGTGTTCCTGATCGCGCACGGCAAGGTGGACCGGATCGGCACCGGCAAGTACGGCGAGGTGACGGTGCTCGGCACGCTCGCCGACGGCGACCACGTCGGCGACGAGGCGATCACCGAGGGCGGCGGCAGCTGGCCGTACACCGTGAAGGCGAGCACCTCCGGGGTCGCGATGGCGCTGTCCTGGCCGGTGCTCCAGGAGCTGATCGGCCGTTCCGAGTCGCTGCGCGAGCAGCTGCTGGGCTTCGCCGCGGACGCGGCGCAGGCGCAGAACGAGCACGGCGAGGCGGAGATCGACCTCGCGGCCGGCCGGCAGGGCGAGTACGAGCTGCCCGGCGCCTTCGTGGACTACGAGCTGCGGCCGCGCGAGTACGAGCTGAGCGTCGCGCAGACCGTGCTCAAGGTGCACAGCCGGGTCGCGGACCTCTACAACCAGCCGATGAACCAGACCGAGGAGCAGCTGCGGCTGACCATCGAGGCCCTGCGGGAGCGGCAGGAGCACGAGATCATCAACAACCCGGAGTTCGGCCTGCTCGGCAACACCGACTTCGACCAGCGGATCCAGACCCGCGCCGGGGCGCCCACCCCGGACGACCTGGACGAGCTGCTGAGCATGCGCCGCGACACCGACTACCTGTTCGCCCACCCGCGCGCGATCGCGGCCTTCGAGCGGGAGTGCAACCGGGCCGGCGTCTACCCGTCCACCGTCGACGTCCTCGGCAAGCAGCGGCCGACCTGGCGCGGGGTGCCGATCTTCCCGTGCAACAAGATCCCGGTGTCCGACCAGCAGACCAGCGCGTTCATCGCGATGCGCGTCGGCGAGGACAACCAGGGCGTGGTCGGCCTGACCCAGATCGGCATCCCGGACGAGGTGGAGCCGGGCCTGAACGTCCGCTTCATGGGCATCGACGAGAAGGCGATCGCCTCCTACCTGGTGAGCACCTACTACTCGGCGGCGGTGCTGGTGCCGGACGCGATCGGCGTGCTGGAGAACGTCGAGCTCGGGCACGCCGGGAGCTGAGCCCCGGCTACGTGGCGGGGGCGGGCGCGCGCAGCAGCCGCAGCGAGCGCCCGCCCAGCACGACGGCGCCGGCCGGGGACGGTCCGTCCGGGCCCGTGGCGGCGGTGTCGACCAGGGCCTCCCAGCCGGGGGCCGGCGCCGCCGCGGGCAGGGTGAACACCACCGGGTCGTGGCCCGCGTTGAGCAGCAGCAGGAAGCCGTCGTCGCCGATCGGCCGCCCGGCCTCGTCCCGTTCGGGCAGCGCGGAGCCGGAGAGCAGCATGCCGAGGCAGGCGGTCGGCGCGAACCAGTCGGCCTCGGTCATCTCCGTGCCGCGCGGGGTGAACCAGGTGAGGTCGGGCCGGCCGCCGGGGGTGGTGGCCCGGCCGGAGAAGAACGCCCGCCGGTGCAGCACCGGGTGGTCCCGGCGCAGCCGGACCAGCCGGGCGGTGAGCGCGCACAGCTCCTGCCAGCCGGGCTGTTCCAGCAGCGACCAGTCCAGCCAGCCGACCTCGTTGTCCTGGCAGTAGGCGTTGTTGTTGCCGCCCTGGGTGCGGCCCAGTTCGTCCCCGGCGGTGAGCATCGGGACGCCGGCGGAGAGCAGCAGGGTGGCCGTCAGGTTGCGCAGTTGGCGCAGGCGCAGCCGGTTGACCTGCTCGTCGGTGGTCTCGCCCTCGGTGCCGTGGTTCCAGGAGCGGTTGTCGTCGGTGCCGTCCCGGTTGTCCTCGCCGTTGGCCTCGTTGTGCTTGCGGTCGTAGGAGACCAGGTCGCGCAGGGTGAAACCGTCGTGCGCCGTCACGTAGTTGACCGAGGCGTACGGGCGGCGGCCGGCCCGCTGGTAGAGGTCGGAGGAGCCGGAGAGGCGGTAGCCGAGTTCGCGGACGTCCGGGCGGGCGCCGCGCCAGAAGTCCCGGACGGTGTCGCGGTACTTGTCGTTCCACTCGGCCCACAGCGGGGGGAAGCCGCCGACCTGGTAGCCGCCGGGGCCGACGTCCCAGGGTTCGGCGATCAGCTTCACCCGGCTCAGCACCGGGTCCTGGGCGACGGCGGCGAGGAAGGGGTGGTCGGTGTCGACGGCGTCGCCGCCGTTCGTGCCGCCGCGGGCCAGGGCGGCGGCCAGGTCGAAGCGGAAGCCGTCCACGCCCATCTCGGTGACCCAGTACCGCAGCGAGTCGGTGACCAGCCGGATCACCTGGGGGCGGCGGGTGTCCAGGGTGTTGCCGCAGCCGGTGTAGTCGGCGTAGCCGCGCGGGCGGTTGGGCGGGAGGCGGTAGTAGGCGGCGTTGTCGATGCCGCGGAGGCTGAGCGAGGGGCCGAGTTCGGCGCCCTCGGCGGTGTGGTTGAACACCACGTCCAGGATCACCTCGATCCCGGCGGCGTGCAGGGCGCGGACCATCCGCTTGAACTCGCCGACCTGGCCGCCGCGGGAGCCGGAGGCGGAGTAGCCGGCGTGCGGGGCGAAGTAGCCGATCGTGTTGTAGCCCCAGTAGTTGACCAGGCCGCGGGCCTGGAGGTGGTCCTCGCTGGCGTACTGGTGCACCGGCAGCAGTTCGACGGCCGTCACCCCGAGGCGGGTGAGGTGGGCGAGGGCGGCGGGGTGGGCGAGGCCGGCGTAGGTGCCGCGCAGAGGCGGGGGGACGTCGGGGTGGCGCATGGTGAAGCCGCGCACGTGCAGCTCGTAGAGGACGGTCTCGGCCCACGGGGTCTTCGGGCGGCGGTCGTCGGACCAGTCGTCCTCGTCGTGGACGACCACGGACCTGGGCACGTACGGGGCGGAGTCGCGGTTGTCCCGGACGGTGTCGGCGACGTCCGCCTCGGGCCAGTTGCGGACGGCCGCGCAGGCGGCGTCGTGGGAGGTGTAACAGCCGTCGACGGCGCGGGCGTACGGGTCGAGCAGCAGTTTGGCGGGGTTCCAGCGGGCGCCGGTCCACGGGTCCCAGCGGCCGTGCACGCGGTAGCCGTAGCGGGTGCCGGGGCGTACGCCGGGGAGGAAGCCGTGCCAGACCTGGACGTCCTGCTCGGTGAGGTGGTGGCGGGTCTCCTGGCCGTCCTCGTCGAACAGGCACAGTTCGACGGCTTCGGCGGCGGGGGCCCAGAGGGCGAAGTTGGTGCCTCGCCGGCCCGTGCGGTCCAGGTGGTGGCGGGCGCCGAGGGGTTGGCAGCTGCCGGGGTTCAGCTGCTGTTCTGACGCCATGGCGGGGGCCTCCCTGGGCGGGGTGTTCTGGGTCCATTCACCTTCTCTTTCCCGGAATGTGTTGGCCGGAAGCGGTCCGGGGTTTCGGGAGCGGGGGTTTCGGGGGCGGCGTGTCTTCGTTGGGAGGGTTCTCGTTGTTCCGGGCATCGGACTTGAACAGTGGGAGGGCCCCGGGATGCGGCGCCGTGGACGGGTGTGGGCGCGGGGCGTGGCGGCGGTGGCCTGCTGCGTGGCGGTCCTGGCGGGGTGCGGCGGGCCTCCGGTCGTGCCGGACGGGGACGCGGTGGGGCCGGGTGGGCGTACGGCCCCGGCGGCGCCCTCGCGGGCGGTGCTCTCGGTGCAGCCGGTGGACGGGGCGCAGGACGTGCGGCCGGAGGGGGCCGTCCGGGTGACGGTGGCGCAGGGGCGGCTGGTCTCGGTGCGGCTGGCGGACGGGAAGGGCACGGAGGTGCCGGGCACGATCGCGGCCGACGGCGGCGAGTGGGCGCCGGACGGGCCGCTGCCGCTCGGGACGGCCTTCACGGTGGACTCCGTGGCGGAGGACGACCAGGGGCAGCGGGCGGCCCAGCACTCGGCGTTCACGACCGTCACCCCGACGCACACCTTCGTGGCGTTCTTCACCCCGGAGGACGGTTCCACGGTGGGGGTCGGGATGCCGGTCTCGCTGCGGTTCAGCCGTCCGATCACCGACCGGGCGGCGGTGGAGAAGGCGGTGCAGGTCACCGCCGATCCGCCGGTGCCGGTGGCCGCGCACTGGTTCGACGGGCAGCGGCTGGACTTCCGCCCGCAGGCGTACTGGGCGGCCGGGACGAGGGTCACGGTGGCGCTGCGGCTGAAGGACGTGCAGGGCGCGCCGGGGGAGTACGGCACCCAGAGCCGGGAGCTGCACTTCACCGTCGGGCGGGCGCAGGTCTCCACCGTCGACCTGGACGCCCACACCCTGACCGTCCGGGCGGGGCAGGGCGGCAAGGTGGTCCGGGTGCTCAAGGTCTCCGGCGGCAGCCGGGACCACTCCACCTACCGGGGGGTGATGGTGGTGTCGGAGAAGTACAAGGTGACCAGGATGAACTCGCAGACCGTCGGCATGGGCGACGAGTACGACATCAAGGACGTCCCGCACGCGATGCGGCTGACCGCCTCCGGCACCTTCGTGCACGGCAACTACTGGGCGGACCCGGGGGTGTTCGGCGCCGCCAACACCAGTCACGGCTGCATCGGGCTCTCCGACGCCAAGGGCGGGGCGAGCAAGGACTCCCCGGCGGGCTGGCTGTTCGAGCACACCCTGGAGGGGGACGTGCTGGAGGTGAAGGCCTCCTCCGGGGACTTCGTGCCGCCGCAGAACGGGCTGAACGGCTGGAACGTGCCGTGGGAGCAGTGGGTGGCGGGGAGTGCGCTGGGTCGGGGGGCGGCGGCCCCCGCGTCCGCTTCGGCGGCTCCTCCGTCGGCTTCGGCGCTGCCGTAAGTCCCGTTCGCCCGTTACGTCCTGTCTTCACCACGGTTTCACGCCCGCGTCAACCGACTCCTCTCAGGTTTCACTCGGACGGCTTAGCTATCCTGCTCCGGCGCGCCCGCAGCCCGGCCCGGAAAGATCCACGTCCGGTGCAACTCACGGGGGCACTCAACGCGTCAAGAGAGTGAATACCGGGAGGGGAGAAACCGTGAAGACGGGGAAGACGGCCGGCACCGCGATACGCACCACCAACCGCTACGGGCGGAAGAGTGCGATGGCGCTGGTCATGGGCGGGGTACTGCTGCTCACCGCGGCCTGTGGCGACGACAAGGGCAGTGGTTCGGGCGGTACGGGGGGTTCGGGCGGCGGCAGCGCGGCCTCGGCCGCGGCGGACGGGGGCGGGTCGGCCACGCCGAAGCCCTCGGCCGCGGTGCTGGCCGTGGAGCCGAAGGACGGTGCCCTGGACGTCCCGCCGAACGGGCTGCAGGTGTCCGTCTCGAACGGCAAGCTGACGACGGTCGAGGTGACCGACAAGGACGGCAAGCCGGTCGAGGGCGCGATCACCCCGGACGGCTCCGGCTGGAAGCCCGCGGGCGCGCTCGCGGTCGGCATGGCGTACAAGGTGAACGCCCAGGCGAAGGACGGCGAGGGCCTGGTGGCCGCGTCCACCACCTCGTTCACCACGCTGACGCCGGAGAAGAAGATCTCCACCAACGACAACATCAGCGACGGCGCCACCTACGGCGTCGGCATGATCGTCTCGGTGAACTTCAACAAGGACGTCAAGAACAAGGACGCCGTCGTCAAGGGCATCTCCATCGAGAGCAGCAACGGCACCGTGGTGAAGGGCCACTGGTTCGGCGACCGCCGGGTGGACTTCCGTCCGGAGGCGTACTGGGCGCCGGGCACCAAGGTGACCGTCAAGTACCGGCTGAAGAACGTCGAGGTCGCCCCCGGCATCTACGGCGACGTGGACAAGGACGAGCCGTTCACCATCGGCCGGTCGATGGTCTCCACCGCGGACGCCAAGGCGCACCAGATGACCGTCGAGCGGGACGGCAAGAGCACCACCCTGCCGGTCACCCTCGGCGCGGACGCCACGCCGTCCTGGGGCGGGACGATGGTGGTCATGTCCAAGGAGAAGGTCACCCGGATGAACTCGCAGACCGTCGGTCTCGGCGGCGAGTACGACATCCAGGACGTGCCGCACGCGATGCGGCTGACCACCTCCGGCACCTTCGTGCACGGCAACTACTGGGCCAGCCCGTTCGGCAAGACCAACGCCAGCCACGGCTGCGTGTCGATGCAGGACGTGAAGGGCGGCAGCGACTCCTCCGTCGCCGGCAAGTTCTTCAACGACTCGATGATCGGTGACCCGATCAAGGTCGTGAACACCAAGGAGAAGACCGTCGCGCCCTCCAACGGGCTCGGCGGCTGGAACGTCGACTGGGCCGCCTGGTAGGCCCCTTCGGCGTCCGTCGTCCGTCGTGCGGCCCGGTCCTCACTCGTTGGGGTCGGGCCGCCGCGGTTTCCGGGGCGAGCAGCCCCACGCATGGCGCAACCTTTCCGGTGGCCGGTTGCGTATACCGGTCGGGTCCGTCGGGTCCACGGGGAGTTTCTCGGATCTTCTGAGGGAGGGAATCGACGATGAGGTCGATACGCAGAGTGGTGGCCGTCGGTCTGGTCGGCGGGGCGATGGCGCTGACGGCCGCCTGCGGTGGGGGCAGCGGGGCAAGCGGGGGGAACGGGGGCGGGGGGAGCGCGGCCAAGGCCGATCTGGCGGCCGGCGCGGCGAGCGCCAAGCCCACGGAGGCGGCGCCCAGCAGCAAGACGCCGAAGGTCTCCACGGCCGCGGTGAGCATCGAGCCCAAGGCCGGCTCGGTGGACGTGGCGCCGAACGCGCTCAAGGTCGGCGCGACCGGGGGCAAGCTGACCACCGTCAAGGTGAGCGACAAGACCGGCAAGGAGGTCCCCGGGACGATCTCCGCCGACGGCGCCTCCTGGACGCCCGCGGCGGGCCTGGAGGTGGGCACCGCCTACCGGGTCAGCGCGATGGCCGCGGACGCCGACGGCGCGGTCGCCACGGCGGACAGCGACTTCACCACGCTGACCCCGACGGCGCTCGCCAAGGCCTCGGACAACGTGGACGACAACGCCACCTACGGCGTCGGCATGATCGTCTCGGTGAACTTCAGCAAGGACGTGAAGAACCGGGACGAGGTCGCCCGCGGCATCAGCTTCGAGACCAGCAACGGCACCGTGGTCAAGGGCCACTGGTTCGGCGACCGCCGGCTGGACTTCCGCCCCGAGCAGTACTGGGCGCCGGACACCAAGGTGACCGTCAAGTACCGGCTGAAGAGCGTCGAGATCGCCCCCGGGGTGTACGGCGCGGACCGGGACGAGCCCTTCACGATCGGGCGGTCCCAGATTTCGACGGTTGACGCCGCTGCGCACAAGATGACGGTCGTACAGGGTGGCCAGTCGAGCGAGATCGACATCAGCGCCGGCGCGCCCGAACACCCCACCTGGAACGGCACGATGGTGGTCATGTCCAAGGAGGGCGTGGTGCGGATGCAGTCCAGCAGCATGCCCGGCATGACCGGCGCGCCGTACGACCTCCAGGTCCCGCACTCGATGCGGCTCACCGACTCCGGCACGTACGTGCACGGCAACTACTGGAGCAGCAGCAGGACCTTCGGCGAGGACAACGTCAGCCACGGCTGCGTGGGCCTCAAGGACGTCGAGGGCGGCGGCTCCGGCACGTCGGCGGGCAAGTTCTACGACGGCTCGCTGATCGGTGACGTGATGATCGTGAAGAACTCGATCAGGAAGGAGACGCTCGACCCGTCGAACGGGCTGAGCGGCTGGAACGTCCCGTGGAGCGCCTGGTAAACCGCCGCTGAGGTGGGGGAGGGGTCAACCCGGGATTGACGGAAGTCGGCCCGGGGGGACCCCTTCTTGCATCCGGCATATGCCGACGCGGAGAGATCGTTTGCTCATTGTCCGTACGCGGCTGCTTGCGTTCCGCAATGATGGTCCGCATGGCGGGTTGGGGCGAAGCAGATCAGTCATTGGTTTCCGGGGCCGGCGTGGTCGCCGAAGTGTCCTGGATCGACGTCCAGGGCGGCGGGCTCTCGGCGTTGGAGCGGCTCACCTCCGCGGAGCTGGAGGAGATGTACTCCAGCAGACTGTGCGACCAGTCCGCGCCCAACGAGGTACGGCTGCCCTCCCGGCCGGAGTCGGGCCCGGTGGCCCGTCGGCTGGTGCTCTCGGTCCTGGAGTCCTGGGAGCTCCACCAGCACCTGGAGGCCAGTGAGTTGCTCACCAGCGAGCTGGTGTCCAACGCGGTGCGGCACGCGGCCGGACGCACCATCGGACTGCACGTCAGCCGCAAGCCCGGCTGGCTCCGGATCGAGGTCCGGGACTCCTCCCGGGCGCTGCCCTGCATGATCCTCGCCGAGGCCCAGCCGGTGAACGAGCGCGGGCGGGGGCTGAGGGTCGTCGACGACCTCGCCGACCGCTGGGGCGCCGACCTGCTGCCGCGGGGCAAGGGCGTCTGGTTCGAGCTGAAGGTGCGCGAGCGGGGCTGAGGCGTCCGGCCGGTCGGCGCTTTTTTTGTGGGGAAACGCGCAGGGCCCCCGGATTCGCCGTGGTCCGGCGGGCGGGGGCCCTTGCAAGTCATCGCGCCGGCCAAGGGGGTGCGTGCCGCGCGATGGGCGTCGGCAGTGCCAGGTCGGGCCCGCCGAAGTCATCAACCCAGGGCGGCGTGCGGTGTCGCCCGCCGTTGGGCTGCTTCGACTATCGCATGGATCTCAGCATGCGGGCAAACCGGATGACTTCGAATGCAAGGCATGTTACGTAGTTCACCTTTGGATTTTGCATAGGTTAACGCTGCCGCCTGTGAATATTCATGATCACGGGCCTGCTTGCCTGTGACGGCGAGGTCTGCCGGGGGCTCGGTATCAAGGGGCTCGCAGGGGCAGGGGCGGGGCGCTGTCCCGCCGGAGCGCGCCCCTGACGCGGGCGGCGTGGCGGTGGACGGCGGCCGGGGAGAGGGTGCCGGGGCGGGGTGGTGCGGCCGGTGGGGCGCCGGGGGTGCTGCGGCAGGCGCGGCAGAGGCCGCCGAGGAGGGCGTGCGGGCGGCAGGGGGTGCGGCAGTCGGTGCACTCGGGGATGGGGACCGGCTGCGGGGGTCGCGGGGACTGCGGGCGCTCGGGTGGCAGCTTGTCGATCAGGCGGCGCCGGGTGAAGCCCGCCGGGCTGTGGATGTCCGGCGGCAGGTTCGCGGTGAGCGCGGCGGTGAAGAGGGGGAGCGTGGTGCCCCGGTCCAGCCACTCGGCGGCCAGCGGTTCGAGCGCGGCGCAGTCGGCGGCGGAGAGGGCGAGGCGGGGGTCCACGAGGCCGAGGCCGGCGAGGGCGGCGTAGGCGGCCGAGGTGGGGGAGGTGCGGTTGAGCGTTCGCTCCCTGGGGGGATCGGGTGCGGCGGGCGTTGACGCCTCCCCGGTGGAGAGGAAGTGCGCCCACCAGCCGTCGGAGCGGGGCGTCCGGGAGAAGTAGGTGCGGAAGACCCAGCGGCACTGGCGGGAGTCGAGGCGCTCACGGACGCGGCGCAGGTGACCTGCGGTGGAGAGCTTGGTGAGGGCGGAGCGGCAGGCCATCTGCCCGTAGTGGGGCTGGAGGACGGCGAGGGTCTTCGCGTCCATGGCGGCGCCGTCGGGGAGGCGGTCGATGAGCGAGGCGAGGTAGGCCTCGCGGGCCGGGAGGTGGGCGAAGTCGCGCGCGGAGCGGGGGAGTTGCTCCGGGGCGGACTGCTTGCCGTACCCAGGGGTGGCCATGGCGGTATCGTCGTGGGTAGCCACAGGATCGAGTCCGATCGATCGTGCCGGTCAGACCCCCGTTCGGTGTTGGTAGCACCGGCGGGGGTTGTTTCGTTGGTGCGCACGCTACACGGGGGAACCGGCTGTGGTGTAGTCGTGACGATAAGTCATATGTGCTGCGTGCGAGGGTGGTTGGGAGGTAGTTACCTCACCGTTCCATTAAGGGGTCACTCGGCTCGTGCTGCTTGAGCTTCGGAGGCGAAGGCGATGAAGGCGGACCAGGCTTCGGGGGAGAAGGTGAGGGTCGGGCCGGCCTTGTCCTTGGAGTCGCGGACGTGGATGGTGGAGGGGGAGGCGGCGACCTCGACGCAGTTGCCCTCGTCGTGGTCGCTGTAGCTAGAGCGGAGCCACGGTTTGGTGGTGTTCATAGTTGCTCCAGTGTCTTTCGGACGAGCTGTGCCGATTCCTTCGCGTTCAGCGCCTGCGCGCGGATCATTGCGTGGCGTCGGCTGAGCCTGCCTACGAGTTGTGGTTCGGAGTGGAGTGCGTTCGTTTCATGTGTCTCAACATACGCATACTGCTCGTTGTTGACCGTTTCCAAGATGACGAGCGATCCCGAGAGGCCGGTAGGGGGTAGCTCTCCGGTGGGTACGATCTGGACCCGCGTGTTGCGTGAGTCCTCGAAGTCAAGCAGCCGGTGAAGCTGCTCCTTCATGACCTCCCTGCCGCCGACGGAGGTGTGAAGGGCTGCTTCGTAAATGGTGAAGCTGAACATCACCTCGGGCTTCGCGAGCAGATCCTGCCGCTTGAGACGGAATGCCAGGCGTTCTTTAGCGGTGGCGTCGTCCACGGGTGGCAAGTGGCGACTGAGTACCGCCCTGGCGTAGTTCTCGGTCTGCAGCAGGCCCGGGATGTAGAGGGCCTCATAGAAGTAGAAGGCAATCGCCTCCTTCTCGACGTCGAAGAAGACATCACTGCGCGCTGGCTTGGTCTCGGGGAGAAGATACGGCTCGGCCGCCACCAGCATCCCCTTCGCGTCGCACAGTTCATCCGCCGCCTGAAGCACCTTGAGCGTTGGCCGCCGCCTCCCTGCCTCCATCGACCGGACGCTCTCGATGTCGTAGCTGGCTGCCTGGCTCAACTGTTCTCGCGTCACGCCCGCCGTCGCCCGCCACCGCTTGAGCTGGTCGCCGCAGTACTTCCACGACATCGGGTTCTCCTTCGGCACGCTCACGGCCGGTACCCCTCCCTGCCCTGGTCACAGGGCGGTCAAGCTGTCGCTGTACATGCGGTGTAACTGTTGAGGCTATGCCTGGATGCCGACGATCGAAGGGTGAAATGGCCGAACTCAGCTCTCCCGAGTGACGCCGTCCGTACACACCCAAGGACCCTGATGCTCACTCAGCCCGCCGACGTCGTCGAGTGGATGTTCCCCCGGCTCCCCCGTAGCGCCGGCCGTGCCCGTATCCGGTTCATCCGGCAGGCCTTCGAGTGGGAGGTGCCCATCGACTCCGCCGAGACCGGGCTGATCCTCCTCAGCGAACTCGTCACCAACGCCTGCCGCCACGCCCGTTCCCCGCGTGACCGGATGATCGGTGTCCGCGTTCTCCTCCCCACCGACTCCCTGCTCCGGATCGAGGTCTCGGACGCGAACTCCACCCTCCCGACCCCGTGCGAGGCCACCCCGGAGGACGAGTCCGGCCGGGGCCTCGAACTCGTCGCCGCCCTGGCCACGTCGTGGGGCGCCCACCTGCGCGGTGACGGCTACATCGGCAAGACGGTCTGGTGCGAACTCGCCCTCCCCACCCCGGCCAACCCGCACGGCTGAGCCCGCGACCTGCGGAGACGCGCAACTGGCGCTCCGCCGGAGCGCGTCCTGATCTTCGACGGCGTCGGCAACCGGCGCCCGAGAGGATCAGGAGACCTGTATGCGCCCGCTGCCCTGGCCGCCCGCCCCGATCAGGACCGAGCGGCTCGTACTCCGCGAGCCCGAGGCCCGGGACCGTGCGGCGTTCGTCGAGCTGCTGGCCTCGGCGGAGGTGAACACCTACCTCGGTGGCCCCAAGCCGCGGGACGAGGTCGAGCGCGAGATGCCCGGGGCGCCCAGCCGGAGCCCCGGGGTCTTCGCCGTCGATCTCGACGGGGAGACGATCGGCCAGGTCCTGCTCCGCAAGGAGGCGGGGCGCCTCGGCCGGGTCGGTGAGCAGGCCGAACTCGGCTACCTGTTCCTGCCGCAGGCCTGGGGTCGCGGCTACGCCGCCGAGGCGTGCGCGGCGGTCCTCGACTGGTTCACCGGCGTGCTGCCCGGCGAGCCTGTGGTGCTCGCCACCCAGACCGCCAACCTCCCCTCGATGCGCCTCGCCGCGAAGCTTGGCTTCGCCGAGGTGGAGCGCTTCGAGGCCTTCGGCGCCGACCAGTGGCTCGGCCGGTGGTCCCCGGAGCCGCACCGGGACTGACCGTCCCCGCCGCCGGTCCCGTCGCCGGCCGCGCGAGAAGTCGGGTGGGCCGACTTCTCGCGCTCACCCCGTGGTGGGGGCGTCAGTTCCACGGTTCCCGGTCCGGGTCCTCGCCCAGCACGTGAGCGGCGGCCGCACAGAGGTCCCGGCCGTACAGCTGGTTGCTGCCGTACCCGGAGCCCCACAGGTCGGTGGCGGCCCGGGCCACGGCGCGCCAACTGAACTCCTCGTCGACCCGCCAGGTGCGAACCTGCACGGCCATCTCCGTGGTGACCGTCGACGGGTCCACAAGGTTGGGTTTCATCTCAGCGGCTCCAGGTCGTGTCCGACGATTCCGGCCGGACCGTCGATCAGTCCTTCTCCTCGACCTCGACGGCCGCCCGGATGTCCAGCGTGCGCCGGGCCAGTTCCCCGGGCTTGCCGGCGCCCGTTTCGTCGACGACGATGCCGACGGTGTTGCCGTCCGCCCAGGCACAGGTGGCCAGGGACGCGGCCGGGGATTCGATCACCGCGCAGTCCAGCGCGCCGCCGAGGGGGCCGGCCGGGTAGTCCTGGCGCCCGACCACCACCGGGTCGTCCGACGGGGCGCCCGCCGTCTGCGTCTCCGTGCCGAAGTACTTGTCCAGCTCCCGCCGGACGTCCGGGAAGCTGCCGGTCAGCCCGATCACGGTCAGCGTGGTTTCGGTCGACCCGGCGGCGCCGTAGCCGGCCACCGTCAGCTCCCGGTACGGCCGCAGGGCCGTCATCTGCCGCTCGTAGTCGGCGCGCAGGGTCAGGACGCTGTCGTCGTCCGGGAGCCGCACCTGGTCGCCGATCCGGTCCGCGAGCACGATCCGGTGCCGCGTCGGCGCGCCGAACCCGGTCACCGCCGCGACGGTCACCGCGGCGAACAGGCCGACGACCACGCCCGCCGCGATCAGGGCGTTGCGGGGCACCCGCCGGTACCAGGGCAGCGGAGCCACCGGCTCCAGGGTGTTCGCCCAGATCGCCCGGAGGCCGCTGGGCTCCTCGGCCCCCTGGGCACTCTCGGACCCGGTCGTATCGTCACTCTGCACGGGCCCGGATCCTACGGCAGCGCCCGCAAGGCCCGCCGGGGTTTTCGCGGCGCCGACGCCACCGGTGGCACCCGCATCCCCAACCTCACGGGACGGAACACCCGGGGCCGTCGTGGGTGGCGCGGCCATCCGCCGGCCGCGAGAGAAGTCGGCCCGGCCGACTTCTCGCGCCGGTCGGGGGCCTCGGCGAGTGAGGTCTGTTCACTTGCACAGAAAGGCCCCACAGCCCGCGAAGGGGGGATCACAGATGCCACCGCTCGATCATCGATGCCCTGGTGTACATGACCAGGACGGTCGTCAGCTCGCATCGCGACGCGGAGCCGGACGGGGGCGTGGCCCGTCAACCCTTCCGGCTCGAAGAGGCGGCGCGCGGGGAACCGTCCTGGTACGTGGTGGACCTGCTGATCGACGGGATCCGCTACACCTACGGGTTCAGCGTGGACGACGACCGGGTGGTCGACGAATGGCTGCACAGCTTCCCCCACGGCAGGAAGCGCAAGATCTTCGAGCGTTCGGTCGACGGGCTGGAGATCGGTGACTCGCAGCACCGGCGAGAGCTGGAGCTGGTCGAGAACATCACCGAGCCCAACGTCCTCTTCATGTCCCTCGCGGCACGCTCCCGGCAGGACGACTTCCGCCCGGTGTACGACTGGTTCGCCCGAAGCCTCCAGTTCAGCCGGCGAATGCAGGGCCCTGGCCGCATCGGTACAGCGCGGATCCTCGAAAACCCGGACCGGCACCCTGAGTTCGTCGCGCTCCTGCGTGCCGCAGACCTCGGGATCGCGGAATGCGGCACGGAGCGCGTGCTGCTCGACGAGGAAGAGCTGCGGAAGCGCTACGGTACGCGCATTCCGCCATGGCGGCTGGAGGAACTCGAAGAGCACGGACCGCGTGAGGTCATGCGCCCCTGGATAGGCCATCGCGGGCGCGACGGGATCGTCAGGATGGACGTTTCCGAGGAGTCCGAGGGCACCCAGGCCCTCCTGCGGCAGGCACCTCTCTTCATGGGGGCGCTCCGTCGGGGTGGCACCTTCGTGGTGGACGAGATCGATTCGAGCCTCCACCCGCCTGACAGCGCGCCTGATCGGGCTGTTCCAGGATTCCGCGACCAACCCGAACGGTGCTCAGCTGATCTTCACCTCGCACGATGCCAGCCTGCTCGGCCGAACCGACGGCGAGGACGTCCTGCGGCGGGACCAGGTCTGGTTCGTGGAGAAGAACGAGCACGGCGAGACGGAGCTGTTCGCCCTCGCCGACTTCAAGCCGCGCCAGGAGGAGAACCGCGAGCGGCGGTACCTCGGCGGGAGTTACGGCGGCGGGCCGTACATCGGCGACGATTTTGCCAGCGCCGTGGCGGCGCGGGGGGACGATGATGGCAAGGGTGGCGAAGCCGAGCGGACGCAAGCATCCCTGTTTTGACACGTCACGGGCCTGATGCGCAGGAAGTCGGCCGGGTCGACTTCCTGCGCGCACGCGCCCCTGGCAGCTCCCGCACGCCTCTACCTCCTGGTGCGGTGCCGCGCCAGAGTGATTGCCGACCGTTGCACCCGACCGAAGGGGAAGCCACGATGGGTGAGCACGAGAAGCCGCCGCCGGACCCCGGGCAGGGAACGCCCCCGCCCGGCAACGCCGATGGCGAGGTCCCGCCCCAGCCGCCGTCCGACGGAAAGCACCGCAAGTAGTGGCCGCTGACGAGGGCTTGGCCGCGTGCCGGACGCGCCTGGACTCGGCGATGGAGCGGGGCGGGGCGTGGCCGGTCGACTCGCCATGGCTACGCGACGCCTTCGCCGTACTGCCGCGTGACCGGTTCGCGCCGGACCGGTTGTGGCGGTGGGACGGTCGGGCCTACGTGCCGGTCGACCGCGCGGTGGATCCGGCCGGTTGGGCGGACGAGCTGTACTCCGGGGTCTACTCGGCGGCCGTCACCCAGCTCGACGGCGGCCGGCCGTCCTCGTCGCTGTCCGCGCCCTCCGTGGTGGCGGACATGCTGGACAGCCTCCGCGTGGAACCGGGGCACCGGGTGTGGGACCTCGGCACCGGCCAGGGCTGGACGGCGGCACTGGCCGCCTGGCGGGCCGGGCCCGGCCTGGTGGTCGGCACCGAAGTCGACGAGCGCCTGGCCGCGTCCGCCCGCACCCGGCTCGCGGTCGCCGGGCTCGACGCCGAGGTGACGGCGGGCGACGGCACCGACGGCGGGGTGCCGGGGGGTGGCCAGGTCGACCGGCTGCACGCCACCTACGCCGTCGAGACCGTCCCCTGGTCCTGGGTGAAGGCGGTACGACCGGGCGGACGGATCGTCTACCCCTGGGGCCGGCTCGGACACATCGCCCTCACCGTCGCCGACGACGGACAGTCCGCCACCGGCTGGGTCCAGGGCCTGGCCCAGTTCATGGGCGACCGGCACGCTCCGGCCCAGCCGGACGGTGGGCCCGCCGCCTACGCGCAGGTGCGCGGTGACACCGAACCCGAGACCAGCAGGGCGTTGAACCGCGACCCGGTCGGCCTGGAGGACTGGCACCTCCGGTTCGCGCTGCGCGTCGCCGTCCCGGACGCCGTGCTGCTCACCGCCCGGGATGCCGACGGCACCAACGCCTGGATCCACGACGGCCACCGGTCATGGGCCACCCTCGTCGCACGGAGCGACGGTGAGCTGCCGCAGCTCCTCCAGGGCGGGCCGCGCCGCCTCGGCGACGAGGTGCTGGCCGCCTGGTCCCAGTGGGAGGCGTTGGGCCGCCCCGACCTGTACGACTACGGCATCACCGTCACCCCTGGCTCCCAGTGGGCCTGGCAGGGCGCCCCGGACACCGGCCCGAGATGGCCCATCGTCGGCCTGCACCCGGCCGCGCGGTGACCGTGCGACCTGCCAAGGAGCCCCGGCGCTCACGCCCGGGGCGGCCGCCGCGTCGCGCTGGTCGGGCCGCCCCCTCGGGCAACGGAGCCGCGCTGAACGACGTTCTCCGGCGGTTCGGGCCGGACGAGGGCTTCGCGGCGGATGTGGCGTCCGCTCGCGCCGAGTTCGCCGTGCTCGCCGTGTTCGCCGACGACGCGGCCAGGGGCGCCGTCACCGCCGCTGACCCTCTCTCCACCTGAGGGGCCTGCGCGAGAAGTCGGACTGGCCGACTTCTCGCGCTTCGGGGCGCGTCGATGACGCCCTCAGGAGATCGAGAAGCCCATCTGGTTGACCACCGGCGTCATCGGCACGTACAGCACCTGCGCGTAGCAGGTCGTCTGGTGCGCCGTCGATCCGGGCGGGCAGGCGACCTCCGACCTGGCGGCGACGATGACGCCGCGGGCCTCCATGTCGCCGTTCGGGCCGGAGGGGTTCGCCAGTGCGGGGCCGCCGCTGTCGCCCTTCGCGGCGACCGCCCGCCGGTCGCCGCCCTTCGACTCCGCGATGTCCACCGGCTTGATCTTGGTGCCCTCGTCGTTCGTCGTCTCCACGTCGACCCGCTTGACCTGCACGTCGCACCTCCACCCCGACTGGGCGCCGCTCAGGCAGATCAGGTCCCCGACGTTGTTCCGCCCGGCGCCGTACGTGTGCCGGGACGAGCCGCCGTTGTCCGACCAGGAACCGTCGTAGAACCGGCCGCCGCCGTTCCCGTTGACCGCGATCATGCCGACGTCCAGGCCGTTGCCGACCGCGGCCAGGTCGCCGATGTAGCTGCCGGTGCCGTTGTAGTACCGGCCGCCACCGCAGTGCGCGGCGGTCAGCACCACCTTCGTCCCGCCCTTCCAGCCGCTGAACGCCGTCGAGCAGAACGACGCCTTTCCGGTGTTCACCTCGGCGCCCGCGTAGTACGGCGCGCTGTCGGAGTGCCGGTTGCCGGACAGCGCCACCGGTGTCTCCTCGACGCCGGCCGACACCGGCATCCCGGCGATCTCGGCGGCCCGCGAGGAGTACGCCTGCACGGTCGCGTCGCCGCCGGTCAGCTGCTTCGCCGGCGCCGGCGCGTACGTGATCGCGATGGCGGTGCCGTCCTCCTGCGGGCCGATCGACGTCCACGCGTCCCGCGCCACCGCGGCCGTGAACCGGTCGATCGCGGCGCGCATCTCCGCGCGGGAGTACGGGCTCGGATGGACGTCGACGGTGTAGCCGGGGCCGACGTCCGCGGCGTTCGCGTCCAGCAGGGAACGGACCTGGGCCGGGGTCTCGCCCTTCCAGTAGATGTCGGCGTGCTGGTTCGCCGCGTCGATCACCGTCCCGGCGTAGCCGGCCGCCGCCGGATCCCGGGACTCCACCCACTCCTGCACCGGGTCCGTCATGTGGTGGAGCAACTGCTGGGCCTTCGGATCGCGGAGCACCGGCAGGGTCACCGACAGGTAGGGCTCGTCCTTCACGACGTCGGCGGCCATCAGGGCGGAGGCGACCACGGTGGTCAGGGCCAGGGACAGCACGAGGCTGGAGCGGCGCACGAGCGGGTCCTTCCGGTGGGCCGATGGGGTCGACACTCAGCGTAGGGAGGAATGAACGGTCCGCTACGGTCCGGAAGTCGAGGGCGGGCCGCCGGTGGTTGCACGGCCGAGGAGACGCGCCCCCGGGAGGGGCGTGACGGCCTCCCGGGGGCGCGTGGGGCGGGCGGTCAGGCGTTCTGCGCCCCGAACCCCGCGACTGCCGCGAGGAGACCGTTCCTGCGGGGTGAGGACGCGTCAACGGCCCTCGCCGCGTGAGAAGTCGGACCGGCCGACTTCTCACGCCCGCCGGTCGGTACCATCGACGCGTGAACCTGTACTGGCACGTCGTGCTGCCACCGCTCAGCGCCTGATCGGGCGCGCGCTTCGGTGGCTTGACCCCCCACGACCCCGGCTCGGCCCGACAGCGGCCGCCGTGGGTTGGCGGCGTGCGCCCGTTCTCGGAAACCCGTTCCCCTGACGGTCTTCGACGACGGAAGTTCACGACTGTGCCGAATCGTTTGTCCTCACCTGCCCGCACCCTCCCCACGGCCCCCCGCCGCGCCCGCCGTACCCGCCCGCGCGGCGGCGTGGCGCCGATCCTGACCGCCGCCGTGCTCTGGGGCACCACCGGGACGGCCAGTTCACTGGCACCCGCAGGCGCCCCGGCCGCGGGAATCGGAGCCGCCGGGCTGGTCCTCGGCGGGCTGCTCCTCTTCCTCACCGACCGCACCGCCCGCGTACTGCCCCGCGAGTGCGGACCGCACGAGCGGTGGCTGCTCGCGGCCGGCGCCATCGCGGTCGCCGGATACCCGGTGACCTTCTACCCGGCGGTGAGCCGTACCGGCGTGGCCGTCGCCACCGTCATCGCGCTCGGCAGCGCGCCCGTGTTCACCGGACTGCTCGGCTGGCTCACCCGACAGGGACGGCCCGGCGGACGCTGGGCCGGGGCCACCGCGCTGGCCGTACTCGGCTGCGCCCTCCTGGTGCTCGGCCCCGAACTCGCCGGGGGCGGCACGACGGTGGACCTGCCGGGCGTGCTCCTGGCCGCGCTCTCGGGACTCTCGTACGCCGTCTACTCGCTGATCGGCGGGCGGCTGATCGCCGGCGGACACCCCTCCGGCGGGGTGATGGGCGCGATGTTCGGCGGCGGAGCGCTGATCGTCCTCCCGGTACTGCTGTGCGGCCCCACGGGCTGGCTGCTCACGCCGCGCGGGGCAGGCGTGGTGCTGCACCTCGCGGTGATCACCACCTTCCTCGCCTACTGGCTCTTCGGCCACGGCCTACGCCACACCACCGCCCAGACCGCCACCACCCTGACCCTCGCCGAACCCGCCGTCGCGGCGGTACTCGGCGTAGCCGCCCTCGACGAACGCCTGCCCACCGCCTCCTGGTACGGCCTCGCCATCCTCGCCGGAGGCCTGGCCTTCCTGGCCCTCCCAGCCCGCCGATAGCGGCCCCGGGGGTGCTCGCACTGCAGGAACGCTGCCGAGGGGACAACCGCGCGATGTGGCCGGGCACTTTCCCCGGCTGCTGTCCCGGATCGCCTGTGGGGGCGCAGGTCTGTCGGTGAACTGACCGATGCCGTACGCCCGCTGAGGTTCGTCGTCCGTGCCGTTCCTACTCGACCTGCTCGGGGCACCGCACATGGTCCGCAAGGCCGAGTCGCCGTCGCGGGCTCGCCGTCGTGGCCGGAGGGCTAGCCTTCCTGATGCTCCCGGCTCGGCGGTAGGGAGTGTTGGTCTGCGCGAGAAGTCGGGCCGGTCGACTTCTCGCGCGAGGGCCCCGGTTCGTTCGCGGTGCGGGAACTCTGCGGAGGGCGGTTTTCGGGGTCAGCTGGGGAGAACCGCGTGATGCGAAGGGGGCTCCGGCCGACCGCGTTCCCCTGTTGCTGTCCCGGATCGCCTACCGGGACGAGGGCGCGGCCCGCAGGGCTGTAGGTGAACTGGCCGATGCCGTCTGCGCGCTGGGGTTCGTTGTCGGCGAGGCGATGGCTTCTAGGGTCCCGTTCCTGCTCGAACTGGTCGGGGCGCCCCACCTGGTCTGCGAGGGCGAGATTGCCGTCGCGGGCTCGCTGTTCTGGCCGGGGGTTGGCCTTCTTGGTGCTTCCGGGGTGGCGGTAGGAGTGTTGGTCTGCGCGAGAAGTCGGGCCGGCCGACTTCTCACGCGCGGGTCCCGGGTTACTCGCGGTGGGGGAAGGCAGCTGGGGCGGTTTCCGGGGGCCGCCGGGGTGAGCTGTGGGATGCGACGGGGGATCGGGGCGGCGAGCTGTCGGCCGCAGCCCGGCTTGGAGGCGGCCGCGCGGAGGGTTGTCCTGGCGGGCCGGTCGGTTGCGGGCTCGCTGTTCTGGCCGGGGGTTGGCCTTCTTGGTGCTTCCGGGGTGGTGGTAGGGAGTGTTGGTCTGCGCGAGAAGTCGGACCGGCCGACTTCTCGCGCGAGGGCCTCGGGGCACTCGTGGTGGGGGGAAGGAGGGATGCTCCGCCGTTTCCGGAGGCGTGACCGGGGACCGGTGGTCGCGGGGTGGTCCTCAGGTGTCGAAGGTGATGGCGGGCGTCCCGGAGTTCCGGGTGAGGAAGTGCAGCAGCTCGGCGAAGCCGCGCGCGTCGTCGAGGGCCTTGTGGGTGTGCCGCACGCCGCCGAGCCAGTGCGGGGGCAGTGCCGGTGCCGGGAGGTCCGCGGGCGGTCGGCCGGTCAGTGCCGCCGTGTACGAGCGCAGGCACAGGGCCGGGCCGTGGAAGAGGAGATCCTGCTCGTAGGGGCCCTGGTGCAGTCCGAAGGAGGTGAACCGGCGCAGGTAGTAGTCGATCCAGGTTCCGTCGAACGACAGGGGTGCCGCGGCGAACGCCCGCCGGCCGGGTAGGGACCGGACCCACTCGACGTACCCGGTCATGACGTCGGTGACGGGCTCCGGGTTCGTCGTCGCGGCCTCCCAGGCGCCCGGCTCGGAGTCGAACCACTCCTTCGTGCGCGGGTTCGGGGCCGATCCGGGAAGCGGTTCGAGGACGGCTTCGAACTCGCCGAAGGTCCGGCCGTCCATGGTCGTGGCCACGGACGCGAAGGACCGCATCGAGTTCGGTCCCGGCCACGGGCCGTCCACCTCGATGTCGGTCACCACGTAGGTCCAGTCGCTGAGTTCGGTCATGCGGCCGACGGTACCGCCACGGCCTCCCCCGTCGGTGCGGGTTCACGCGAAGCGGTTGCCTCCGGTGGTCCCGTTTGATGGGCTGGTCGGATGGGACACACGGGGCAGGAGAGCCGGACGGCGAGGTACGACCGGATCGGCGTCGGGTACCGGCAGGTCCGTCGGCCCGATCCGCGGCTGCACGCGTTGATCGGGTCGGCGCTGCGGGGAGCGCGCACGGTGGTCAACGTCGGTGCGGGGGCTGGATCGTACGAGCCGGAGGACGCCGAGGTCACGGCCGTCGACCCGTCGCAGGTCATGCTCGACCAGCATCCGGAGGAGCGGAAGGTCAAGGCCTCGGCCGAGCAACTGCCCTTCGAGGACGGGGCGTTCGACGCGGCGATGGCCGTCCTGACCGTCCACCACTGGTCGGACCAGCGGCGCGGGCTGGCCGAGTTGCGGCGGGTCGCGCGGCGGCAGGCGGTGTTCACCTGGGACCCGGCGCACCGGCCGCAGCTGTGGCTGCTGGAGGACTACCTGCCGGAGATCAGGGAGTTGGAGGACTCCCGCTTCACGCCGCTGGAGCAGGTGGTGGAGGCCCTGGACGCGCACACCGTGCTGTCCTTCCCCGTTCCCTGGGACTTCACCGACGGCTTCCAGATCGCCCACTGGCGGCGGCCCGAGCACTACCTGGACTCGGTGGTCCGGCAGGCCAGTTCGACCTTCGCGCAGCTGCCGCCGGAGGTGGTCGAGCCGGCCGTCGAACGGCTGCGGGCCGACCTCGCCTCGGGGGCGTGGCACCGGCGGTACGCCGACCTGCTCGGCCGGGACAGCATGGACTACGGCTACCGCCTGGTCCTCGCCGGCGAGCGGCCGGCCGGGTAGGCGTTGTCGGCGGCTGCCGCCGCACAGGAAGTCGGACCGGCCGACTTCCCGTGCAGCGCGGCTGGTTGACCGAGGGCCGTGAACGGAGCGCAGGACTCGCAGGTGCCGATTCCGGGGGTCCGAGGACGGCCCCTCGGTGCCGGGCGAAGCCTGCTGGGGCGCGG
The DNA here is from genome assembly GCF_042883725.1 of Kitasatospora sp. NPDC058184. Classification (NCBI taxonomy): domain Bacteria; kingdom Bacillati; phylum Actinomycetota; class Actinomycetes; order Kitasatosporales; family Streptomycetaceae; genus Kitasatospora; species Kitasatospora sp. NPDC058184. The sequence goes on from NZ_JBHVVE010000004.1 coordinate 446,978, forward strand.
CGGCTGAACGGTCGGTGGATCGGGGGCAGGGCGAGGTGGCCCGCCTCCCGGCGGCGGCTAGGGTTGGGGCCATCGATCGATGCGCGGGGGCCAAGTCGATTGCCGCAGAGGGATCCTGGCGTCCCCGTCCGCTGCCGAAGGGGCCGCCGTCATGCCGGATTCCGCCACGCCCAGCCCGCCCAGCACACCCAGCCCGCTCGACCTGCTCGTCCGCTACCGGCGGGCGATGCTCGACCTGGACGCGGACGCGCTGGCCGAACTGTACGCCGAGGACGGGGTGCACGAGTTCCCGTTCCTGTTCCCCGGGATGCCGGAGCGGTACCGGGGGCGGGAGGAGATCCGGGCCGGCTACCGGGCCGCCTGGGGTGCGAGTGCGGCGCGGCCGCGGGAGATCCGGGAGGTGGCCGTCCACCCGGGGGCCGACCCGGAGGTGCTGACCGTCGAGCAGCAGGTGGTCGGGACGCTCGCCACCACCGGAGAGCCGTTCACCGTGCCTGGCCTGCTGGTGATGCGCGCCCGGGACGGCCTGCTGGTGCACGTGCGGGACTACATGGACGGCCTGGGCGTGGCCCACGCGATGGGCCGGCTGGGTGCCGTCGCCGCGCGGCTGGGGGCCGGGGCGGCCGGCAGGTAGGAAGGGCGGAGTGGGAAGTTGGACCGGCCGACTTCCCACTCCGTGAGCGGACCGGTCAGAGGGCGAAGTGGGCGGCGATGCCGTCGAGGACGCAGTCGAGGCCGGTTTCGAACTGCCAGTCGGGGTCGTCCTTGCGGGTGGCCGCGTGGAGGTAGCGCTGGTAGTTGGGGTAGCGGCCGGTGCCCATCAGCCAGGTCATCCGGGGGGCGAGGCCGGCCCGGGTCTGGTCGCCGTCGGACCAGCCGCGCTCGCGGCGCAGGGTGTCCAGGGTGACCTCGGTGGTGACCGAGCCGTGGACGTAGCCGGTGACGGTGCGGAACACCGCCATGGTGGTGTCGGCGTCCAGGCCGTGCTCGGCCAGGGCGGCGAACGCGTGCTCGGGGACGGCGAGTTGGTTCGGGCTGAGGGAGAACGGGGTGGCCGCCCGGACGGTCCACGGGTGGGCCAGGTGCATGGCCCGCAGGTGGAGGGCGAGGGCGCGCATGGTCTCCCGCCAGTCCTCGGCGGGGGCGGCGTCCAGGGGGAGTCGGCCGTAGACGAAGTCGACCATCAGCTCGATGAGTTCGTCCTTGCCGGAGACGTACCGGTAGGCGGCCATCGGGGCGACGCCGAGTTCGGCGGCCAGTCGGCGCATGGTGACGGCGTCCAGGCCCTCGGCGTCGGCGACGGCGACGGCGGCTTCGGCGATCCGCTGCGGGGTCAGGGTGGTGCGCGGGGCGGGGGCCGGGCGGTCCAGGCGCTCCCAGAGTGACGCCGGGGGCCTGTCGTCGCCGGCGGGGGTGTCCCCGGTGGGGGCCTGCTGAGCGGGCATGGGGGCGGGCTCCTTCCGACTGGGGGTCGGTCCCACCGTAGCACCCTCCTGTGTACGGCGTATCGGCAGTGGACGCCGTACACGTCGATGTGTACGTTGTATTCGAGACGGATACGCCGTACACACCAGCCATCCCGGAGGGGGACTCCCATGTCCACGGAGCAGAAGTCCAGCGAGCAGAAGTCCAACGAGCGGACGTCCAACGAGCAGAACCTGAAGGTCGCCGTCCTCGTCGGCAGCACCCGCGACGGCCGCTTCGGCCCGGTGGTCGCCGACTGGCTGCTCGGCCACCTCGAAGCGCGCGGCGACCTGACCGCCGACCGGATCGACCTGGTGGAGACCCCGCTGCCCGTCACCTTCCCGTCCTTCGGCGGCGAGCTCTCCCCGGACGACGCCGCGCTGCTGGCCGCCGTGTCGCCCCGGCTGGAGGCGGCCGACGCCTTCGTGATCGTCACGCCCGAGTACAACCACAGCTTCCCGGCCCCGCTGAAGAACGCCATCGACTGGCACAACCGGCAGTGGCACGGCAAGCCGGTCGGCTTCGTCTCGTACGGCGGCCTGTCCGGCGGCCTGCGGGCGGTCGAGCAGCTGCGGGTGGTGATGGCCGAGCTGAACGCCGCCACGATCCGCAACACGGTCAGCTTCCACGGCGCCTCGCAGTGCTTCGACGCCGAGGGCAAGGCGATCGACCCGGCCGCCGACACCGCCGCCAAGACCATGCTCGACCAGCTCACCTGGTGGGCGCAGGCACTGCGGGACGCCCGCCGGGCCCGCCCGTTCGCGGCCTGAGCCGGGGAAGGGGGCGGACGGCATGGCCACGGAACAGAGCGGGGGCCAGAACAAGGAGCAGGCCGACGAGCGGCCCAAGCCGCCGCTGCTCGGCGTCGTCGGACTGATGCTCGGCATCTTCCTCTCGGCCCTCGACGGCCAGATCATCGGCACCGCGCTGCCGACCATCGTCGGCGACCTCGGCGGGCTGGAGCACCTCTCCTGGGCGGTCACCGCCTACCTGCTGACCTCCGCCGCCGCCACCCCGCTCTGGGGCCGGCTCGGCGACCTGTACGGGCGCAAGGGCGCCTACCAGTGGGCGGTGGTGGTGTTCCTGGCCGGCTCGGTGCTGGCCGGACTCGCCCAGGACATGGGGCAGTTGATCGCCTTCCGGGGCCTCCAGGGGATCGGCGCGGGCGGGTTGATGGTCGGCGCGCTCTCGGTGATCGGGGTGCTCGTCCCCGCCTCCGACCGGGCGCGGGTGCAGTCGGTGGTCGGCGTGCTGATGCCGATCGCCTTCGTCGGCGGACCGCTGCTCGGCGGCTTCCTCACCGAACGGCTGAGCTGGCGCTGGGCCTTCTACGTCAACCTGCCGGTCGGGCTGGTCGCGCTGCTCGCGGTCGGCGTCGGGGTACGGCTGCGGACGGAGCGGGTGCGCGCCCCGTTCGACTGGGCCGGGGTCGCCCTGCTGACCACCGGCATCCTCGCGCTCACCCTGGTGAGCAGCTGGGGCGGCACCGCCTACTCCTGGACCTCCCCGGTGCTCCTCGGCACGGCGCTCGTCGCGGTGGTCGCGCTGGGCTGGTTCGCCCGGACCGAACTGCGCGCCCCCGGGCCGCTGATCCCGCCCGCGCTGTTCCGCGACCGCAACTTCACGGTGGCGCAGGTGCTCGGCTTCCTCACCGGCGCGGTGATGATCGCCCTGGTCGGCTACCTGCCGCTCTACCTGCAGCTGGCCCGGGGCGCCTCGCCCACCGCCGGCGGGCTGCTCCTGCTGCCGCTGATGCTCGGCATGATGGGCACCCAGCTGGTGACGGCGCGGCTGATGGGCCGGCCCGGCGGCGAGCGGCGCTACCCGCTGCTGGGCGGCGCGGTCACCCTGGCCGGCGGCGCGCTGCTGCTGCTCCTGCGCACCGACACCCCGATCGCCGTGGCCTCGGCCCTCACGGCCGTCGCCGGGATCGGTCTCGGCCTGGTGATGCAGAGCACCCTGCTGACCTCGATGGGGGCGGTCCGGCCGCAGGACATGGGCGCGGCGATGGGCGTGGTCACGCTGCTGCGGAGCATCGGCGGCTCGCTCGGCATGGCGGCGCTCGGCGCGGTCTACACGGCGCGGCTCACCGACTCCCTCACGGAGCGCCTCGGGTCCGCCGAGGCCGGCCGGCTCACCGGCGGAGGGCTGACCCCGGCCTCCCTCGACGGGCTCCCGGCGGCCGTCCGCGACGCCGTCGGGGCGGCGGTCACCGGCGGCCTGCACGGCACGGTCGTGGGCGGGGTGCTGCTGGCGGCCGCGGCGACGGCCCTCGCCTGCCTGGTCCGCCCGCGGCAGGGAGCGGCCAGGGAGATCAAGCCGGCCGACACCCCCGCGAAGGCGGCCACGGCCGGGTGATCCGGAGCACGCGCAGGCCCCCGGGCGGAACGGGGGACCGCCCGGGGGCCTGCGGAAAAGCCGGTCAGCTCAGCACTCGATGACGTTCACGGCGAGCCCGCCGCGCGAGGTCTCCTTGTACTTGATCTTCATGTCGGCCCCGGTCTCCTTCATCGTCTTGATCGCCTTGTCCAGCGAGACGTGGTGCCGTCCGTCGCCGCGCAGCGCCATCCGGGCCGCGGTGACGGCCTTGACGGAGGCCATGCCGTTGCGCTCGATGCAGGGGATCTGGACCAGGCCGCCGACCGGGTCGCAGGTGAGGCCGAGGTTGTGCTCGATGCCGATCTCGGCGGCGTTCTCGACCTGCTCGGGGGTGCCGCCGAGGACCTCGGCGAGGCCGCCCGCGGCCATCGAGCAGGCGGAGCCGACCTCGCCCTGGCAGCCGACCTCGGCGCCGGAGATGGAGGCGTTCTCCTTGAAGAGCATGCCGATGGCGCCGGCGGCGAGCAGGAAGCGGACGATGCCGTCGTCGTCGGCGCCCGGGATGAAGTTCAGGTAGTAGTGCAGGACGGCCGGGATGATCCCGGCGGCGCCGTTGGTCGGCGCGGTGACGACCCGGCGGCCGGAGGCGTTCTCCTCGTTCACGGCCATCGCGTAGAGGGTCACCCACTCCATCGCGTTGGCCGGCCCGATGCCCTCGGCGCGCAGCGCGCGGGCACCCGAGGCGGCCCGGCGGCGGACCTTCAGCCCGCCCGGCAGGATGCCCTCGCGGGACATGCCGGCCCGCACGCACTCCTGCATCACGGACCAGATCTCCAGCAGACCGGTCCGGATCTCCTCCTCGCTGCGCCAGGCCTTCTCGTTCTCCAGCATCAGGCCGGAGATCGACAGCCCGGTCTCCCGGCTGAGCCGCAGCAGCTCGTCGCCGGTGCGGAAGGGGTACTTCAGCACGGTGTCGTCGGGCTTGACCCGGTCCGCGCCGATCGCGTCCTCGTCCACCACGAAGCCGCCGCCGACCGAGTAGTAGGTCTTCTCCAGCAGGGTCGAGCCGTCCGCCGCGTACGCCCACAGGGTCATCCCGTTGGCGTGGTACGGCAGCGAGCGGCGGCGGTGCAGGATCAGCTGGGTGTCCGGGTCGAAGTCGATCGGGTGCTCGCCGAGCAGGTTGATCCGCTTCTCGGCGAGGATCCGCTCGACGTCCTTGTCGGCCTGGTCGACGTCGACGGTGCGGGGCGAGGCGTTCTCCAGGCCGAGCAGGACGGCCTTCGGGGTGCCGTGGCCGTGGCCGGTGGCGCCGAGCGAGCCGTACAGCTCGGCCCGTACGCCCGTCACCCGGTCCAGCAGGTCCTCGGTGCGCAGTCGGCGGGCGAACATCCGGGCGGCGCGCATCGGGCCCACGGTGTGGGAGCTCGACGGGCCGATGCCGATGGAGAAGAGGTCGAAGACGCTGATGGCCACGGGGGACGTCCTTGTCTGGTCTCGTGGAAGGACTTGCGGGCAGGGAGGGGCCGACACGGGACGGGGCACCGCGCGCACTTCCAGTGTGCGCGGTGCCCCGGGGTGCCTGGTACGCCGGAGGGGTGAGGCCGGTCACCCCGCCCGAACGATCACCGGAGTGATCAGAGGTTCGGGTAGAGCGGGTACTTCGCGGCCAGGGCGGAGACCCGGGCCTTCAGCGCGTCGGCGACGGTCTCGTCGAAGGCGGGCTTGAGCGCCTCGGCGATGATGTCGGCGACCTCGCGGAAGTCCTCGGCCTGGAAGCCGCGGGTGGCCAGGGCCGGGGTGCCGATGCGCAGGCCCGAGGTGACCATCGGCGGGCGCGGGTCGTTCGGGATGGCGTTGCGGTTGACGGTGATGCCGACCTCGTGCAGCCGGTCCTCGGCCTGCTGGCCGTCGAGCTGGCTGTTGCGCAGGTCGACCAGGACCAGGTGGACGTCGGTGCCGCCGGAGAGCACGCTGGCGCCGGCCTCGGCCACGTCGGCCTGGAGCAGGCGCTCGGCGAGGATGCGGGCGCCGTCCAGGGTGCGCTGCTGGCGCTCCTTGAACTCCTCGGAGGCCGCGACCTTGAAGGCGACCGCCTTTCCGGCGATCACGTGCTCCAGCGGGCCGCCCTGCTGGCCGGGGAAGACCGCGGAGTTGATCTTCTTGGCGAACTCGGCCTTGGACAGGATGACGCCGCCGCGCGGGCCGCCCAGGGTCTTGTGGGTCGTGGTGGTGACCACGTCCGCGTAGGGCACCGGGTTCGGGTGCAGCCCGGCGGCCACCAGGCCGGCGAAGTGCGCCATGTCCACCATGAGCAGCGCGCCGACCTCGTCGGCGATCCGGCGGAACGCGGCGAAGTCGAGCTGGCGCGGGTAGGCGGACCAGCCGGCGATGATCAGCTTCGGCTGGTGCTCCTTGGCGAGGCGCTCGACCTCGGCCATGTCGACCTGGCCGGTCTTCTCGTCCACGTGGTACGCGGCCACGTTGTAGAGCTTGCCGGAGAAGTTGATCTTCATGCCGTGGGTCAGGTGACCGCCGTGGGCCAGGCTCAGGCCCAGGATGGTGTCGCCCGGCTGGATCAGCGCGAACATCGCGGCGGCGTTGGCCTGCGCGCCGGAGTGCGGCTGGACGTTGGCGTGCTCGGCCCCGAACAGGGCCTTGATGCGGTCGATCGCGATCTGCTCGACCACGTCGACGTGCTCGCAGCCACCGTAGTAGCGGCGGCCGGGGTAGCCCTCCGCGTACTTGTTGGTGAGCACCGAGCCCTGGGCCTCCATGACCGCCACCGGGGCGAAGTTCTCGGAGGCGATCATCTCCAGGGTGGTCTGCTGGCGGTGCAGCTCGGCGTCGACCGCGGCGGCGATCTCCGGGTCGAGGGCGTGCAGGGACTGGTTGAGAACAGTCATGGTGTGGTCTTCCCGGGAGGAGGAGGGAAAGGGGCCAGGGCGGGACGGACCGCGGTGCGGCGGCCCGTCCCGTCGGGGGCTCAGCCCTGGGGGTTGGTGAGCGCGTCGTACTCGTCGGCGCTGAGCAGCTCGTCGGTGGCCTCGACGCGCACCTTGAACAGCCAGCCGCCCTCGAAGGGGTCGCTGTTGACGAGGGCGTTGTTGTCCAGGACGTCCGGGTTGACCTCGGTGACCTCGCCGGTCACCGGGGAGAACAGGTCGCTGACCGACTTGGTGGACTCCAGCTCGCCACAGGTCTCGCCGGCGGTCACGGTCTCGCCGACCTCGGGCAGCTGCACGTAGACGATGTCACCGAGCGCGTCCGCGGCGTGCTTGGTGATACCGATCGTGGAGACACCGTCCACGGCGGCCGTCAGCCACTCGTGCTCCTTGGTGTACTGAAGGTGCTGGGGGTTGCTCATGGCGTCATTCTCCAGGATGGGAAGCGGGTACGACGAAGCGGGCCGCCGCGCGGACGGCTGCGACGTGCGCGTATGGGAAAACGGGGGGCGTGCGAGGGGTCAGCGGGCGCGCTTGTAGAACGGCAGCGCCACGACCCTGACGGGCTCGTGCTTGCCGCGCACGTCCACCGCGACGGTGGTGCCGGGGGCGGCGTGGGCGGCGTCGACGTAGGCCATCGCGATCGGCTGCCCCAGGGTCGGGGACGGCGCGCCGGAGGTGATCCGGCCGATCGGCTCGCCCTCGGTGGAGACCACGGTGTACTCGGCGCGCGGCACCCGCTTGCCGTCGGAGACCAGGCCGACCAGCACCTTCGGCGGGTTGGTCTCGGCCGCGGCGGCGGCCGCCTCCAGGGCCTTGCGGCCGACGAAGGCGCCCTCGTTGGTGGTCTTGTCGAAGCGGACGACCCGGCCCAGGCCGGCGTCGAACGGGGTCAGGTCGGTGGACAGCTCGTGCCCGTACAGCGGCATGCCGGCCTCCAGGCGCAGCGTGTCGCGGCAGGACAGGCCGCAGGGGACCAGGCCGCGGTCCGCGCCGGCGGCGGTCAGCGCCTGCCAGACCGGCTCGGCGTCGGCCGGGTGGCAGAAGATCTCGAAGCCGTCCTCGCCGGTGTAGCCAGTGCGGGCGAGCAGCACCTCGCGGTCGGCCACGAAGGCCGGGAGGATCGCGTAGTACTTCAGGCCGGGCAGGTCGGCGTCGGTGGTGTCGGCCAGGATGCCGGTGGCCTCCGGGCCCTGGACGGCGATCAGCGCGTAGGTGTCGCGGTCGTCGGTGACGACGGCGTCGAAGCCCTTGGCACGGGCGATCAGCTCGTCGAGGACCAGCTGGGCGTTGGAGGCGTTGGCGACGACCAGGAAGGCGTCCTCGCGCAGGCGGTAGACGATCAGGTCGTCCAGGATGCCGCCGTCCTCGGCGCAGATCATGGTGTAGCGGGCGCGCAGCTCGCCCAGCGCGGAGACGAAGCCGACCAGGGCGTGGTCCAGCATCTCGCCGGCCTGCGGGCCGGTGACGGTGATCTCGCCCATGTGCGAGAGGTCGAACAGGCCGGCCTTGGTGCGGACGGCGAGGTGCTCCTCGCGCTCGCTGCCGTAGCGCAGCGGCATGTCCCAGCCGGCGAAGTCGGTCATGGTCGCGCCGAGGGCGCGGTGCAGCGCGTCGAGCGCGGTCAGGCGGAGGGACGACATGGCCAGGAACTCCTCGGTCGGGGCACTCAGGGGTGCACGCACCGGACCGGACCCGCTGGGGGGCCGACCCTGCGCGCGGGCATGCGGCGGCGTGGGTCTCCCCATCTGTCGTCGAACCTGAGAGCTTCACCGCCCCGCCGCCCGCAGCCGTTTCCAGCTTGGGGGACAGCATGACGGCTTGCACCGTGGGTGGGCGCACGACAGGGCCGGGCGCCGCTTTCCAGATGTGCCTAACCCGTGCGGTAGGGGTGCCTGAGAGATTCCGGGGAGGACTTGCTCCTTCGGCGCCGGCTGTGCCTGAGCGGCACTCCGGGCTCTCCCGCGCGGGTTCGAGCGGCCGGTATGGAGTTGTGGGGGCCCGCGGCGCATGCCGTCGGACGGGCACATCATGGCACGTCCCGGACGACGAGGGGAGGGGGGACCCGGTCACACCGCGCGGGACCCGAACACGAGTCCTGACCACACCCCCGCACGCCTCTAGACTGCTGCGCGTCGGTGCGGCAGTGGGCGGCCGACGGCAGAGGGCGGAATCGGCGGCGCATGGGGTACCCGGTGGAGCAGCAGCAGGGGTGGGGCGGACCGGAGGAGGCGCCGGCGGGCGGCTCCTGGCCGGCCAACGAACTGGAGCAGGTGCTGACCGCGGCCCTGGGCGACCCGGGCGCGACCCCACGGGTGTTCGAGGTGCTGGCGCGCAGCCAGGTGTGGGTGCCGCTGCCGGCCGGGGCCGACCCGCAGGGCCAGGCGCTCGACCTGCCGACCATCGAGCTGGGCGGCGACCCGTACGTGCCGGTGTTCTCCTCGCAGGAGGTGTTCCTCCAGCAGGCGCCGGGGATGGCCTTCGCGATCGCGCCGGTGTGGGAGTTCGCCCGCGGGCTGCCGCTGGGCCTGGGCATCGCGGTGAACCCGGACGCGCCGGTGGGCCTCCCGGTGCCGCCGCAGGGGGTCGCCGAGCTGCGCCGCGGCCCGCGCGAGGACCGCTGGGAGCAGGCCGAGGGCGCCGCGGAGCCGACCGGCGGCCGGGTGGCGCTGCGCGAGCCGGTGCCGGGCGAGGACCCGGAGCACTTCCTGGCCGCCTGCCGGAGCGAACTGTCGGCGCTGCCCGGTGTGTTGACCGCCCGCAGGGCGCTGGCCAGCATCGAGGGCGAACCGACCGTGATGTTCGTGGGCGTCCAGTTGGACCCGGCGGCCCCGGCCGACCCGGCCGCGGTGAACGAGGCACTCGGGCGAGCGCTGGGAACCGCGCCGCTGCCCGGGGGCGTCCACCTCGTACTGCTCGACCTCGCCGACGACCCGGTGGTCGAGTGGCTGCTCACCCGGGTACTGCCTTTCCACACGCGGGCGTGAGCGGGTCCGGATCAGAGGCACGTCGCCGTGGCGGTGGCCGGTGCCGCGCCATAGGGTGCGTGCAGACGGCCGACGGGTCGGCGGGTTGAGGGAAAGAGGCGCGGCGAGGTGGGCGCATGAGTGCGGGAACGGGAGCGGGCGGTGTGCCGGGGCCCTGGGGCCAGGCACCGGCCGGGCGCCCGGGAGCTGATCCCGGCGCGTTGGAGCGCGCCCTGCGCGACGTCGCGCCGGAGCGCTACGACGCGTACGAGCGGCTGCTGCACGCGCTGGCGGACGGCCGGGTCTGGATGCTGCTGTGGCACGGTACGCCGGGCAGCCCGGACGCGCAGTACGGGAATATGGAGATCAGCGGCCACGGCTACGCGCCGGCCGTCACCTCGCCCGAGCAGCTGACCGCCTCCGGCTGGGCGCGGGCCCACGAGGTCGTCTCCGGCCGGGAGATCGCGGCCTCGCTGTACCGCACCCGCTGGGGCCTGTGGCTCAACCCGCACGCCCCCGGCGGCGGCGTCGGCGTGCCCTGGGCGGACCTGCGCCGGGTCGCCGCGGGCCTGGACCGGCTGCCGGCCGGGCCGTTGAAGCTCAGCGAGCCGCAGTTGAACGCCCAGCCGTTCTTCGCGCTGCTGGAGCGGCAGGCCGCCGAGGTGCGCGCGGTCCGGGCGCTGCGCCGGGCCTGGGTGCAGCCCGCGGTGGGGGAGCCGTACCTGGCCATCGGCCTTGACCTCTACGAGAGTTCGCCGCCGGCGGTGGAGGCGGTGCGGGCGCTGATGCAGCGCGCGATCGCGGTGGCCCCGGAGGGGCTTGCGGTGTCCACGGTGGCGATGTCGGACGAGTACGACCCGGTGGCGCTGTGGATGCGCGCCAACGCGCGGCCGTTCTTCGACCGGGAGGCGGGCCGCCCGCCGACCGGCCCGTACCCGCCGGTGCCCCCGCCGCCGTACCCCGGGCAGTCGATGCCGGGCTACGCGTACGGCACCCAGCCGCCGGCGCAGGGCTGGCAGCAGCAGCCGCAGCGGCCGTGGCCCGGCTACCCCGGGCGCTGAATCCCAAAACCCATTCTCCGAAGCCGACTTGATTGTCCGTCAAGTCGGCTTCGATGCTTTCCGGACGAATTTCCGGATGTGCGGCCCGGTCATCTTGACATGGCAGTTACAGCCATGTGAAGAGGTATATGCCGAAGATCGGGGAGGTGCATGCACGCAGATCACAGTTGGGCATCTGTCGGTTGTCAGGGCTGGCGCAAGCCAGTTCGGATGGCAGAGAGTTCTGCGCAACGCACCGCGCGTGCTGGAACCCCACAAAGGTGAGCGCGCACGCCGACAAGCCCGTCCACGCGACGCCCATCCCGCGTGGTGGCAGTGCCTGTGCACGACGCACTGCCGTCAACACCCGCTCCTCCTAAGCACCTCCGCACGTCCGCAGCCGCACCGCCGAAGACGGCGACCGGCACCCGTGGGCCGGCCACCGTCGGCGAGGGGACCAACTGACCATGACATCCGTGACCACCGCCGGGAACGAGCCGGAGGCAGCAGCCGCCGCCGGCCCGGCCAAGAAGATCGAGGGCCGCTCCCTCGGCCAGATCGCCTGGACCCGCTTCAAGCGGGACAAGGCCGCCGTCGCCGGCGGCGTCGTGGTGATCCTGCTGATCATGCTCGCCGTGCTGGCCAAGCCGATCGAGTCGATGTTCGGGCTCGACCCGGACGCCCTCCACCAGGACCTGCTGGACGCCGACCTCGGCGGCCTGCCGTTCGGCGACTGGGGCGGCATGAGCCTCGAACACCCGCTCGGCATCGACCCGCTGCAGGGCCGTGACCTGCTCACCCGCGTCATCGAGGGCTCCTGGGTCTCCCTGCTGGTCGCCTTCGGCGCGACCCTGCTGTCCAACACCATCGGCACCGTGCTCGGCATCATGGCCGGCTACTACGGCGGCTGGGTGGACACCGTGATCAGCCGGGTGATGGACGTCTTCCTGGCCTTCCCGCTGCTGCTCTTCGCCATCGCGATCTCGACCTCGCTCCAGGGCGGAGCCTTCGGCCTGCACGGCCTGCCGCTGCACATGCTGGTGCTGATCTTCGTGATCGGCTTCTTCAACTGGCCCTACATGGGCCGGATCGTGCGCGGCCAGACGCTCTCGCTGCGCGAGCGGGAGTTCGTCCACGCGGCCCGCAGCCTCGGCGCCCGCGGCCCGTTCATCCTGTTCAAGGAGCTGCTGCCCAACCTGGTCGGTCCGATCCTGGTCTACTCGACCCTGCTGATCCCGACCAACATCCTCTTCGAGGCGGGGCTGAGCTTCCTCGGCGTCGGCATCCAGCCGCCGCAGGCCTCCTGGGGCGGGATGCTCCAGGACGCGATCCGGTACTACCAGGTGGACCCCCAGTACATGGTGGTCCCCGGTCTGGCGATCTTCGTCACCGTGCTCGCCTTCAACCTGCTCGGCGACGGTCTTCGCGACGCCCTCGATCCCAAGAGCAACTGATCCCGCCGCACATGACCACGCATCATGTGATGCGCCGTCAAGGCTCTCCTTCACCGCCTCCCATCCCCAAGGGGTTGATCTCACCCATGCGTAGGTCCCGTACCGTCGCCCTGACCGCGGCCGCAGCCGCCGCCGTCCTGGTCGTGACCGGTTGCACCAGCTCGTCGAAGGACACCGGTTCCGCCTCGTCCTCCGGCACCGGAGGCGGCTCCGGCGCCAACGCCGCCACCAAGGGCATCGTCAACGCCTCGGACAAGAAGGGCGGGACGGTCACCTACGAGATGAAGGGCACCCCGGACTCGCTCGACCCGGGCAACACGTACTACGCGTACATCTACAACTTCTCGCGCCTGTACGCCCGCTCGCTGACCACCTTCAACCCGGCGCCGGGCGACGAGGGCAACAAGCTCGTCCCCGACCTCGCCGAGTCGATGGGCCAGGTCAGCGCGGACGGCCTGACCTGGACGTACAAGCTGCGCAAGGGCCTGAAGTACGACGACGGCACCCCGATCTCCTCGAAGGACGTCAAGTACGCCGTCGAGCGCTCGAACTACGCGCTGGACGTGAACTCCAACGGCCCGGTCTACTTCCGCGAGCACCTGGTGGACAACGCCACGCCGTACGCCGGCCCGTACAAGGACAAGGAGGGCGGCCTCGACTCGATCGAGACGCCCGACGACACCACGATCGTCTTCCACCTGAAGCAGCCCTTCGCCGACTTCGACTACCTGGTCAGCGCCCCGCAGACCGCGCCGGTCCCGCAGGCCAAGGACACCGGCTCGGAGTACGTGAAGAAGATCGTCTCCTCGGGCTCCTACAAGTTCGAGTCCTACGAGGACGGCAAGCAGGCCGTCCTGGTCCCGAACACCAACTGGGACGCGAGCACCGACCCGATCCGCAAGCAGCTCGCGGACAAGATCGTGCTCCGGATGAACATCGACCAGTCCACCATCGACAAGGACCTGCTGGCCGGCAACGCCCAGGTCGACCTGGTGGGCGGCGGCGTCGACCCGCAGACCCAGGCGCAGATCCTCCAGAACCAGAAGCTGAAGGCCAGCACCGACAACGCCTACGGCGGCCGCCTGGTCTACATGGCGATCAACTCCAAGCTCGCGCCGTTCGACAACATCGAGTGCCGCAAGGCCGTGCAGTACGCGGTCGACAAGGTCTCGGTGCAGACCGCCCTCGGCGGCCCGATCCGCGGCCAGATCGCCAACACGGTGCTCCCGCCGGACATCCCGGGCCACCAGGACTTCAACACGTACGAGACCAAGGACAACAAGGGCGACGAGGCCAAGGCCAAGGAGGCCCTGAAGGCCTGCGGCAAGGAGGGCGGCATCAACACCGTCCTCTCCGCCCGCACCGAGCGCGCCACCGAGGTCGCCGCGGCCACCTCGATCCAGGCCGCGCTGAAGAAGGTCGGCATCAACGCCGAGATCCAGCAGTACCCGCAGGGCAAGTACCTCCAGGACAGCGCCGGCTCCCCGCAGTTCGCGGCCGAGCACAACATCGGCCTGATGATGATGCAGTGGGGCGCCGACTGGCCGACCGGCTACGGCTTCCTCCAGCAGATCGTCGACGGCCGCACCATCAAGCCGTCCGGCAACAACAACCTGGCCCAGCTGGACAACCCCGCGGTCAACAAGCTGCTCGACGACGCCGCGATCAACCCCGACAAGACGGCCCGCGAGAAGATCTACGGCGACGTCGACAAGAAGGTCATGGACCAGGCGGTCTACGTCCCGCTGACCTACTTCAAGGTCTTCCTGTACCGCCCGGACAACGCCACCAACGTGGTCTCCACCTCGGCGTTCTCGGGCGAGTACGACTACCTGAACATCGGCGTCAAGTAAGAGCCTGGCTCCGCATCCCTGAAGGCAGGTGAAGGCAGCGGCGCCCGCCGCCGTCCGGAAGATCCCGGACGGCGGCGGCCGCCGGAGCCGCCCAACTGTGTTTGCCTACATCATCCGCAGGATCTTCGCGGCGGCGATTTTGCTGCTGGTCGTCAGCGCGGTCACCTTCGCGATCTTCTTCCTGCTCCCGCGCCTCGCGGGCGAGACGGCCGACCAACTGGCCGCCCAGTACATCGGGAAGAACCCGTCGCCGGACGCGATCGCGGCGGTCAAGCAGAACCTCGGCCTCGACCAGCCGCTGTACACCCAGTACTGGAACTTCCTGAAGGGGCTGGTCAGCGGCGCCGAGTACCACTTCGGACCGGAACCGGCCACCTGTCACGTGCCCTGCTTCGGCTACTCCTTCAAGAACCACCTGGAGGTCTGGCCCGAGCTGACCAAGCGGATCCCGATCACCATCTCGCTCGCCGCCGGTGCGGCCGTGCTCTGGCTGGTCTCCGGCGTCGCCACCGGCGTCGTCTCCGCCCTGAAGCCGCGCTCGATCTTCGACCGGCTCTCCATGGGCGTCGCGCTCGCCGGCGTCTCGCTGCCGGTCTTCTTCACCGGCGCGCTGCTGCTCACGCTGTTCAGCTACGAGTGGCCGATCCTGGACAACCTGCACTACGTCGACTTCACCGACGACCCGCTGATGTGGGCCCGCAACCTGATCCTGCCGTGGATCTCGCTGGCCTTCCTCTACTCCGCGCTCTACGCCCGGCTCACCCGCGCCGGGATGCTGGAGACCATGAGCGAGGACTACATCCGCACCGCCCGGGCCAAGGGCCTGGTCGAGCGCAAGGTCGTCGCCCGGCACGGGCTGCGCGCCGCGCTCACCCCGATCGTCACGATCTTCGGCATGGACCTCGGGCTGCTGCTCGGCGGCGCGCTGATCACCGAGCAGGTCTTCTCGCTCCAGGGCGTCGGCCAGTTCGCCGTCCAGGCGATCTCCGACAACGACCTGCCCAAGATCCTCGGCGTCACCCTGCTCGCCGCCTTCTTCATCGTCGCCTGCAACCTCGTGGTCGACCTCCTGTACGCCCTCGTCGACCCCCGGGTGAGGCTCTCGTGACCGACCTCCAGAAGGACCCGGCGGCCGCGCCCGCCCCGGCCGGCGACCCCTTCCTCTCCGTGCGCGACCTGCGGATCCACTTCGACACCGACGACGGCCTGGTCCGCTCGGTGGACGGGGTCAGCTTCGACCTGCACAAGGGACGCACCCTCGGCATCGTCGGCGAGTCCGGCTCCGGCAAGTCCGTCACCTCGCTCGGCATCATGGGCCTGCACCGCTCCAAGCGGGCCCGGATCAGCGGCGAGATCCGGCTGAACGGCGAGGACCTGATCGCGGCCGGCCCGGACCGGGTGCGCCAACTGCGCGGCCGCGAACTGGCGATGATCTTCCAGGACCCGCTGACCGCGATGCACCCCTACTACACGGTGGGGCAGCAGATCGTCGAGGCCTACCGGGTGCACCACCCCCAGGCCACCAAGAAGCAGGCCCGGACCCGCGCGGTCGAGATGCTCGACCGGGTCGGCATCCCGCAGCCGGACCGCCGGGTCGACGACTACCCGCACCAGTTCTCCGGCGGCATGCGCCAGCGCGCCATGATCGCCATGGCGCTGGTCAACGACCCCTCGCTGCTGATCGCCGACGAGCCCACCACCGCCCTGGACGTCACCGTCCAGGCGCAGATCCTGGACCTCATCCGCGACCTCCAGGAGGAGTTCGGCTCCGCGGTCATCATCATCACCCACGACCTCGGGGTGGTCGCCGAACTGGCCGACGACATCCTGGTCATGTACGGCGGCAAGTGCGTCGAGCGCGGCCCGGCCGAAACCCTCTTCGACGCGCCCGAACACCCGTACACCTGGGGCCTGCTGGGTTCGATGCCGCGACTGGACCGGGAACTCCAGGACCGGCTGGTGCCGGTCAAGGGCACCCCGCCCAGCCTGATCAACGTGCCGTCCGGCTGCGCCTTCCACCCGCGCTGCCCGTACGCCGCCCTGACCGACGGGCGCTCCACGAGCGAGGTCCCGGCACTGGCCGAGGCCGTGCCCGGGCACTTCGCGGCCTGCCACCTGGCGGCCGGCGAGCGGCACCGCATCTTCGCCGAAGAGATCGCGCCCCGGCTGTGAGCCCGGCCTCGTACCACCTTTCTGGAGAGAACCGATGACGGACACTCAGGCGGCTCCGACCCCGCGGTCGGCACCCGCCCCCGGCCGTGAGCCGCTGCTGAAGGTGGCCGGCCTGACCCGGCACTTCCCGATCCGCGGCGGGCTGCTGCGGCGCCAGACCGGCGCGGTGCGGGCCGTCGACGGCATCGACTTCACCGTCAACGCCGGCGAGACGCTGGGCGTCGTGGGCGAGTCCGGCTGCGGCAAGTCGACCATGGGCCGACTGGTCACCCGGCTCGACGAACCGACCGGCGGGACCATCGAGTTCGAGGGCACCGACATCAGCCACCTGAGCGTCGGGGCGATGCGGCCGCTGCGCCGCGACATCCAGATGATCTTCCAGGACCCGTACTCCTCGCTGAACCCCCGGCACACCGTCGGCACCATCGTCGGCGCGCCGTTCCGGCTCCAGAACGCGGTGCCCGAGGGCGGCCTCAAGAAGGCCGTCCAGGAGCTGCTGGAGCTGTGCGGGCTCAGCCCCGAGCACTACAACCGCTACCCGCACGAGTTCTCCGGCGGCCAGCGCCAGCGCATCGGCATCGCCCGGGCGCTCGCGCTGAAGCCGAAGATGATCATCGCGGACGAGCCGGTCTCCGCCCTGGACGTGTCGATCCAGGCGCAGGTGGTCAACCTGCTGGACGACCTCCAGCAGGAGCTCGGGCTGACCTACCTGATCATCGCGCACGACCTCTCGGTGGTCCGGCACGTCTCGGACCGGGTCGCGGTGATGTACCTCGGCAAGATCGTGGAGATCGCCGACCGGGACTCGCTCTACCGCAGCCCGATGCACCCGTACACCAACGCGCTGATGTCCGCCGTGCCCGTCCCGGACCCGCGCCGCCGCCAGCGCGCGGGCCGCGACCGGATCCTGCTCAAGGGCGACGTCCCCTCGCCGATCAACCCGCCCAGCGGCTGCCGCTTCCGCACCCGGTGCTGGAAGGCGCAGGACGTGTGCGCGAGCCAGGAGCCGCCGCTGGCGGTGCTCGAGACCGGGCACCAGGTGGCGTGCCACTTCCCCGAGAACGCTCCGGGGAACGCTCCGGCCGACGCCAAGGCCTGAGGTCCCCGCACGGACGCGAGAGGCCGCCCGCCCCGGACCCCCGGGGCGGGCGGCCTCTTCGGTGTCCGCGTCCCAGGCGTCCGGGCGCCTCAGACGCCCGCGGCCGGCACCGGTCCGGGCTTCGGCGCCGGTTCGCGCGGGCCCGGGGCGGGGGCCGGGAAGCGGCGGTCCAGCGCCCGGACCACCCGGCGGCCGAGGCGCTGGAACGGGATCTCGACCAGCCGGTACGACAGGCAGGAGAGCGCCACGAGCGCCCCCAGGTAGCCGAGGGTGAGCGCGGCCTGCCCCGTCGGCCCGACGATCGGCGGGTAGCCCTGGAGCCTCCAGCCGACGAAGTACATCAGCGGCCCGTGCAGCAGGTAGACCGAGAAGCTGATCGTGCCGAGCCCGCTCAGCCAGCGCGGGAAGCGGCGGCGGCGCAGCAGCATGGCCGCCGCGAACAGGGCCCAGGCGGCCAGGTAGGCGAGGGAGAAGGACTGCCACGAAGGGGTCCAGGTGTGCCAGAGCGCGGTGTCCCGGTTGTACAGGTAGCCGACCGTGACGCCGGCGACGACCACGAAGGCGCAGCAGAGCAGGGCCGGGAGCCGGTCGAGCAGGCCGTGCTCCAGCCGGTACAGCACGGTGCCGGCGAACATCGTCGCGAAGATCAGCATGGTCTCGAAGCCGGTGCTCCGGTTGTTCACCGTGATCAGGACCAGGCCCAGGCCGCCGAGCAGCAGCGCGCCCCAACGGGTCAGGTCCGGACGGGCGGTGGCGATGCACGCCATCGCCATCAGCACCACGATCCCGGCCACCGCCACCAGGTGCCTGGTGGCCGGCAGGTCCACCGAGATCCCGCCGATCGGCAGCCAGGTGCCGAGCACCAGGGCGACGGACGCGAAGCCGACCGCGATCGGCGCGCTGTTCCGGTGCCACCCCCGGACGAACAGCGCGCACACGAAGTAGTAGAAGACCATCTCGTAGGTGAGCGACCACATCACGCCGATGGCGCTGGGCACCCCCACCAGGTCCTGGAGCAGCAGGCCGTTGGCGGCGAGCGACAGCACCGGGTGGTCGAAGGGGAAGCTCTGGACGATCTGGCCGCCGCGGGGCAGCACCAGCAGGCTCACCACGATCGTGACGGCCACCGCGGGGTAGATGCGGAAGAGCCGTCCGGTCCAGAACGCCCGGACGTCGCCGCGCCGTTCCAGCGACGCCGGGATGATGTACCCGCTGACCAGGAAGAACAGCATCACGCCGAAGAAGCCGAGGTCCAGCTGGCGCGGCACCCGCTCCGCGTGGGGGATCTTGCCGAGCAGTCCGAAGTGGTGCATGGCGACGGCGAGGGCGGCGACGCCGCGCAGCGCGTCGAGCCAGCCGAGCCTGGCGGAGGCGGGCGGTTCCGGCGGCGACTTCGACGGTTCCGGCGGTGACGCCGGGGCCGACCTGGGCTTCACGAGCTTCACAGGCGGAGGCTAGCCGAGCCGCTCCGGCCGGACGGCGCGCAAGCCGTCCGGCACCCTTCCGGCGGTGCGTTCGCATCCGGAGAACGGACGTTCACCGGCACATCCGTGCACATCGGGTACACATGGACGGTGACATCCCAGCTCTTCCCGACCGACGTCCAGCAGTCGCTGGACCTCGTCGGCATCTTCGTCTTCGCCCTCTCCGGGGGCCTGCTCGCCGTCCGCAAGAACATGGACATCTTCGGCATCTGTGTGCTGGCGGAGGTCACCGCCCTCGGCGGCGGCGTGATGCGCGACCTGGTGATCGGCGCGACGCCGGTCGCCGCGTTCACCAACCTCGGCTACTTCGTGACCCCGCTGGGCGCCGCCCTGGTGGTGTTCTTCCTGCACCCGGAGGTCGAGCGGATCAACCGGGCGGTGCAGACCCTGGACGCCCTCGGGCTCGGGCTGTTCTGCGTGACCGGCACCGCCAAGGCCCACGACTTCGGACTCGGCGCCGTCGCCGCGATCGCGCTCGGCATGGTGACCGCGGCCGGCGGCGGCGTGATCCGCGACATACTCGCCGGGGAGATCCCCTCGCTGCTGCGCTGGGACCGGGAGATCTACGCCGTCCCGGCCCTGGTCGGCGCCACCGTCGTCGCCCTGCTGATCGCCACCGACCGGCTCACCGGCGTGACCGGCACCGCCGCCGCGCTCACCGCCTTCGGGCTGCGGATGCTCGCCCTGAAGTACGGCTGGCGTGCCCCGCGGGCCTGGCACCGCAACGGTTCTCGCACCAGCGAGGAGTAGGCGAGCCGCCGTACGCGAGCGAGATCGCCTCGGCCGTGCAGAGCAGTTCCGGCACCATCCTGGCCAGTTCGGCCGGTGGAACCTCGCTCGCCGGGGCGCTCAGCGCGCAGGCCGCGACCGTCCGCCCGCCGCTGCCCGCGACCGGCGCGGCCACGCAGGTCACCGGCTCCCGGTGCTCGCGCGACTCGGCCGCCCAGCCCCGGCGGCGCACCGCCGCCAGCTCGGGCTCCGCGCGGGCGTCGTCCGCGGACAGCCCGGCGAGCAGCACCCGGCCGACCGCCGTCCCGTCGACCGGGGCCCGGCGCCCGATCCGGGACGGCTCCGCGCCCGGCGGCCCGGCCACCTCGTCCAGGTAGAGCACCTCGCCGTCGTGCAGCACGGCGAGCCGGACGGTGTAGCCGCAGCGGGCGTTGAGCGCGGCCAGGTACGGCGCGGCGACCTGCCGGACGTCGAAGTCCTCCAGCGCGCGGTGGGCCAGCGAGAGCACCCGGCCGCCGATCCGGTAGCGCAGGTCCGGCTGGCGGCGGGCGAAGCCGTGCTCCTCCAGGGTGCGCAGCAGCCGCAGGGCGGTGGACTTGTGCACCCCGAGGCTGCTGGCGGCCTGCTCCAGCGAGAGCGGTGCGTCGCCGAGCGCGTCGAGCAGGGTCAGCGCGCGGTCGACCGACTGCGACATGGCGTTCCCCGTGGATCCGGCTGACTGGTGGCGTCAGGCTAACCGCTGGGTGGCTCAGTGGTACAAACCAGTACCGGACGCGGCCGTCCGGCCGTGGTGCGTCCGGCCCGTGCGGGCGGTGGCTGGATCGGTGCCCCGGGCCGGAACCCCGCCCCGTGCGGCGCTCTACAATCGGATGGTTATGCCATACCTGGACCATGCGGCGACCACGCCGATGCTGCCCGAGGCGATCGCCGCGATGACGGCGCACCTGGGGGTGGTCGGCAACGCCTCGGCCCTGCACGCGGCCGGCCGCCGGGCCCGCCGGGTGGTCGAGGAGTCCCGGGAGTCGCTGGCCGAGTCGCTGGGCGCCCGCCCCAGCGAGATCGTGCTCACCGGCGGCGGCACCGAGTCCGACAACCTCGCGGTCAAGGGCCTGTACTGGGCCCGCCGGGACGCAGACCCGGCCCGCACCCGGGTGCTGTGCAGCCCGGTCGAGCACCACGCGGTGCTGGACGCGGTGCACTGGCTCTCCGAGCACGAGGGCGCCGCCGTCGAGTACCTGCCGGTCGACGAGCACGGCCGGGTGCACCCCGAGGCACTGCGGTCCGCGATCGAACGCGACCCGGCGTCGGTGGCGCTGGTCACCGTGATGTGGGCCAACAACGAGGTCGGCACCGTCCAGCCGGTCCGCGAACTGACCGCCGTGGCGGCCGAGTACGGCATCCCCGTGCACGCAGACGCGGTGCAGGCGCTCGGTCAGGTCCCGGTCTCCTTCGCCGAATCCGGCCTCACCGCGCTCACCGTCACCGGACACAAGATCGGCGGCCCGTTCGGCATCGGCGCGCTGCTGCTCTCCCGGGGCGCCGCGCCCGTACCGCTGCTGCACGGCGGCGGGCAGGAGCGCGACGTGCGCTCCGGCACCCTGGACGCCCCCGGCGCGGCCGGCTTCGCGGCCGCCGCCGCGATCGCCGTCGAACTGCGGGCCGAGCACACCGTCACGCTGGGCGCGCTGCGGGACGAACTGGTGGCCTCGGTGCTGGACGCCGTCCCCGACGCGATCCTCAACGGCGACCCGTCCGCGGCCGGGCGGCTGCCCGCCAACGCGCACTTCTCCTTCCCCGGCTGCGAGGGCGACGCCCTGCTGATGCTGCTGGACGCCCAGGGCATCGAGTGCTCGACCGGCTCCGCCTGCTCCGCCGGGGTGCCGCAACCCAGCCACGTGCTGCTCGCGATGGGCGTCGACCCGCTGCTGGCCCGCGCGTCGCTGCGGTTCTCGCTCGGCCACACCTCGGTGCGGGAGGACGTGACGGCGCTGGCGGCGGCCATCGGGCCGGCGGTGCAGCGGGCGCGCAACGCCGGGCTGGCCTCCGTCCGGCGCTGATCCCGGCCGTGCGGCGCCGTTCCCGGCCGTCCGGCGCTGATCCCGTCTTCCGGGAACAGCCGGGCCACCCCGTACCCTTGTTGCCATCATGACTGACTTCCCGGGTGCCCCGACCACTCCGTCCACCGGCCGTCTGCGCGTGCTCGCGGCGATGTCCGGCGGAGTCGACTCCGCCGTCGCCGCCGCCCGCGCCGTCGAAGCCGGACACGAGGTGACCGGCGTCCACCTGGCGCTGTCCAGCAACCCGCAGTCCTTCCGGACCGGCGCGCGCGGCTGCTGCACCATCGAGGACTCCCGGGACGCCTGGCGGGCGGCCGACGTGATCGGCATCCCCTTCTACGTCTGGGACCTCGCCGAACGCTTCCGCGAGGACGTCATCGACGACTTCGTCGCCGAGTACGCGGCCGGGCGCACGCCCAACCCGTGCCTGCGCTGCAACGAGAAGATCAAGTTCGCGGCGCTGCTGGACAAGGCCGTCGCCCTCGGCTTCGACGCCGTCTGCACCGGCCACTACGCCCGGATCGTCGACCTGCCCTCCGGCGCGCGCGAACTGCACCGGGCCGTCGACTCCGCCAAGGACCAGTCCTACGTCCTCGGCGTCCTCGACGCCGACCAGCTCGCCCACTCGCTCTTCCCGCTCGGTGACACCACCAAGGAGGAGATCCGGGCCGAGGCCGAGCGCCGCGGCCTGGCCGTCGCCAAGAAGCCCGACAGCCACGACATCTGCTTCATCGCCGACGGCGACACCCAGGGCTTCCTCGCCAAGCACCTCGGCACCGCGCCCGGCGACATCCTCGACGCCGACGGCACCAAGCTCGGCGAGCACGACGGCGCGTACGGCTTCACCATCGGCCAGCGCAAGGGCCTGCGGATCGGCCGCCCGGCCGCCGACGGCAAGCCGCGCTACGTCCTGGACATCTCCCCGGTGAACAACACCGTGACGGTCGGCCCGGTCGAGGGCCTCGACGTCACCGGGCTGACCGCCATCCGCCCCCGCTGGTGCGGCACCGAGCCCCTCGCCGACGGGCGCTACACCGCCCAGCTCCGCGCCCACGGCGAGGAGGTGCCGGTGAGCGCCTCGGTCGTCGACGGCGAACTGCGGGTGCGGCTGGACACCCCGGTGCGCGGCATCGCCCCCGGCCAGGCCGTGGTCCTCTACGACGGCACCCGCGTCGTCGGCTCCGCCACCATCGCCACCACCGAGCGCCCGGCCGTCACCGCCTGAGCGGCAGCGGCCGGCGGCCGGGCCTCCTGTCCACGCAGAGGCCCGGCTGGATCCCGGTGTCGGCAGGCCGACCGGCAGCGGGTGAGATGTCGGCCCGGTCGGCCATAGTGGACGGCATGACCTTCTACGAGCAGCACCGCGAGTTCATCGAGGAGCTGGAGCGGATCACCCCGGAAGGCGTCCGGATCGAATGGTCCGGAGACACGCTGATCATGCAGGCGTCGCCGTCCAACATCCATCAGCTCAACGTGGCCCAGGTGCGCAGGCAGTTCGAGCAGCACGCTCCTGACGGCTACCTTCCCAGCGAGCGGAGCGAGATCGTCAGCCCGGACGTCTCCAAGGGGCGTGAGCCGGACCTGACCTACCTCCCCCTCGACGTCCTCTCCCAGCCGGGTAACAAAGCCCCTGCCGCCGAAGCCCTGATCGCCGTGGAGATCGTCTCGCCGTCCAACCCGGGCAACGACTGGATGGACAAGCTGCACGACTACGCCGAGATGCGCATCCCGCTGTACCTGATCGTGGACCCGCGCCAGCAGACGGTGACGCTGTTCTCCGAGCCGAACCACGACCGCTACCACACCCGCAGCGACCGGAAGTTCGGCGACGCGATCACCATCCCGGAGCCCTTCGGCTTCAGCCTGAGCCTGTCGAAGCTCGTGCCGTACACCGAGTAATGGCGGTGAGCGGTGGGCAGGGGGCGTGATAGACCAGACGACACTATGAATATCTCTGTCTTCTGCTCCGCGTACTCGCTCGACGACCGCTACTCCGCCCCCGCCGCCGAGTTCGCCCGGCTCCTGGGGGAGGGCGGGCACACCCTGGTGTGGGGCGGCTCGAACGCCGGGCTGATGGGGCTGCTCGCCGACGAGGTGAAGGCGGCCGGCGGCCGACTGGTCGGCGTGATGGTCGAGATGCTGCGGCACAAGGCGTACGTCGGCGCCGACGAGCTGGTGTGGACCGCCGACCTCCCCGAGCGGAAGGCGGAGCTGGCGGCCCGGGCCGACGCGATCGTCGTCCTGGTGGGCGGGCTGGGCACCCTGGACGAGGTGACCGAGGTGCTGGAGCTCAAGAAGCACGGGATGTTCGACAAGCCGGTGGTCGTGCTGGACACCGAGGGCTTCTACTCCGGCCTGCGCACCCAGATGGAGCGGATGGACGCCGAGGGCTTCCTGCCGCGCCCGCTCGCCGAGCTGATCACCTTCGCGGACACCCCCGCCGAGGTCTTCGCCCAGCTCAAGGCCTGAGAGGATCGGGTCCATGGCTGCACATCTGATCACCGGCGCCGGCTCCGGCATCGGCGCCGTCCTCGCCGAGCGACTCGCCGAGCGCGGGGACGAGCTCTGGCTGCTCGCCCGCGACGCCCGCCGGGCCGCCGAGCTGCGCGAGCGCTTCCCCGGGGCCCGCACCCTCGTCGGGGACCTCGGCGACCCGGGCAAGCTCTCCTGGGCCTTCGGCCACCAGCAGCTGCCCGTCGAGCTCGACTCCCTCCTGCACGTCGCGGGCGTCGTCGAGCTCGGCCCGGTCGGCGACCTGACCCCCAAGGCCTGGCAGGAGACGCTCAACGTCAACCTCGTCGCCCCCGCCGAGCTGACCCGCCTCCTGCTGCCGTCGATCCGGCTGGTCAAGGGCCACGTGCTCTTCGTGAACTCCGGCGCCGGCCTGAACGCCCACGCCGAGTGGTCGGCGTACGCGGCCAGCAAGCACGGCCTCAAGGCGCTCGCCGACGCGCTGCGCCACGAGGAGCACGCCAACGGCGTCCGGGTCACCTCCGTCTACCCCGGCCGCACCGCCACCGCGATGCAGGTCAAGGTGCACCAGCAGGAGGGCAAGGAGTACGACGCCGACCGCTGGATCGAGCCGGAGTCCGTCGCCAAGGCGGTCCTCGCCGCCCTCGACGCCTCCCGCGACGCGGAGATCACCGACATCACCGTCCGCCCGGGGCGCTGACGCGCCGCGCGGGACACCGGCGACGGCCGACGCCCCGCGCGCCCACCGGAGTTCGGGAAAAATCTCCTGGTACCGACCGAACAGCCCGTGGAAGGATGTCCGCGCCCTTCCCCGGGATGTCCGGCGGCGAGGGTTGCCTAGCGATCTGAGATCGCTGTGACCAGGGGGGATTCGTGTCCAGAGTCCGATCCGCGCTGACCGTCGGCGCGCTGCTCGTAGGGACGGTCGGTCTGCCGGCCGTCGGTGCGAGCAGCGCGGCTGCGGCAGGCGGCACGCTCTACGTCAACAACGCCGCGGGTGCGCACTGCACCGACAGCGGCAGCGGCGCCCAGTCGGCGCCGTTCTGCCACGTCGCGGCCGCCGCGGCGGTCGTCCAGCCGGGGCAGACCGTCGAGATCGCGGCCGGGTCCTACGTCGACACCGCGGTGACCGTGACCCGCTCCGGCACCGCCGACGCCCCGATCACCTTCCGCAGCCAGGCCCAGCAGTACTCGCCGGGCGGCGTCGCCTCGCTCAGCGGCGGGGCGCCGAACCACCCGGACAGCGCCATCGTGGTCAAGGGCGCCGACCACCTGCGCTTCGAGAACCTGACGGTGCTGAGCAACCAGCGTCCGGCCGTCGTGGTCGACGGCGGGCACGACGTCTCCTTCACCAACATCGCGGCCTCGGGCGGCGGCGTCCGGATCACCGACGCCTCCGACAAGGTCACCTGGGCCCGCGGCGACTTCAGCTACGCGCCCGGCCCGCTGCTCCAGGTCGACGGCGGCTCCACCGGGACCGTCCTGACCACCAACGTGGTCCAGGCCAACTACGTGTCCGACATGACCGGGATCCTGGTCAAGGACGCGCCGAACACCGTCGTGGTGGCCAACACCGTCACCTCGTCCTGCTTCGCCGGGATCGTGCTGGACGGCGGCTCGACCGGCGCGGTGGTCGAGAACAACGTGGTGAACACCGCGAAGAACCAGAGCGCGGCCTGCGCCACCCCGGCCGCCGCCACCGGGATCACCGTCGGGGCGAACGCCACCGCGGGCACCAAGGTCGACTACAACCTGATCGACCCGCGCAGCGGCGGCGCGCCCTACAGCTGGGCCGGCGCCGCCTTCGGCACCCAGGACCAGCTCACCGCGAACAGCGGCCAGGGCGTGCACGACTTCGTCGCCCTGACCTACGTGCCGAAGGGCCCGGACGCCCCGGTCGACCACCGGATCGACTCGGCGGACGAGACCGCCCCGGGCATGCTGCCGACCGACCGCGGCGGCCAGGCCCCGGTGGACGACCCGACGGTCGCCAACACCGGTACGGGCAGCGGCTTCCGCGACCGCGGTGCCTACGAGATGCTCGACATCGGCAGCGCCTTCACCCCGGCCGGTCCGACCCGGCTGCTGGACACCCGTCAGCCGATCGGCGTGCCGGCGGCGCAGGCCGTGGCGGCGGACGGCACCGTCGACCTCCAGGTGGCCGGTGTCGCGGGCGTTCCGGTGGAGGGCGTGACGGCCGTGACGATGAACGTGACGGTCACCGATCCGCAGGTCGACGGCTGGTTGACCGTCTACCCGCACGGTGCCGCGGTGCCGAACACCTCCAACCTCAACTGGCCAGCCGGGCGTACGGTTTCGAACCTGGTGACGGTGCCGGTGGTGGACGGCAAGGTGTCCTTCCACAACGCCTCCGGCGGCACGGTGCACCTGGTCGCCGACCTGGCGGGCTACTACGGCCCGAAGGGTTCGCTGTTCCATGCCCAGGGTCCGGCCCGGCTGCTGGACACCCGTCAGCCGATCGGCGTGCCGGCGGCGCAGGCCGTGGCGGCGGACGGCACCGTCGACCTCCAGGTGGCCGGTGTCGCGG